>NZ_CP084742.1:4945882-5255000 GCF_020520285.1 Pseudomonas sp. L5B5
CCGGTTTCGAACAGGACGCCACCGGTGTGCAGGCGCGTTTCGAGGATGGCAGCGTAGCCAGCGGCGACATCCTGGTGGGGGCCGATGGCTACCACTCGGCAGTGCGTGAGGCCATGGGCGTGCGCAGCGTAGTGCAGGAGGCGGGTTACATCTGCTGGCTGGCGCTGGTCAAGTACAGCCACCGGCAGATCACCCCCGGGTACGTGGTGCATTACTGGGGCAAGGGCAAGCGGGTCGGCATCATCGACATCGGCGACGGCTGGGTGTACTGGTGGGGCACCGCCAACATGCCCAACCGGCAGGCCCAGCAGTGGCAAGGTACCAGCGCCGACGTGGCCGAGGTCTATGCCGGCTGGCCGGCGATCGTCGGTGACATCATGCGCAGCACCCCCAGCGAGTCGGTCATCAGCGTCGATGCCAAGGACCGCTCGTTCCCGACTACCTGGTCGCAGGGGCGGGTGACCCTGCTGGGCGATGCGGCCCACCCGATGCTCACCAGCCTCGGCCAGGGCGCCGGGTTGTCAATCGAGGATGCCGCGGTGCTGGGCCATGCGCTGGCCGACGGCGCCGATCCGACGGTAGCCCTGCGCCGCTATGAAACGCTGCGTCAACCCCGCGCCCGGGCCATCGTCGATGCCTCGCGGGCGCTGAGCGAAGTGGAGCAGTACGACCGCTTTATCCCGCGTTTGAAACGCGACATGGGAATGCTCCTGGCACCGGCAAGGAGCATGCGTGAACGCCTGCAGGCATCGTTGCTGTTCGATGACCACGCGGTGCTGCGCCAGTAAGCCACCCCTTACCAGACAAGGAACTGTCATGCACAAGAAATCCGTACTCGTCACCGGCGCTTCTTCCGGCCTCGGCCTCGCCGCGGCCCTGCTGCTCGCGCAGCAGGGGTTCCAGGTATTCGCCGCCGCACGCAATGTCCAGGGGCTGTTCGACGAGGCCCCGGATATCGAGCCGATCCGCCTGGATGTGAGCTGCAGCGATTCGGTCGCGGCTGCCTTCGCCCGCATCGCCGAACTCAGCGATGGCCGGCCGCTATGGGGATTGGTGAACAATGCCGGGATCTGTGTGCCCAGCCCGCTGGAGCTGTTGTGCCCGGACGAGCTGCGCCGCCAGCTGGAGACCAATGTGATCGGCCAGCTACTGGTGACCCAGGCGGCGCTGCCGCAACTGCGTCGTTGTGGTGGACGGGTGGTCAACGTCACCTCCGGCCTGGGCAGTATTGCCGTGCCGTACCTGGGGGCCTATTCCATTGCCCAGTTCGCCAAGATGGCCTTCACCGACGCACTGCGCCGCGAGCTGGAGCACTCTGGAGTGAGTGTCAGCGTGGTGCAGCCCGGTGCTATCCACACGCCGATCTGGGGCAAGTTCGCCACTACCGGCCAGCAGGTACTCGACCAGGCCGACGGCGAGTGCCGCGCCATCTACGGGCCGTCGTTCAGTGCGTTCCTCGAGGCCAGTGAGGCGCTGGCAGGCCAGGCGACCACGAGCGAGCAGGATTTTGCTCGCGCCATCCTCGAGGTCCTGAGCAGCGCGGTACCCGACACGCATTACTGCGTCGGGGCGGATGCCGCGGAGTTCGTCCGCATGGCGCGTACGCAAGGGCCGCGCGAACTGGATGCCCTGTTCAGCGCGCAGATGCCGGCTCGCGAAGCCTTCGCCGGAGCTGTGGAAACAGGCGGCGCGGCATGAATGCACGCAAGCTCAAGGCCTGGCGGGCACAGCATGCGCCCATGCTCGAGGCCGCCAGCGAAGCGGTGCGCACACGTCGGCCCTACAGCCCATTCTCCGATGAGCTGGCTGACTATGATCGCGCGCAGGTCGAGCAGGGCGAGAGCCGCTTCAGGCGCTTGCTCGATGCGCCGCTTCACACCACGCCGCAGGTGTCGACCGAGCCTGATCAGCGCTGGGCAGGGAGCGAGCGCTCACCCTACGGCTTCGACCTGGGTATCCGCTACCGGGTCGAAGATTTCTCGCAGCTGGCGAGCAGGGCCGAGGTCGCCAAGCGTAAGTGGCAGCAGCTCAACATCGAACTGCGCTGCGCCTTGTTGTGCGAGGTCATCGCCCGGCTCCAGGACGATACCTTCCTGTTTGCCCAGGTCGGTATGCACACCAGTGGGCATGGCCTGTTCATGGGGTTTCATGCCAATGCCGTGCATGCCCAGGCGCGTGCGCTGGAGTCGGTGGCCCATGTGCTGGCGGTGGCCCGCGAGATGAGCTGCCAGTTCGAAGCGCCAATGATGGAAAGGCAGGGTAGCTGCCAGCGCCTGTCGCGGCAGTTCGCGACCATGCCGGTGGGCCTGTCGCTGGTCTACGCCGGGCAGGTGGTGCCGACCTGGGGCGCTTATCCGGGGCTGTTCGCTTCGCTCGCTGCCGGGTGCCCGGTGGTCGTCATTGGCCATGACCAGGCCGTGCTGCCGATGGCCTTGACGGTCAAGGTACTGAAGGCAGCGTGCGCTCAGGTCGGGGTGCCCCATGACATCGTCAACCTGTTCCACAGCAATGACCCGGCCGCCTACCGGCAGGCGGCCCTGCACCCCGACGTGCGCCTGATCGACTATATGGGCGGCGCCGAATTCGGCAGTTGGCTGCGCCAGCATGCCTGGCAGGCCCGGGTGATGACCCAGCAGAGCGCCCAGACCCCGGTCTTCCTGCACTCGACCAGCGACTACGACGGCATGCTCGAGAACCTGGCCTTCGGCTTGTGCTCCTTCTCTGCGCAGTTATGTACTTCACCGCAGACGTTGTACGTGCTGCCTGAAGGCATTCGCGTGGTGGACGGCGTGGTGTCGGTGGCGCAGTTCGAACGTGATCTGGTCGAGCGAGTCGAGCAGGTGCTGGCACGTTTCCCTTGTGCCCGCGAGCTGTTGGGAGCGCTGGTGGCGCCGCAGAGCCTGGCCGAGATCCGTGCCTGCGAAAGTGCACGCTTTGCCCGTGTGCTGCGCCATGCTGAAACTGTCCACGACCCCGACTACCCACATGCCTGCATCGTCACGCCTTCACTGATTGCCGTGCGCGAGGGCTTTGCCAGCAGCGTCGAACACTATGGCCGGGAGATCCGCGGGCCGGTTTCGTTCCTGGTCCAGCCGCCTGACCTGCGTGCGCTGCTCGCCGAGTTGCGCACCATCGGCCAGCACCATGGCGCATTGGGCCTTGGCCTGTACACCGTCGATGCCGGGGTGGAGCACGCAATGCGCCAGGTCTCGCAGGAGATGGGCGCGCTGTTGTCGATCAACTTCTGCAAGAACTTCTACATCAGCCAGTGTGCGGTGTTCACCGACATCCATGGTGGCGGTACGGGAGCGGCGGCGAACGTCACCTATGGTGCGCCAGACTATTACCACGCGCGCTTGCGCATGACCGAGCAGAGGAAGCTGTTGTGAGGCCTGCGCCTGCCAGGGAGGCTCCCAGCAAGGCGCTTTTGCGCTGTGTCAGGTGGAGCTGGACATGGCCGAGGCGCAATGGCTGAGCGGTGACCGGCAAGGGCGTTTCGACCTGACCCTGTGCTCGCAGCGGCGGGGCGAGCGGTTGGCCAATGGTCATGTTTCCAAGACCGCCGAAGGACGCAGGACGACAGCTTGTTCGTTCATTTGGCCGTCGAGCTCCCGCTGCCAACGCGGGCGCGGCAGGAGCCCCCAGACTGAGTAGCAGGCACCGGCAACCAGGCGGTTGTCGGTGTAGGGGAGGCATGCTAGTTTATACATACATTCTGTATGTATGATGGTGGCAGGGGGTATCAGGGCCTGCCTCAGGGAAGTTCGAATCATCCGTGGCGCCACGGGACCTCGTGTCATCGGCGACGCCTGATTTTCATTCAAGGGATCTGCAATCATGAGTGCATCTGCAAACGCTGACAGTGCATCGAACGTCCGCCACCCCTGGCTGGCGGTCGCTGCCGTAGGGCTTGCCACGTTCTCCGTGGTCACCACCGAAATGCTACCGGTCGGCCTGCTCACCACCATCGCCGACACGCTGGGTACCTCCACCGGTAACGCCGGTCTGATGATCTCGTTGCCAGCCTTGCTGGCGGCGTTCTTCGCCCCTCTGGTGGTGATCGCCGCAGGCAATCTGGATCGACGCCGGATTCTCTGCGGCTTGCTCGGCCTGCTGGTGATCGCCAACATTGCCTCGGCCCTGGCCACGAGCATGGCCTGGATGCTGGCTGCACGGGTGCTGGTCGGTTTCTGCATGGGTGGGATCTGGGCCATTGCCGGCGGCCTTGCCGCGCGGCTGGTCCCGGGGCAATCGATTGGCCTGGCCACCTCGATCATTTTCGGCGGGGTGGCGGCCGCCTCCGTCCTGGGCGTACCGCTGGGGGCGCTGATCGGTGACTTCGCCGGCTGGCGCTGGGCGTTCGGCAGTATGGCGATACTCAGTGCGCTGGTGCTGCTGATTAACTTGGCGGTGATCCCGTCACTGCCGGTGCATGGCTCGGTGACGTTGCGCCAGTTCGCCGTGCAGTTGACCAACCGCAAACTGCAGGCCGGCCTGGTGCTGACCCTGCTGCTGGTGGCCGGACACTTCATGGCCTTCACTTTCGTGCGTCCCTTGCTGTTGTCGGTGTCCGGGTTCGATCCGCAGTGGATCGGCGCCTTGCTGTTCGCCTACGGCACCGCGGGCATCATCGGCAACTTCCTGGCAGGCATCATCGCCGCGCGGCGCACCACGCTGACCTTGATGGCCATCGCCGTCGGGCTCCTGCTGACTCCGTTGCTGTTCCTGAGCCTCGGCGCCAATCAAGTGGGTGGCGGCCTGGTCCTGCTGGCCTGGGGGCTCGCCTACGGCGGCGTGTCGGTGGGCCTGATGACCTGGATGATGAAGGCGGCGCCCGCTGCCGTCGAAATTGCCACCGCACTGTACGTCGGCGTGTTCAACGTCGGCATTTCGCTGGGCTCCTGGGCTGGCGGGCAGGCAGTGGATGGGCTGGGGTTGACCGCCAACCTGTGGCTGGCAGCCGGCCTGGCCGCGTTGGCACTGTTGCTGACGCTCACCCTGGGCATGGGTGGGAGCAAGCCCGAGGTGATGGCCGCCCAGGCCAACGCCGCGAAATGACGCAAGGCCCGGGCGATGTCACGCCCGGGCTCTCAATACCTTGACCGATCACGTGCCGCCGTCAGGCGAGGGGCGTGATCGTGCCTGAGCGGTTTTCACAGGATTGGGGAGATGGCATGAGAGGTACAGGGATGTTCACCCGCGTACTGGCGGGCGGCGTGGCGCTGATCGGTGCCGCGCTGCTGGTTGGCGGCGTGTGGCTCTTGCTGCTGGGTGGCAGCGGGTTCTATGCCGTGGCAGGGCTGATGCTGGGCGTTGTCGCCCATGGCCTGTGGTACCAGCGCAGCTATGCACTGGGCGCCAGCGTGGCGTTGCTGGTCATGAGCCTGGCATGGGCCTGGTGGGAGGTCGGCTTCGATTACTGGCAGTGGGTGCCCCGGGTGACGATGTTCCTGGTGGTGGCGTGCATCGTCACGGCCTGTTACCCGCAGCTGCGCAACAGCGGGGGCGTGGCGGGTGCGCGGGGTGTACGCAATCGGTTGCTGCCGGTGTTGCTGGGGGTATTGCTGGTTGGTGTGCTCTCGGCTTTCCAGCCCCACCCGGCTAGCGTCACGTTGCCCGGCCTGGAGGCTGCGCAAGCGGCGTCGGGCGATGCAGGCCCGGAGGCCGGCGATCCCGACTGGCCGCAGTATGGCCAGAATACACGTGGCAGCCGCTATTCGGCGTTGAGCGAAATCGACACCTCGAACGTTGCCGGTCTGGAGGTGGCCTGGCAGTACCGCACCGGCGACCTGCCCACGGGCGAGGCGGCGTTCCAGGGCACGCCGATCAAGCTCGGCGAGCTGCTGTATGTCTGCACGCCCTACAGCAAGGTGGTGGCTGTCGACGCCGAAACCGGCGAGCAGAAGTGGGCCTACGATCCGCAGGTGCAATCGAAGGAGTGGCAGCGTTGCCGTGGCCTGGCCTCCTGGCACGAGGCTGAGGCCGCGCCAGGCAAAAGCGAGGCCTTGTGCAGCACGCGCATCGTGCTGACCACCCTCGATGCTCGACTGATCACCCTGGACGCGCACAACGGCGCTGTATGCCCTGGGTTTGGCGAGAACGGCCAGGTCAACCTGCTCGATGGCCTGAGCGATCGGGCCCGGGCATCCTATTACCCGACCTCGGCGCCCTTGGTGGCTGGCGATGTGATCGTCACCGGCGCACGCATGCAGGACTGGGCGGCGCGCGGCGAGCCGTCGGGCGTGGTACGCGGCTGGGATGTGCGCACCGGCAAGCTCGTATGGGCCTGGGACCCTGCCGCACCGAAGCGCGGGCGACCACTGCCACCGGGCCAGATCTACCCGGATGAGA
This sequence comes from Pseudomonas sp. L5B5, assembly GCF_020520285.1. Lineage (NCBI taxonomy): Bacteria > Pseudomonadati > Pseudomonadota > Gammaproteobacteria > Pseudomonadales > Pseudomonadaceae > Pseudomonas > Pseudomonas sp. L5B5. The sequence continues at coordinate 4,952,234 of NZ_CP084742.1, forward strand.
CCCCAAACTTCTGGGGGACCGCGTCCTACGACCCGGCGCTTGGCCTGATCTACGTTCCCACGGGCAACCAGACCCCGGACTTCTGGGGCGCTGACCGTTCGCTGGCTGCCGAGACCTACAACGCCTCGGTGGTCGCCATCGACGTCCGCACTGGTATCGACCGCTGGCATTTCAGGACCGTCAACCATGACCTGCACGATTACGATGTGGCTGCCCAGCCCATCCTCCACGAATTGCCCACCGGCAATGGCGACACCACCCCTGTGGTCATTGTGCTGACCAAGACCGGGCAGGTGTTCGTGCTCGATCGCCGGGATGGACGGCCAGTGTTTCCGGTCGAATCGCGTCCGGTCAGCGCCGCCGGGGCGCCAGCGGGCCAGCATCCGGCGCCGCAACAGCCGTATTCCAGCGTATCGCTGGGCTACACGCCGTTGACCGAACAACGCATGTGGGGCATGACCGCCCTCGACCAGCTGTATTGCCGCATCCAGTTCAAACGTATGCACTACGTCGGTGACTTCACCCCGCTGAGCACCCGCAAATCCCTGATGTATCCCGGCTACTACGGCGGCATCAACTGGGGCGGTGGCGCGGTCGACGAGAGCACCGGCCTGCTGCTGGTCAATGACATTCGCATCGCCCACTGGGCGCAGTTCATCGAGCACGAGCAGGCCCTGGCGGCCGGTTACAACCCCACCGGGGCATCGGGCAACTACGCCGAGCAGCGAGGGGCGCCCTACGGTGTCATTCACGGGATGTTCACCTCGCCACTAGGTGTGCCCTGCATCGCCCCGCCCTACGGCACCCTGACCGCCATCGACCTGAAATCCGGGCAGATCGCCTGGCAGGTCCCCATGGGCAGCACCGAGGACACCCCGCTGGCAGGGGCCTTGTCAGGTCTGGCCATGCCCATCGGCATGCCCACCATGGGCGGGCCGCTGGTCACCCAGGGTGGGCTGGTGTTCTTCTCCGGGAGCATGGACTACTACCTGCGCGCCATGGACAGCCGTACCGGCCAGGTCCTGTGGAGGGGCCGCCTGCCCGTGGGCAGCCAGGCCACCCCCATCAGCTACCAGGGCAGCCGCAGTGGGCGCCAATACGTGGTGGTGACCGCCGGTGGCGCCCAGGGCCCTGACAAGGCGCGCGGCGATTACGTCATTGCCTATCGCCTGCCTTGACCGATAACCGGGGCCGGCAGCCTGGCCCCACTCAACCATCGTCACTCGGCCCGGCCGAGGGAGCCCGATCCATGAACGCGGAAATTTTCGAACTCGGCGACATCCAGTTGCAATCCGGTCGCTGCCTGCGCCAGGCCAGGCTTGCCTACCAGACCTACGGTGAACTCAACGCCGCCAAGGACAATGTCATCGTCTACCCGACGTCCTTCGCCGCCACCCACGACGACGCCGCCTGGCTGATCGGTGAGGGCCGTGCGCTGGACCCACGCAAGTACTTCATCATCGTGCCCGATGCATTCGGCAACGGTCTGTCGAGTTCCCCCAGCAATACCCCGGCGCCGCAGAACGGCAATCGTTTCCCGCACATCACCGTGCATGACAATGTCGTGCAGCAGCAGCGCCTGCTGAGCGAGCATTTCGGGATCGGCAAGATCCGCCTGGCCATCGGCTGGTCGCTGGGTGGCGCCCAGGCGTTCGAGTGGGCGGCGGCGTATCCCGACCAGGTCGAGCGGCTGTTCACCTTCCAGAGCGCGGCACGAACCTCGCGGCACTTCCACGTGTTTTTCGACAGCGTACGGGCGGCGATCGAGCTCGACCCGGTCTTCGACCAGGGGTTCTATGACCAGGCACCGCATCGCGGCCTGCGGGTCGCGGCGCGCATCTATGCCGGCTGGGGATTTTCCCAGGCGTTTTTCCGCGAACGCCTGGATCAGCGGGTGCTGGGTTATGCCACGCTTGAGGATTTCCTGATCGATTTCTGGGAGGGCTGGTTTCTCAAGCGCGATGCCAACGACCTGCTGGCCCAGCTGTGGATGGGCCAGCACGCGGACATCAGTGCCAACGCACGCTATGACCGCAACATCGACCAGGCCCTTGCGGCGATCAAGGCCGACACCGTCATCATGCCGTCCTCCAGCGACCTCTACTTCCCGGTACTGGACGCAGAGCGAGAGGCGCGAGGTATCGCCAATGCCGAGCTGCGTGTGCTCGAGTCCGACTGGGGCCATGTGGCCGGTGAGGGGCTCAACGACGCGGATACCGTGGTGATCGAACGCGCGATCACCGAGCTGCTCGCGCGTTGAGTGGCAGGCCTGCGCGCTTGTCATGGCGTTGGATGGCCGGGAAAATGCCGACATCGCATCGGTGACGATGCTCTCGTCTTGCCGCAGAAAAAGGAAACCGCCGGATGGCGCGCCGTACCCGTGCTGAAATGGAAGTAACCCGCGCCACATTGCTGGCCACCGCGCGCCAGCTGTTCGGCGAACGCGGTTATGCACAGACCTCGATGGATGACCTGACGGCCCAGGTGCACCTCACCCGGGGAGCGCTCTACCACCATTTCGGTGACAAGCAAGGCTTGCTGGCGGCGGTGGTGGCGGAGCTCGATGCCGAGATGGACGCGCGCCTGCGGGCGATCACCGATAGCGCCGAGGATGCCTGGGAGGGTTTCTGCCAGCGTTGCCGCGCTTACCTCGAGATGGCCGTGGAGCCACCGATCCAGCGCATCGTCCTGCGTGATGCCCGGGCGGTGCTGGGAGGCGCATCGCCGGATGCGCAGCGCTATTGCGTGGACTCGCTGCGGCAACTGATCGACAACCTGATACGCCAGGGCATCATCGTTCCGGTCAACTCGCACGCCCTGGCCTCGCTGATCTACGGCAGCCTGGCCGAGGCCGCATTCTGGATTGCCGAGGCCGAAGAGGGCCAGGCGCGCCTGGCCGAGGGCGTAGCGGCGTTGAACTTGCTGCTGGGGGGCTTGCTGGTCAGGCCTGGCGGTTGTTGAAGCAGATCTGCACCACCGTTCCGATCGCCCAAGCGGGCATTTCACATCGATGAAAACGGGGCCCTGCCAGGGCTAATGCCAGTCAATTAAGCAAGGTGATCCCCGTAGGAGCAGCCGGTCGACGCTCGATTGCTCGCGATGGTCGTTAACGGTAGCGCGTGTTTACTGGATAAACACAGCGCTCTGAAGTCCATCGCGGGCAAGCCTCGCTCCTACAATTTCCTCAACTGATCGGCATTAGCCCTGTAAGGGCCCCGTTTTTTTGGGTGGAGGTTCAGTTGGACAACGGTGGGGCGAAGTCGACATTCGGCCAGTTCGGCGCAGGGGTGTGTCGGGTCGGGGTCTGCTCCTGATGATAGTGGGGGCTGTGTTCCCTGGAGTTCATGGTGGGCTGGTCGGCAAGGATGGTCTCGGTCTGCAGGCTGTGCTCGCCGTCGCTGAACCAGCAAGCCAGCGCGGCGTTGCGGTTGCCGTGCAGATCCACCACTTGCGAGGCTGCGCTGCTGTCCAGTCGGCCAGCGCCAGGATCGGGTGATGGGCACTGAGGTGGGAGCACCAGGGCATCGCCCGGCTTGAGCCACAGGTCCGCCAGGTAGATTTGCCGTGCAGCGGGTAACCAGCGCGCAACGCTGATCACCAGCGGCAAGCGCCCGTGGCGGGCGAAAAACACATGGGCAAAGTCGTGATACTCCAGGTCCGTGGGGTTGTAGCTCAGGAGCTCTCGCAGGCGGGCCGGGCCAAGATAGGGCGACTGGTGGCCCGCCCACTTGCCGTAGGTGAACTGGCCCAGGACCAGGTGCGGGTGCTGGAAGTGAATGCACTCGCCACTTTCGAGCAGGGTCATGCCGAAGGCTTGTGCGTTGTGGGCAGTGGCCCAGAGAGGTTGGTAGACGACCTCGCCGGTCTTGCTGCGAAAGTCGAATTCGGTGATTTCATAAGCACCGCTGCGGCCCTGGATGCTCTTGCGCTTGTGGCCAATGTTCTCGTAGCAGTGTCCGAGCAGCAGTTCATGGTTCTTCTCGGCCTGGGGGATCAGCCGACCCAGGGGGGCAGGGTGGAACCGCGCCAGGCCATGATCGTTGTACAGGTAGGGACGCGAGGTATCGAGGGGCCTCTCTGGCCCCTCCTCGATGAACGCGACACCGTCGAACAGCTGGATCATGTCCTGTCCACTCCCCGGGATTTCCCGCAGCACATCACAATTGCACCCTGCGCAAGCGCCCGGTCAGCGGCACTGCCTGGTTGTCCTGCGTGGGGATCGCCCGCCCACTCAAGCCCATGCCTTCGCTGACCAGTACGGCGTCCTCGAGGCAGCACAGGTTGGAGGGGGTGTCCAACCCATCAGCCAGTACCTGCACGCTGCGTTGTTGCAAATCGCAGCGCAGCAGGCGCCCGCTGAAACGCTCGAAGCCGCCATGCAAGGCCTCGCCCGCCCAGTCGGGTTGCAGGGGCTGCAGCAGCCGGTCGCACAACTCCAGCACCAGGATCTTGCCGTGTGGGTCCAGCGCCAGGCCGGTGGGCAATTGCAGACCGCGCACCAGCACCTCGATCCGTCCGTTGTCGGGCCAGACCCGGATCACCTGGCCGGCCTTGTCGGCAAACTCGATGCCCAGGCGCGCCGGGTCGCGGCGCAGTTCGCCGGAAAACAGGCTGACCAGCACCGCCCCGGTGTGCGGCTCGGGCACCACGGTCACCGGCACCGCTTCCTGGCCCTGGTCCAGGTCGGGCAACTGGGCCAGGACCTGCTCGCCGTCGCCGGTAAATTCCACCAACTGGTTGCTGTCGGGCTTGACCGCCATCCAGCTCTGGCGAGCGGGGTGATAGCACAACGAGTTGAGGTTGCCGCGGCTGTGGAACACGGGCTCGGGCGGGCTGTATTGCAGGTCGATGAGTTTCGAACCTGCGACATAGTCGGTCTGGCTGGCCAGGCACCGCCCGGCCCCCAGCGCGATGTCCGACAGGCCCATGATTTCGTCGCGCAACATGCGCGACTGCATGTTCATCGAGCGAAAACCCTGGGCCAGCACTTGCGGCGGCAAGTACTCCCCAGGCACCTGCGGGTTCGCTCGCAGCCGGCTGATGCGACCGCTGAAGGGCTGGTCCGGCAACCCGGAGCCGGCTTCGGCCAGCAGCAGGCTGCCATCGTCCTGGAGGCAGACGCCGCGAGGGTTGAGCAAGCCCTGGGCAATGATGCGACTGGGGCGCAGCTGCTGGTCCGGCTGCGCGGGGATATGCAGGGCAACGGGCATGGGGTTCTCCTCCTTCAAGGCTGCCACGGGGTGCCGTTCAACCAGGCGGTCAGCAGGGCACGCTGGCTCGGCGACATCGAGCGCACTACCGACATGTACAGCGTGGTGTTCTGGTAGTCGGGGGATATCCGCGCAAGGATCGCCTGCTTGAATCCCATCACCGCGTCGGGCTGGTTGAGCTGGATGTAGCGCGACATGGCAGGGAAGGCCAGGTAATGGAAGCGCAGCACGTTCTGGTACACCTGGTCCCAGGTGACCTGGCTGCCGGCCGGGATGCCGAAATCGGTCCGGGCGTATTTGCGAAAGTTGCTGTAGGTCGGATAGGTGGCGTCGTTGTCGATGGTGTAGGTCAGCGTGGTGAAGCCGGCCAGGCTGCCGGAGTTGTCGTTGGGCGTGACGCTGAAGCTCGCCGAAGACTGTCCGGATGCAATCGTCAGCGACGCCGGGAATTGCAGGAAATCCCAGTACTGCTTGCCCTGGTAGGTGTTGGTCGGCGATGCGGCGATGGTGACCTGCATGTCCTGTGGCATCGGACCGCCAAGATAGCGGGCTTGCAGCGTGACCTGGATGCTGCGGCTGTCGGGGTCGAAGTAGCTGTTGCGCTGGTCGGTGTAGACCCGATAGGCAATCTCCGGCGCGGACAGCGGTCCAGTGCCGGGATTGCCGGGGGCGCTGATGCTCAGGGGGTTGCTCTGCACTTGCTGCAAAAGGGTGGGATTGAGGGGCACGTCGAGGATGCCACCGTACAGGTAGTAGTCGAGCAGCAGCGGATTGTCGGGCTGGTAGAGGGCCACTGAGGTGTTGCCCGCCGCGATGGTCAGGGTGCCGTAGTTGACGTTCGGACCGATGGGGCTGGTGATGTCGTCACGCCGGGCCCTGAAGGTCTGCTTGGGGATCAGGTTGACCATGTCCAGGCTCAGCAGGTCATTGGCGACCTCAGCGTAGGCGACGCTGGAAATGTCCTCATCGGCATTGACCAGTTGCCGGCCCGGTGGACAGATCTGCGGCTCGTTGGCGTAGGCCGTGGCCAGTGTGCCGATGACCCGGCCGATGCTCGGGTTGGGGCTGAACTGCCGGGCCGCGTAGTCGGCATTCAACTGCGCGGTAGTCAGGGTCGGGCACATTTCGAACATCACGAAGCGCAGCACGATGCCCGTGGCGCCGGGAGCCTCGATCAGAGCCTTGAGCCCGGCACTGTCGGGGTTGTAGCTGACGATGCTGCTCAGGGGGAACGTCAGCTGGAAGGTGCCGCTGCCATGGAACGAGCCGGGCGAGTCCATGCTCGGGGGCAGCAGCACCCGGGTATTGACGTCGAAACTGCTGCACACGCTGTCCCAGCGGATCAGCAGTTGGGGAGTGTCGCCATCACCGATCTGCAGGCCGCCGACGAAGATCTGGGTGGTGGTGGTCGCGGTGGGGTCCAGGTCGACCATCATCGGCCCGGAATACGGGCCTTGGCCGGTGCCGGGAACCAGGGACCCGAGCAGGTACACCGGTTGCCCGACCAGGTCGCCGCTCGGCTCGACATTACCCGGGGTGCCCTGGGAACTGATCAGCGCATTGTGCAAGGTCACCACATGTTCGCCGTAATGGTTCCAGCCTCCGGCGGTGTAGCGGCTCTGAGGACCGATCTCGGGATCGGGGGCGTTGATCAGCGCATACAACTGTTCGTCGCTGTAGCCCTGCGCGGCGGGTGCCACGACCGAGGTCGTCAGGTCGAACAGATCCATCGTGCTGGTCGCGCCGGTGGGCAGGGTGGGCGAGTTGTTCGGCACGCTGACGTCGGTGGAAATGCCGCCCCAGAAATTCAGCCGGGGTCCGTTCAATATGCTCATGGTCTATTCCTTGGCCTGGTCGCTGGCGGTTGCTGGAGCTTGGGCAAAACGGAACACGTAGGAAAAGTCGCTCTTGCTGAGGCTGTTCAGCGGGGTCGCCATGGCATGGCAGTTCATGCAGCTGCTGTTGGGCTGGATATAGGCTTCCATGGTGACGTTGGCCGACAGCGACGGCGTCGGCGAGCCCAGCGGATTGCCCGGATTGTTGGGCTGCTGTGGGCGCTGGGTGGTGATCAGCTGGTAGTTCTTGAACACGCTGGACTGCACCGGCGGGCTGCTCTGGAATTGACTGTTGATCTGCTGGGTGCCAGGGGTGAGGGGGGTGTAGCGGTTCAACGGGTCGGGGGTCTTGAAGCTGGCCCCTGGCTTGGGCTGGCACACCATGCCCGAGCTCACCGGCTGCCAGTTGCACGGCGACTGGTTGACCTTGTCGGCCGGGGCCGTGGGGTCGTAGTAGGAGTAGAAGATGCCGGTGGCCGGTTGGTCTACCCAGGTGCCTCCCTGCTGGACCTTGGGTGGCACGTTGTCGACCTGTTCGAAAGTCGACCAGACCCACTGCGGGAAGCCGTCGACCTTGGTGATGATGTGCAGGCCCACCAGCCCCAGGTTGGCTTCCATGGTGCCCACCGGTTTGCCCTGGTCGTCGAACCGGGTGACCTCGGCCTGCATCGTCAGGTAGCGGCTGGTGTCGTCATCGGCGGTCATGATGCGCCAGCTGGACTTGATCTCCGTGGCATTGCCGGGGAACTTGATGCTCTTGGCCGCCTCGACGATATCGGCGTTGTAGAACTGGTTGGCGACGATGTAGTTGTAGGACACCTCGTTGGTGGCGATGTCGTAGTAGGTCGGGTTCTGGCGCTGGTCGATCAGCCAGCCTCCCACTGCCTGCAGGTCCGATTGCACCACCTGGTTGTTCTTGACCGCCGCGATGTTGATCAGGCTGAGGCTGCGGGTCTTCAGGGCAGTGTCCCAGGGGCCGGGGTCCTGGCCCGCGGGCAGGAACGTCTCGGCGATGCTCTTGTAGCTCTGCCATACGGTATTGCCTGGGCTGCCCAGGGGCTTGCTGCAATCGGCCGCCCCGCGCTGGCCCGCCAGGGCCGGCCAGTTGAGGCTGATGAACACCTGCCAGCTGTATTGATCGAAGGCCTGCTGCGACGCCCCGGCCGCCGGGACCACCGGTAGCGGCGGGCACTGGCCGACGGCCTGCGTGGCCGCCGCCGTGGGTTGCAGGGCATTGGCCGAAAGGCTGGCCGCTCCCAACAGCAGCAGGGCGGTGAAACGGCTCCAATGATTCATGAGGCTGCTCCTGTCACTGCGAAATGGGCGCGAGTTGGTTCCACTGTGGCCGCGCGCCGTTCTTCAGCGATGGCGGTGGCGTGAAGAGCTGGCAGTCCGGCGGGTTGGCCGGGCACATCTGCGCCACCAGATCCCAGGTCTTGGTCGGGTCCGGTTTGGCGTTGCTCCAGTTGCGGTAGTTCTGGCTGACGATCGGTGCGTTGGCCACGCTGGCATCGCCGGAGAAGTAGAACGACTGCGGATGCTGGTAGGCCGGCTGGCCCGGCCCGTCACTGGTGGCCTGCTTGTTGAAGGCATAACCGAACAGGATCGGTGGCTGGCCCTTGGGCTTGAGTTCCAGGGCATAGGCCAGCACGCTGCCGTCCAGATTCTGGCTGCGGCTGGCGCTGTAGGGCAGGTGCTTGATGAAGTCCTGGCGCGGCGGATGGTTCATCGGCGAGAACATGCAGCACGCCGGCATGTCCTTGGGCCGGTCCTCGGGATAGGTGAGGAAGTAGGCCTTGTTGCCCAGGGAGACGAAGGAGCAGGTGTAGTTGTTGTCCTTGATCGGGAAGATCGGCAGGCAGTACTTCTCGTAGTGCTCCATCATCGCGCCGGTGCCGTCGCCGTCGGCTGGAACATACGTGTTGTCGTAGTAGCTGGTGCCCTGGGACACCGTGTAGTCGCCCGGTTGCAGGGTGCTGGGCGGGCTGCTGTAGGGCGGCGGGCTGTTCTCGTAGTGGGCAGTGACCCGGTACATGGTCCAGTCGCTGACCCAGGTCGCGGGGAACTGCGGGTCGGCCGGCTCGCCGGCCTTGCGCTTGGCGACGCAGTTGTTGTTGAGGGCGTTGCAGCCCTTGGTGTTGTGCACTCCCATGTTGAAGTACACGTTGTCGCCGTTCTGGTCGGCCAGTACCGCCTGGCTGGCGCAGAGCAGGGTAGCGGTTGCCAGCAGGTGCCTGAAAAGACGAATTCGCATCGCACACTCCTTTGAACGAGCCGGGTGCATAGCGCGCACCCGGCATTCCTTTCAGTGATGGTGGTGGTCGGGAGTCACAGGTAGTCGTTGATATTCAGCTCCTCGGGGGGGTACCCCTGTTTCACCAGCTGATTGGCCCAGATCTCCAGCACCTGGCGGCGGCTCTGCGGCAGGTCCCGGGTGATGGGCATCGCCAGGGTACTTTCGTCCTGGTACTCCCTGCTGATCAGGCGGGTGAACTGTTCGATCGCCCCTTCGATGCGTTGCAACGAGTCCAGTGGCATGAACTTGTTCATGATCGGGTACAGGTAGTAGAAGGGCCGGAGGATCTTGGGAAAGATGAAGGCGTTCCAGATCCGCACGTTGGAATCCTGGTACTGGCACATCTGGTTCCAGGTACTGACGAATTCCGTGACCAGGCCCTGTTCCAGCGGCAGCACCCGGATCGGCGCCAGGAAGTCGGTGTAGGCGTCGTTGACGTTGAAGCTGAACGACACCGGCTCATCCCCGAAGAAGAAGCGCAAGGTCGGGAAGCCAGGCGCCATGCCTTTGACCGAGATCTGCGCCACGCCATGCTCGTCGGTCTCGATCAACGCCATGCTGTAGTCCACCTCGGCGTTCGATGTGTCTTGCAGGATGCCGTGCTGGGGCTGGCCGCCGATCAGTTGCAGGCATGCCTTCAACGACACGGACGCTGGCTGCTCGAGGAATTCCTTGTAGGTGATCGAAACTTCCTGGTCGCTGCTTTCGACCTCCGAGAGGGCCTGGAGTCGCCGGCCGCTGCCCTGGTACAGAAAGCTGGCGATGGCCCTGGCGTCGACGAACTGCGGCAGGTTCTGAGTGTTCAGACTGCGATCGCGCGGGAAATCGTTGATCAGGGTGAAGTCGACGTCGTTGGTGAATCCCAGGTAGTAGCTGCTGGTGGTCAGCATGAAGGCGTTGTTGTATTCGACGACTCGCAGCTTGGTGCCTTTGGGCGCGGGCTTGCCGTTGCATTGCACCATGATCTTCAGGGTCAGGGGCTGTGGGTCGCCGACATTGATGAAGTTGCCGCTGTCGATGACCTCGGCGGTCCAGGTCTGCTGGGCGGCGGCGATCACCGGCGGGTTGCTGCCCTGCAATTGCAGCTCCAGCCGGCCTTCCTGCTTCAGCAGTTCCTGGGCCTGCGGGCTCAGCGGCAGGTCGAGCAGACCGGCCCGCTTGTCGTACTCGCTCTGGCGGTACTGCTCGAAACCGAAGCTGGCCAGTTTGTTGAACGACTGGTCGGAAGCCTTGCGCAAGCCCAGGTCGTAGGCGCCGACGTTGAACTTGCCGGCCACCGGGACTCCCTTGTTCGCCTGGACGACCGGCGCCGGCACCTGTGGATCGTCGCCGACCGGGAAGAACGGGAAGGTGTTGCCCAGGTCCAGGGACAGTACATCGCCGTTGGCCTGGGCGCTGATCACGCCGAGGGTGACCTCCTGCTTCCTGGTCGGCGGATAGATGATCGAGTCGCCCGGCACCGCCTTGTAGAACGGCACGGGTGCACTGGGGGCCAGGCGCAGCCCGGCTGGCGCCGTGGGGTATTCGTTGGCAAGCCACAGGCCCAGGGTGCCGGCGGTACGGCTATAGGCCGGGTTGAAGAAGATCTCGTTGGTGTTGTGCAAGCCCTTGTCGTACATCTCGCGCATCGCTGCCAGGGCCGCGTCGCTCTTGGAGTGGCTGTCCACGGGCTTGAAGTTGTTGAGGATGCCGTTCAGGTCATAGAACGTCAGGTAGGTGGTGAACCTGAACATCAGGCCCAGGGCATTCTGCTGCTTCATCTGATCTTGCAGGGTCTGCAACAGGGCCGAGTCGCCGAGGGCCCACTTGATGCTTTCCTGCGGGAAGCAGGTCTGCCAGGTGGTGGTCACGTAGTTCAGGCCACCGAAAGCGCCCCAGTTGAAGTTCAGGAAACGGTCGAGCATGCGGTACTTGCGGGTGAGCTCCAGGCCGCAGGCGTCGGTGCCGATCTTCAGGTTGTCGAAGTACAGCGCGGTGAAAGTGTTCTGCCAGGGGCTGACGTCGACGAAGCGTGCCGGTGTGGGGGTGCTGCCGCCGAACGGATTGCCATAGAACTGGTAGCCCTGGTTGACCAGCGAATCGCTGGAGATATAGCTGTTGGCCTGGAGCTCGCCGCCAACGACCACCGACTTGATCGAGTTGTAATCGACGGTGCCACAGGAGTTGTCGCCGAACAGGTCCCATTCGGCGGGAATCATCGGGTAGCCCCCGGGGGACCCGTTGCCGGGTACCTGCAGGACATACTCGGGCACATCCTGGTATTTCAGGCCGGTGATCATCCAGGGCAGCAGCTTGCTGTTGGCGTTGGCATCGTTGATGCCGAAGTCCTTGAGGAAGTCCCAGTTCATTTGCATCTTCACCGCGTCATACAGCGGGAAGACGTCGTTGTTGTTGGCCGTTGGCGGATTCCAGAACATGTGGCCGTTGAAGTAGATCCGTGGAAAATTCAAGACGCTCATGAGCTGCTCCTTAGCGTTTCCATTGGGCGCGTTTCAGCGACCAGACGTAATCCAGCCTGTGGTAACCGATGAATTTTTCATCCGGCAGTACGCTGGTGGGATAGACGATGCCGTCGTTCTCCGGCAGGGCGAAGTCGAAGAAGGTGTTCTTCTTGATGGCGGCAGTGTTGTGGCAGGCCAGGCACGAGGAGCTGCTCTGGAACGCCGACTCCAACTGCGAGTTGGCCAGCAGCTTGGGCTCCGGCTGATTGCGGTCGTACTCCACACCGATCAGTTCGTACTGCGCCAGCGATGGGTGCTGCTGCTGGAACTGGGCATTGACCGGCTTGGCGGCGTCGGTCGGCCCGGTGGTGTTGATCAGCGGCTCGGGCGGCGTCTGGTTGGTCACGGTGTAGTCGGAGTTGTGGCGGTTCTCGAAGGTGGTCCATGCCCAGTCGGGGGTCAGCTTGTTGATCACATGCATGCCGCTGAGACCGGCAAACCCCACGTGGTAGTTGCCCATCTTGTCGATGTAATAGCCCTGGGCGATGTAGTAACCCTGGCCACTCAACTGCTGCTTGAACGCGTCGTCGCCGCCGATCCACAGCCAGGAGGTCTTCAGTTCCCAGGCCGTGTCGGGGAACACCAGGTCTTGGGTCAGGGCCGCGAGGCCGTTACGGTTGTAGACCTTCAGCTGGACGATGTAGTTGTAGGTCTGCTCGCCCATCAACAGGTGGAAGCGCACGGGCTGGCCAGCCTGCGCCGGTGGCGCCTTGTTGCCCATGTAGAGGGCCAGGCCATCGACCTGCTGGATACCGTTGTTGGTGCTGCCGTCACGGTCGTCGCCCAGGTTCAGGAACAACCCTTTGGGGTCCATTCCGGGGATGCCACTGGCTGCCTGGGTCACCGGGGCCGGAACGTTGGCAGGCATGTTGTAGGGCAGGGGAGGTCCGCCGTTGCCGAGGTACACCTCGTCGGACGGCTTGAAGGATTCCCAGACCATTTGCGAGCTCTTCGACGGATCGGGTTCGTTCAGGCACACGAACCAGTTCCAGGCCATGGTCTCCGGGCTCTGCTTGAACGTGGTCAGGGTGCCGGCCTGATCCCCATTGAACGTCAGGAAGTTGCTGCAATTGAAGGCGGGCGTGCTCTGTGCCTGAGCGAGCCCGCTCAGCACACTCAGCACGACTATAGGGATGGTTCGCCGCATGGAATCTCCTTGGCCGGAGCCGTGTCTTCATCGGGGCGCCCTAGGAAATGCGCTAGGAGCAGGTGCTTTACCGCAGTGGCCGGCAACTGCTCCGGCAGTGGTAAATCGCAATCGGTGATCAGCAGCGGCCCGACCTCGGGGCTGCTCGGCAAGCGTCCATGGCTGCCGCGTACCAGCCCGGTATCCAGGGGGATCAGGTCCATGTAGTAGCGAAAGCCGAGTTTCTTCTGCAGCAGCCGGCGGGCTACCCGCAGCTTGGGAAAGCGGATCGCCGGGTCGACGAACAGCTCCAGCGGGTCGTAGCCCGGCTTGCGGTGGATATCCACGGTACGGGCGAAGTCGGGGGCCAGGCGGTCGTCGAACCAGTAGTAGTAATCGAACCAGAAGCCCGGTGCGGCCAACGCCACCAGCTCGCCACTGCGTGGGTGGTCGAGTTGCCAGGCCCGTTGCTCGGCCTTGTCCAGTACCTGCTCGATACCGTGCTGGCGCAGGAGCAGTGTCTTGACCCGGGCCACGTCCTCGGGCCGGCGTACATACACGTGGGCGATCTGGTGGTCGGCCACCGCGAAGGCGGCGCTGGCGCCGGGGTCCAGCAGCTCCCAGGCCACGGAATGGCGCACTTGCAACAAACCTTGCTCGCGCAGGATGCGGTTGATGGAAATCGACTGCTGCACGGGTTCGATGCCGTATTCGGAAACCAGCATCACCGCCGCACCCTGCTGCCGGGCGAAGTCCAGCAGGCGTCCGACTTCATGATCGATGGCCCGCACCTCGTCCGCGATGGATGGGTGTTCGGGCCCTACGCGTTGCAGGCTGTAGTCCAGGTGCGGCAGGTAGACCAGTTGCAGGTCGGGGCGGGTGATCTGGAATTCGGCCATGGCGCAGTCGACGATCCAGCGACTGGAGGCAATCCCGGCCGCCGGGCCCCAGAAACCCGGAAACGGAAATTCGCCGATCTGCTGCTCGATGCGTTGGTGCAGGTCCGCCGGCGACGAATACAGGCCGAACAGCTTGCGCCCATCCGCCGGATAGTGCGGGCGCGGGGTAATGGCGGCACTGACCTCGGCGTACATGTTGAACCACCAGAACAGCTGGCTGCAGCGCAGGCCCGGGAGTTCCCGTTGCAGGGTGTGCCAGACCTTCTCGCCCTGGATCAGGGCATTGGGTTGCAGCCAGAAGCGCACTTCGGCCTGGTCGCGAAAGTACCAGCCGTTACCGACGATGCCGTGCCCCGAGGGAGGCAACCCGGTGAGGATCGAGGCCTGCACCGTCGAGGTCACGGCCGGGAATACCGGCAGCAGCCGAGCCATCTGCGCCCGTTGCCGCAGGGCATTGATCCGTGGCGTGGCCGGCCCCAGCAGGCTGGGGGTCAGGCCCACTACGTTGATCAGCAGCAACGGCTGGCGGGCATGCTCAGTAGGCATGGGCGGGCGCCTCCAGGGCACTGGACTGGGCACGCAGCAGCTGGCGCTGACGCAGTTGCCCCTCGACCCATTGCAACTCGGCAGCGATGCCTCGCAGCAAGGCCTGCTGGGTATCCGGACGCAGGGCGCCGGGCAACACGTTCCAGCTGTAGGTCTCGACCTCCAGCACCGGCTGGAAGTGCGGATGCTCGGCCAGGAAGTCGAAGGTCTGCAGCAGGGCCTGCTGGCTGCCGTGGAGCTCGGCCAGCAGGAACTGTTCGCTGAACAGCGGCACATGGAAATGGATGCGCAGTTGCGGGCAGTGCCCCTGGACCGCTGGCGCCGCTTGCAACGCCGCCGGCAGGTCGGCCCAGGCCAGCAGTTGGCCTTCGGCATCCCGCGCCTTGACCTGATGCAGGTAGGTGGCCTCGACGAAGTTGCCCAGGGCTTGCAGGACCTGTTCGCGGCGCTGACGGTCGGCGAACGGCAACTGGCACACCAGGGCGTTGGACAGCTGGATCTTGCCCACGGGCACCCGAGCCTCCAGCAGGTGCTGCAGGGCCTGGTAGCAGTCCTCGAACATCACCGCCTGGTGGCAGACATCGAAGCACAGGGCCAGGTAGCCATGATGGGGGTCGACGCTGCGCCAGTGCCTGAAGAAGGCAATGGCCTGCTCGGTGTTCTCCAGCACGCAGTCCGGTTCCATCTCCAGGCACAGCTGGATCTTCTTGCCGCTCTGGCGATGCAGGCTGGCCAACTCGGCGGTCAGTTGGCACAACTGCTGCTCGGCCTGTTGCTGCTGGGCCGGGTCCCAGGTGGCGGCGTAGCCCAGGGGCACGCTGGAGATCACGCCCTGGTGGCAGTCCAGGGGCAGGGCGGCGGCCAGCAGGTGGGCCAGTTGCAGGCTGTATTCCAGGCGCTGCGGTTCGGCCCAGGTTGGCCGGTAGACCTCGGCCTTCACCGCGCCCTCATGGAACTGGCCATAGGGAAAGCCATTGAGGGAGGTCAGGCGCACCCCGCACTCGTGCAGCAGGTCGAGGAAGGCCTCGCGAGCCTGCGGCTCCTGCAACTCGGCGGCGGCCCGGGCGCTGATCCACAGGCCGCTGTCCTGGACCGCCAGCCCGCGTTGCCGGCGTACCTCCTGGAACTGTTCCCGGATCGAGGCCCGCAGGGCGGCCAGGTCCGGCGCCGGGTGCACGTTGCCGCAGTAGCCCAGTTGCGCTGCGCTCCAGCCGGTCCGCCCGCTCATTTGACCACCGGTTCCTGGCCCCGCAGGGCGGAGTTGTCCTGCCACTGGCGACGCTGGTCGATGGGTAACGGGGTGCCCACCAGGTGCTTGTCCAGCTGTCCGCTCTGGGCAAAGAAGTCCACCGGGTTGTGGAACAGCACTTGTTCCACCTGGCTCTCGCTGAAGCCGGCGGCCAGCATCGCCTGTCCGGTCTTGGGCACCTTGAGCGGGTCGCTGATGCCCCAGTCGGCGGCGCTGTTGACCACCATCTTCTCGGTGCCGTACTGCTGCAGGAGCGCCACCATGCGCTGCTCCGACATCTTGGTGTTGGGGTAGATCGAGTGCCCGCGCCAGCAGTCGCTGTCCAGCACCAGGGGCAGGGTCAGTTCGTTGAGGTGATCGATGATCACCAGGTGTTCGGCGATCCCCACTTCACGGATCACCGCCAGGGTGCGCTTGGTCCCGCCGATCTTGTCCCGGTGCGGGGTGTGTACCAGCACCGGCAGGTTGAACTGCCTGGCCAGCTCGAGTTGCGCGGCGAGGAAACGATCCTCTTCGGGGGTGATGTCGTCGTAGCCGATCTCCCCGACGGCCACCACGCCATCCTTGACCAGGTAGCGCGGCAGGATCTCCAGCACTTCGTTGGCCACCGACAGGTCGTTGGCCTCCTTGGGGTTCAGGCCAATGGTGCAGAAATGATGGATGCCGAACATGCTGGCGCGAAAGCGCTCCCAGCCCAGCAGGGTGTCGAAGTAATCGATGAAGCTGCCAACGCTGGTGCGGGCCTGACCTTGCCAGAACGCCGGCTCGATGACCCCGGTGATGCCGGCGGCGGCCATGTTCTGGTAGTCGTCGGTGGTGCGGCTGACCATATGGATATGCGGATCGAAGTACTTGGCCATGGTGAATCCTTGAGGTAGTGGTGGAGGAAACTCGACGCTCGCCGTGGCGGGCGTTTCAGGTACCGGACGGGAGGTGCCCCAGCCAGTGCGCCGGCAGGCGGCGCTGTTGGCACAAGCCACGCAGGCGCTGGAGCTGGGCCGGGCTCAGCTGCTTGAAGGCAATGGCCTGAGGCAGGCTGTCGCTGACGTTGCGCCCCGCCGCCAGGTGTTCCTCCATGTGCTCCAGGGCCAGTTGGTTGAGGTCGACGCTGTGGCGCTGGGCCAGGCCGGCGATGCGCCCGCAGTCCAGGCCCATGCCCAGGGTCTTGAGCACCAGTTGATGGAAGGCCCGGTCCTGGTAGTGGCGTGCGACGAAGGGGTTGTCCAGGGCGATGGCGGCGAACACCTCGCGGTTGTTGGTGCGCCCGGCCTGCAAGGCCAGCTCGAGGCTGCTGCCCTGGCTGTCGAGGTCGTCCAGGATCTTGAGCAGGACGCTTTTTTCCTGGTCGTCGCCCCACAGGAACAATTGGCGCAGCAGTGGCAACTGTCCCGCGGTGTCCTGCTGTTCGAGCAATTGTCCCAGGAGCACCGCGCGAGCCAGCTGTGCCAGGTTCCAGCCCGGGTTCTGTGGCACTGGCGTATCGCCGAGGCGCCGCCGGCACTGGCTGCTGAGCAGCACCAGGGAATTGGCCGTCGGCTGGTTGGCCAACTGCTCCAGGCTGCGCTGCCACCAGATGCGGGTGTCGTTGTCCAACTGCTGTTCCAGCAGCCGGCGGCGTTCGACAAGGGCTTCATGGCGCATGACGAGGGCAGGCGAGGGGGTGATGACGTCCGTGGTCATGTCGGCTTGATCCAGCGTTGAAGGTGGGGGAGCAGGAAGAACACCAGCACGCACAGCAGGCTGCCCAGCGGCTGGTTGGCCAGGGCCAGTACCAGGGCATCGAACAGCGGCAGGGCGGCGAGCCCGGCACCGATGAAGGCGCGGATCTGCCGCTGCCGGGGATTGGCCAGGTGGCGTTGGTAGTGCCAGCCCAGCCAGCCCAGCCAGAGCAGCAGCACCAGCCAGAACACGCTGTTGTCGGCGTAGGCGGCCAGGGCCAGGGGACTGAGCATCAGCAGCAGCGGCAGGCGGCTGAGCAGCTGGTTGCGATGTTCCAGCCGCGCCAGGTAGGTCAGGCCGGCGATGTAGCTGCCCAGCAGGGCGGCGCACAGCCACAGCGGTTGCGGCGGCAGGGCCAGGCTGGCCGCCGCGGTCAGGTACAGGGCCGAGCGGCAGCCGCCCATCAGCCAGACGCTGTGGGGATACTTCTTGTGCAGCAGGTCGTAGGCCAGGATGAACAGCAACAGCAGCCCGGCGCTGGCCAGCAACCAGTGGGGCTGGGCGATCAGGTGGCTGAGCCCGAGTACCGAGAGGGCCGCCAGCAACAACAGGATGGCGGTGGCCAGGCTGACCTGGGTGCTGCTGACCAGCCCCAGGACGATCGGTCGCGGATTCTGGTGGCGCCGGTCCCAGTCGGCGTCCAGCAGGTCGTTGAGCAGCATGCCTGCCAGGTACAGCGCCGACAGGGCTACCAGCAGCAGGGTCCAGACCAGCGGCGAGGGCGGGGCCAGGGCCGTGGCACTGCTGGCCAGCAGGGCGGCGGCCATGGCGTTGGTCCATACCGTCGGCAGGTTGGAGACCCGGCCCAGGGTCAGCCAGGTGGTCAGCGAGGACTGGGTCATTGCGCGCAGCCCTCGGTCCAGGCGAAGTTCGGCCCGCCGAAGCTGGCCAGGCGCGACAGAGCCTGCTCCATCACCGGCAGCTCGATGTGATGCAGGTCGATCGATTGTCCCAGGCGCTTGAGCATAGGGATCGACAGTTGCCCGCCCAGGTGCTGGCGGAACTCCTCCAGCCCTTGCAGCACCAGGAAGCGTCCCTGGGCATCCTTGAGGTTCAGCTCCGGCGGGCACAGGTGAAAACCCAACTGGTCGAGCAGTTGCAGCAAGCGCCGGGTATCGGCGTTGCCCAGGAGCCCGATGGCATTGGCGTAGAGCGCATCCAGGGCCATGCCCACCGCGACCGCTTCGCCATGGCGCAAGCGATGCTGGCTGAGGTTTTCCAGCTTGTGCGCGGCCCAGTGGCCGTAGTCCAGTGGCCGGCCGTTGCCACGCTCGAAGGGGTCGCCGGCGCCAGTGATATGGCCCAGGTGCAGTTCGGCGCAGCGGCGGATGGCATAGCGACTGGCGTCGTGCTCGAAACCGGCCAGGGCTTCGGCCTGCTGCTCCATCCACTGGAAGAACGGCGCATCCTTGATCACCGCGACCTTCACGGCTTCGGCCAGGCCGGCGATCTGGTCGCGGGGCGACAGGCTGAGCAGCAACTGGAAGTCGTTGATCACGGCGCTAGCGGGGTAGAAGGCGCCCAGCAGGTTTTTCTGGGCGAAGGCGTTGATGCCGTTCTTCACTCCGATGCCGGCATCGTTCTGCGCCAGCACGGTGGTGGGGATACGGATCAGGCGCATGCCACGGTGGAAGGTGGCGCAGGCATATCCCACGGCATCCAGCACCGCGCCACCGCCCAGGGCCAGGACATGGCAATGCCGATCCAGGCCGTGTTCGAGCATGTGCCCGTACAGCTGCTGCAGGACTTCGGGCGTCTTGCACAGCTCGCCGGCTGGCACGGGAATCGGCGCGGCCTTCAGGTGCAGGTCGGTGGCATGGGCACTGAAGTACTCGCCGATCTGTTGCGCCAGTTGCGGGCAGCAGCGCAGCAACTGTTCATCGGCCAGAACCAGCACCGTGGCGCGTGCGCCGGCCTGGTGCAGCAGTTGCTGGTGCAGGCAGGGGTTGTCGACCTGGAACAGGTGGTCGCTGAACAGCACCGGGTAGTGATAGCTGACCTCGAAGCGCCCCTCCAGTACCTGCCCCTGATCGGTAGGGGGCTGCACGCGGCGTGGCTTGAACAGGCTACGAGCGCCCAGGAGCAGGCCCGGCAGGACCATGCTGGCCAGGATGGTCGCCAGCAGGGCGTTCTGTTCCACCAGCAGGCTGCCGATGGCTGCGTAGGCCAGGGCCAGCCCGGCATTGGCCAGGGTCGTGACCAACAGGAACTGGCGCAGCGGATAACGCTGCATGCCGGCGGCCAGTACTGAGGTTTCCGCCAGGACCGGCACTCCCCGCAGGCAGATCAGCGACAGGGTACTGAGGCGATAGGCCAGTTGGCCGGGCTGCCAGGTCCGCAGGCCCAGCCAGCTGGACAGCAGGCGAAAGTAGCCGGCCCCCAGCCAGTAGCCCAGGGCGGCACCCAGGCACAGGCCGACAAAGATCACCAGGTAACCGCCGACGGCCCCCAGGGCGGCCACGGCCAGGAGCGCCACCAGGCTGGAAGGCACCGGCAGCAGGACATCCAGAGCCAGCAGGGCGACCAGCAGCAGGGCCAGGCTGGTGCGCTGCACGGGATCGGTGGGGAGGAAGTTGCCCAGATGTTCGAGCAACTGCTGAATCTGCTCTTCGAACAACAGGAAGCTGGCGATCACCAGGACCGAAAACAGCACTAACGAGAGCCAATAGTTTTCAGCTGTACCCTTTAATGAAAAGGCACGAGGCAACGAACTGCGCTTCATCAAGCGTCCCTCTTGATTGAATTGACTGATTCCATGTCGGTGTCGGTAGTTCGAGTTCGAGCGTGTTTGCGGGAGAGTCCTCGGCTGTTTTTATTGGTTTTCTAGCGGCTGAACAGCGCTTCAGTGGCGAGTAGCTATCAAGTTAGTCAAGGCCCTGGCTTTTGCAAGCGCACCGAATGAAGTGGCTCATAACGCAGTTTTATGGCTCGTTGGGAAAGTATTCTGAAAAGCTATTAAGGGTGCTGCATCGCCAATGTTTTCGGGGTTGCGGCGGAGGAAGAGTTCAAATGGTGGTTTTAAATGATGAGTTGAAATCGGTACTAACTATTAGCCGGCTACTAAGTAGCTGGCTTGTTTTGGTGGCCATTTAGTTGAATTGATTGATTAAACTTTCACGGTAACTAGGCGTTGAAGTAGATTTATCCTGGGTAATGCAACTCATTCTCATGAGTTGGGTTTTCGCTGACTGTTTTCAATCGGGCCTTAGTTGATTGACTGTTCAATCATTGTTCTTGCTAGTTTGTCGTGCAATGACCAGGGCTAAGGTTGTCCGTGCTGGCCGGACAACCTTGCACAAGATGCGACCCGTTGAGCTTCAGGTGCGGATTCAGGCCGTGGCCAGGAACTCGTCGGTGGACAGGACGCTGGCATAAGCGAAGGCCAGGGCCGACATCACTGCGCTCTGGACCTGGGCCGCCGGTACTGCCTGGCCGTTGAACTCCAGGTCCAGGGTGGCGCAGGCATCGTGGATCACCTGTACCGGATAGCCCAGGTCGGCTGCGGCCCGAGTGGTGCCTTCCACGCACATGTGGCTCATGTTGCCGACGATCACCAGTTCCTCGATGCCCTGTTGCTGGAGGATCGACTGCAACCGGGTTTCGCGGAACGCGTTGACGAAGTGCTTGAGCACCACCGGTTCATCCCCCTGGTTGCGAACCTTGGCGTGCAACTGCGCGCCCTCGGAGCCGGGGGTGAAGAAGGGCGCGTCCTGGGTGTTGAATTCGTGGCGGATGTGCAGCACCGGGGCGGCCTTCTGGCGAAAGGCCGCGATCAGCCGCGCGGCGTTGTCCGCTGCGGCATCGACCCCCGCCAGCGGCCATTTGCCTCCGGCGAAGTAGTCGTTCTGGATATCGATTACGATGAGTGCCTGTCTGGCCATGGGTATTGCCTCCAAGTGATGGTTCGATGTGGGGCCAGTATCGGCCTGTCGCATTGCCTGGAGGATTGGCCGCATCGACATTAACAGGGGGAAAACTGACAGTGGGCATTCAAGCCACGGTTGCCGAAGTGGGCGTACTGCTTTACCCGGGCGTGCAGATGGCTGCGGTGCACGGCTTGACGGACCTGTTCCAGGTGGCCAACCGGGTGGCCGGCGAGCAGTCCCAGGGGGCGTTGCCGGTGTTGCGGATCAGCCATTGGCAGGCCGCTGACGAACAGGCGCCGAGGCGGACCTATGACAGCCTGGACGGCGCCACCGCAGGGTTGCAGGCGCTGGTGATCCCACCGGCGCTGGCCGGGTTCTGCTCCAGCCAGTCGTCCGCGGCGCTGGTGGGCTGGCTGCGTGAGCAGCATGCCGCTGGCGCGACCCTGGGAGGCGTCTGCGTGGGTTCTATCCTCCTGGCCGAGAGCGGTTTGCTCGATGGGCGCAGCGCCACCACCCACTGGACGTCGGCCAAGGCTTTTGCCGCTCGTTATCCACAGGTACGGCTCGAGGCCGAGCAACCCATCGTCGACGATGGCGACCTGATCACCACTGCGGGCCTGATGGCGTGGGCCGAGTTGGGGTTGCGCCTGGTGGACCGCTTGCTGGGGCCCGGGGTGGCCAGGGCGACCGCGCGCTTTCTGGTGATGGAACACAGCGACAGCGCCAGCCAGTGCGGCAGCAACTTCGCCCCGATCCTCAGCCATGGCGATGCCGCGATCCTCAAGTTGCAGCACTGGCTGCAGGCCAATGGCGCGGTGGATGTATCGCTGGCGGCGATGGCCCGGCAGGCGGGGCTCGAGGAGCGGACCCTGCTGCGGCGTTTCCGCGCGGCCACCGGGCTCAAGCCGACCCAGTACTGCCAGCATCTGCGGGTGGGCAAGGCGCGGGAAATGCTCGAGTTCACCACGGGCACCATCGATCACATCGCCTGGACCGTGGGCTACCAGGACCCGGCGACCTTTCGCAGCCTGTTCAGGAAGATCACCGGCCTTGCGCCCAGCGAGTATCGCAACCGCTTCGGTGCCGCCCGGGGCCAGTGATCGGCTGGAAAGTCACGGCCAAGTGGGCAGTTGAAGCGAACTTGCCGGACGTTTGCTGATCAGTTCCTTACAGACCCTGCTGAAGGAGCCCCGCGTTGTGTTGAATTTCAAGACCGCGATTCTGCTCGGGGTGCTGCTCTTGCTGGGCAGCAGCGAGCTGGATGCCGCACCTGCGCCAAACGCCCCGGCCGAGAGTCCGGCCAAGCCCGAGTTGCTGGTCGAGGGCGGGTTGCTGGGCGCCATCAGTTCGAGCATCGATGAAGTCCAGGACAAGCTCGATCTCAACCAGAACCTGATCGACGCCTGGCGTTTGCGCGCCGATCGTGCGGTTGACGAAGTAGGACGCCTGGTCAACCAGCCCTCGGACCGTTCCGGCTGGAGCGTGGCCGGGGACTTCCTGGTGTTGTCCGGCGCCTGGCTTGCCAGCTTCGCCCTGCTGACGCTGCTGGGGGGCTGGCTGGTTCGGCGCCTGGCGCAACAGCGCTGGTTGCTGGCCCGTCCCCGGGGCCAGGCCCTGCTGGAATACCTGTTGCCCTATACCTTGCCGGCGCTGGTCAGCCTGCCCTTGACGCTGTACGCCAGTCACTCGCTGCCCGGCTCGGCAGGCCGGGCCCTGGCCTTGTGCCTGGCGTATGCCACCAGCAGCGGCATCGTCTCCACCTCGGTGCTGCTGTGCCTGATCGTGCTGTTCAACGTGGGGCACAAGCGTCCGGCGGTCCGGATAATCCGCGACTATTGCCCCAAGCCGCTTTTTCTCATGGGCTTTCTGGCGGCCCTCAGCGATGCCCTGACCAGCCCGCAGATCGCCCGCCAGCTGGGTGGCAATATCACCAGTAGCGTGGCGGTGCTCACCGGCTTGCTGGCCACGGTGATCTTTGCCGTGCTGGTGATCCGCCTGCGCCGGCCGGTGGCGCAGCTGATCCGCAACCGCCCGCTGTCCCAGCGTCTCAGGCAGCCGGCATTGCAGGAGTCACTGCGGATCTTTTCCGGGCTCTGGTACTGGCCGATCCTGCTGATGGCACTGGTCTCGGCGGTCAACCTGATCGGCGCTGGCGAGGACAGCCAGGAGGCCCTGCGCTGTGCCCTGCTGACCACCGCGCTGCTGATTGCCACGGTCTTTCTCAGCACGCTGCTGCAGCACCTGTTCAAGTCCCGCAGTGCCCAGTCGATCCAGCGCAGCAGCGCCTACAAGGAGCGCTTTCTCAGCCTGCTGCATGCGTTGCTGCGGATCGTCATGGCGATAGCCTTCATTGAAATCCTCGGGCGTATCTGGGGCCTCTCGTTGTTCGAGTTCGCCCAGCGCAACTCCGTCGGCCGGGCCATCAGCGATTCGCTGAGCAGCATCGGGCTGATCTTCCTGGTGACCTGGCTGCTTTGGGTGGTGCTGGACACGGCGATCCAGGAGGCCCTGAAACCACCGGTCAACAAGCGTTCCGCGCGCCAGCCCAGTACCCGGGTCAAGACCATCCTGCCGCTGCTGCGCAACGCGATCAAAATCATCCTGGTGGTGATCTGCGCGATCACCACCATGGCCAACCTGGGGATCAACGTCGCACCGCTGCTGGCCGGTGCCGGGGTGGTCGGCCTGGCCATCGGTTTCGGTTCCCAGCAACTGGTGCAGGACGTGATCACCGGCTTGTTCATCATCATCGAGGACACGCTGTCCGTCGGTGATTGGGTGGTCCTGGATTCCGGCCACGCCGGTACGGTGGAAGGCCTGACCATCCGTACCCTGCGCTTGCGCGATGGCAAGGGTTTCGTGCACTCGGTGCCGTTCGGCCAGATCAAGGCGGTCACCAACCAGTCGCGGCAGTTCGCCTTCGCCTTCTTCTCGGTGCAGTTCACCTACGATTCGGATGTCGACAAGGCCATCGAGCTGATTCGCGAGGCCGGGCGCTCCATCAGCGACGATCCGTTCCTCAAGTACAGCCTGCAAGGTGGCCTGGATGTGTTCGGGGTGGACAAGATGGACCTCAACGGCGTGGTGCTGACGGCGCAGTTCCGCACCGTGTCCGGCGGCCAGTACGCGGTGACCCGGGCATTCAACCAGCGCTTGAAGAAGCTTGTGGATAACTCGCCGTGGGTCCATTTCGCCCAGACTTATCCACAACAGGTGATGTTGCCGGCGCGGCGGATCCATGAGGACGAGCCGGAGCAGGACGAGTCGGCGCTGTTGCTGCCCGAGTCGCCGCGCCCGCAGTGAGCCTGGTGCTGCCGCCCCGGCAGGTCCAGGCGCCAACGGCTACAGGCGGTGCTGCACCAGCTTGTTGCGCAAGGCCTGGGCTTCCCCGGGTTCCAGTTCCAGCCAGACATGCTGGGTGCCGGCGATCTCGGCGGCAGCCGGCAGCCCATCGCGATACACCAGGCGGTTGCCGCTCAGGGCCGGGACCTTGGGGCCGGGCAGCAGGGTGCCGGCCAGGTTCAGCGGGTCGACGCCACACACCGCGACCAGGCTGCCGTCATGGGGGCGGCGGCGCACCTCGCGCAGCAGCGGGATCGCTTCCGGCAGGGCGAATTGCTCACCGGCCAGGCCGCTGACGAAACGTCCGCCACGGATCTGTCCACGGGCTTCCAGGCGATGCAGGGTACGCAGCAGCTCGCGCCAGCTGGGCAACCAGTCGGCCTCGCGCTCCAGCAAGCGCCAGAACACCACGCCGTAGCGGCGTAGCAGGGTCATGGCCACATGCTCGAGGGTGCTCGCCTGGTCCTGGCTCGACAGGCGCCGCAGCAGGGCCCAGCGGCCCGCATCGTCCATGCCACCGCTGAAAGCCCCACGCCCACGCCGGCTGCTGCGGTGCTGGCGCTTGCTCGCAGGGGTGATCAGGGCCCGCAGGCCGGCGAAACTGTCGGCATTCACCCGCCCGGCCCCCACCAGTTCCTGCAGCACGTTTTCCAGTTCGCTGCGCAGCAGGCGACTTTCGTGCAGCAGTTCATCGAAAAACAGCGCGCCGTGCTGGCCGAGCACGTCATGGACCTTCTGCGCCTTGGCCGACAGCTCGATGTCGGAGGGGGTGGCCAAGCCGTTCCAGAGGGGCGCCTGGGCCCGGGGCAGCAGAACGATCGGCGTGCTGCGCAAGGCGCCGCCAGCGGGTTTTCCGCTGGCATTGATCCGGCTCCAGGCCACCTTGCCGCTGCGGCACAGTTCATCCAGCCAGTGGCCGGAATAGTCCTTCAGGCGGGCCGGCAACAGGTCGCTGTCCCAGGCCGAGGCGGCTGCGGGGTAACCCTCGAACTGGCCCACGACCTCGGTCAGCATGGCGCTGCCTTCGCCCCGAGTATTCGCGGACAGGCGCTGCCAGTCGAACAGGAACCGCATGAAGTCCTGCAGCGCCACCGGTTCGATCTCCCGGCGCAAGCGCTTGACCGTGTAGCGGTGGATCCGGGCCAGCAGGTGGCGTTCGCACCATTGCTCTTCGCTGCCGCCAGGGCTGAAGCGCCCCCGCAGCACATAACCTTCCGCCTCCAGTTGCATCAGTGCCTGGCTGATGCTCGCGGCGGGCAAGCCCAGGGGGGCGGCGATTTGCGTCAGGGTCAGGGGGGCGAAGCCGCTGAGGCGGGCGCGAATCAGCTCCACCAGGGCCGGCTGTTCCTCCCAGGCCTGGTCAAAACCGGGCACTGGCAGCAGCGCAGGTTGCAAGGTGGCCTGGGGATACAGGGCCCGCAGACAGCCGATGCGTTCCAGGGCCAGCCACAAACCGCCGTCGGGGCCGGCCTGCAAGCAGCAGGCACGGCCCTGGCTCGCCAGGGCTTGCAGCCATTCGGGCCAGCCGGGATTGGCTCGGGCCTCGGCGACGCTGATACAGGCCAGGCTCATCAGCGCTTCGTGCATTTCATCGGCGCTGGCCGCAGCTGGCCAGGCTTCTTCGGCCACTGCGGCGATGGCGCCCGGGTCCAGGGCGCCCAGGTCGTCGCTGGCCGTCGGATCGCTCCAGCGCCGGGCCAGTACGGCCTGGGTACGACGCTCCTCCAGGGGCGCATCGTCGAGGAAGGTGTAGGGCTTGGCGCTGAGGATCTCCGCCGCCAGGGGCGAAGGCGCTGGCAGGTCGCGGCTGAGCAGGCGTACCTGGCCCTGTTCCATGCGCCGCAGCAGGTGCAGCCAGCCCTCGCTGTCCATGGCCTCGTGCAGGCAGTCGTCCAGGGTTTGCTCCACCAGCGGGTGGTCGGGGATCTGCCGCTCGCCGGCGAGGTTTTCCAGGCAGGCGATCTGGTCGGGAAACACGCTGGCGATCAGGTCTTCGCTTTTCATCCGCTGGATCTGCGGCGCCACCTTGCGTCCGCCGCTGTAGCGCGGCAGTGCCAGGGCCACCCCGGCATTCCAGCGCCAGCGCACGCCGAACAGCGGCGCGTCGAGCAGGGCCTGGATCAGGATGTGTTCGGCACTGTTGCTGTGCAGGTAGCGCCACACCTCGTCCAGGGCAAAGCTGTGGCTGGTGGAGAGCGACAGGACGATGGCGTCCTCGCTGGCGGCGGCCTGCAGCTCGAAGTTGAACGTGCGGCAGAAGCGCTTGCGCAGGGCCAGGCCCCAGGCGCGGTTGACGCGGCTGCCGAAGGGGCTGTGGATCACCAGCTGGGTGCCGCCGGACTCGTCGAAGAAGCGTTCCATGATCAGCGTGTCCTGGGACGGCAGCGCGCCCAGGGCCAGGCGGGCCGGAGCCAGGTAGTCCACCAGTTGCTCGGCGCAGGCCAGGTCCAGGCCCAGTTCGTGGTGCAGCCAGTGGATGACCGGTTGCAACTGGCCGGGCGCGGCGCCCAGCAGCTCGTCCAGGCGGGCCAGCAGGCGTGCCACCGCTGCCGACAGTTCGGCGCTGCGCCCGGGGGCTTCACCGAGCCAGAAGGGCAGGCTTGGCGGTTGCCCCTGGGCATCTTCGACTCGCACCTTGCCGGCCTCCACCCGCAGGATGCGATAGGAGGTGTTGCCCAGCTGGAACACGTCGCCGGCGATGCTTTCCACGGCGAAGTCTTCGTTGACGCTACCGATGTTCAAGCCCTGGGGTTCGAGCAGCACGCTGTAGTCGGCGTTGTCGGGAATGGTCCCGCCACTGGTGACCGCGGTCAGCTTCGCGCCTCGGCGTCCACGCAGGGTCCGGGCCTGGGCGTCGCGGTGCAGGTACGCGCTGCGCAGCCCCTGGCGGCTGTTGAAGCCTTCGGCCAGCATCTGCAGCAGCGCCTGGTAGTGCTGCGCGTCCAGGTCGGCATAGGGCGTGGCCCGGCGCAGCAGTTCCAGCAGGGCCGCTTCCGGCCATTCCTGGCAGCTGACTTCGGCGACGATCTGCTGGGCCAGGACATCCAGGGGCGCTCGGGGAATCGACAGGCTGTCCAGTTCACCGCGGCGCACGCAGTCCAGCAGTGCGGTGCATTCGATCAGGTCGTCGCGGGTCAGGGCGAACAGGCGACCCTTGGGCGTACCGCCCACCTGGTGGCCCGAGCGGCCGACCCGTTGCAGGAACGCCGAGATCGAGCCTGGCGAGCCGATCTGGCACACCAGGTCGACATCGCCGATGTCGATGCCCAGTTCCAGGGACGCGGTGGCCACCAGCACTTGCAGGTCGCCGGCCTTGAGGCGCTGTTCGGCCTCCAGGCGCTGTTCCTTGGCCAGGCTGCCGTGGTGGGCGGCCACCGCCTGTCGGCCCAGGCGCTCGCTCAGGTGCCGGGCCAGGCGTTCGGCCAGGCGCCGGGTGTTGACGAACACCAGGGTGGTGCGGTGTTCCCGCGCCAGGTTGGCGATGCGCTCGTACACCTGTTCCCAGACGTCGTTGGCCATCACGGCCGACAAGGGTACGGGCGGTACTTCAATCGCCAGGTCACGGGGGCGGGAGTGGCCGATGTCGACGATCTCGCAGGGGCGCTGGTGTCCGGCCAGGAACCGCGATACCGCCTCGATGGGTTTTTGCGTGGCGGACAGGCCGATACGCAGCAAGGGTTCGCTGCACAACGCCTGCAACCGTTCCAGGCTCAGGGCCAGGTGGCTGCCGCGCTTGTTGCCGGCCAGGGCATGGATCTCGTCGACAATCACTGTCCGGGTACTGGCCAGCATCTGTCGCCCGGAGTCCGAGCCCAGCAGCACGTAGAGCGATTCGGGGGTGGTGACCAGGATCTGCGGCGCGCTCTTGCGCATGGCATTGCGGTCTTTCTGCGGCGTATCGCCGGTGCGCACGGCGGTGCGGATGGCCAGCTCCGGCAGGCCCATCAGGCGCAACTGTTCGGTGATGCCGGCCAGGGGTTCCTGCAGGTTGACCTGGATGTCGTTGCTCAGGGCCTTGAGCGGCGAGACGTATACCACCAGGGTGGCGTCCGGCAGTTGGCCGCCCGCGGCCAGGCCCTGGTGCACCAGGTCGTCGAGCACGGCGAGAAAGGCCGTCAGGGTCTTGCCCGATCCGGTGGGGGCGGCGACCAGGGTCGAGCGCCGCTGCGCGATCAACGGCCAGGCGCGGGCCTGGGCCGTGGTCACGGCGGTGAAGGTGTGCTGGAACCAGGCCCGGACGGCCGGATGGAAACCGTCCAGGGGCTGGTTCGCGGATTCGACAGGGTTCATGGGTGAAGTTATGCGGCCGCCCGGGGCAACTTGCAAGCATCCGCCCGGCAGCGGCCGCGCTGTTGTCCGAGGCGGCTGGAGGGGTGCAGGGCGTCAGCGCCTACAGTCGTTGGCGGGAGGGCGGATCGCACATTCTCAGTGACGGTTGCGCCACAAACCCGCAAAATGCAACGATTCTGGCAATTCTCGACGGTCGAGCCCCCGGGGTTGACCAATCCAAACCATCGTTCTGAACAGACTGGGCCTGCTGACTCTATGCGAATGCGCCTTATGTTACTGGGCGGCGGAAATGCCCTTGGGCAGGCGCTGATTCGCCTGGGTGCGGAGGAAGACATCAATTTCCTCGCACCTCGTCCGCCGCAAGACGGTTGGGACGCCGCGAGTCTCACGCAACTGCTCGATGACACCCGTCCGGACGCCCTGATCAACCTGGCTTACTACTTCGACTGGTTCCAGGCGGAGGCGGTGAGCGAGGCGCGCCTGGGTGGCCAGGAACGGGCGGTCGAACGACTGGCCGAGCTCTGCCAGCACCACAACATCATCCTGGTGCAGCCTTCGAGCTATCGGGTGTTCGATGGCTCCCGGGCCACCGCCTACAGCGAGAAGGACGAACCGGTGCCCCTGGGCCTGCATGGCCAGGCGCTGTGGCGCATCGAGCAGAGCGTGCGCGCGACTTGCCCGCAACACGTGCTGCTGCGTTTCGGCTGGCTGCTGGATGACAGCGCCGAAGGCATTCTCGGGCGCTTCCTGACTCGCGCCGAGTCGGCGCAGGAATTGCTCATGGCGGATGACCGCCGGGGCAACCCGACGCCGGTGGACGATGCCGCGCGGGTGATCATCTCGGTGCTCAAGCAACTCGATTGCGCCGCGCCGCTCTGGGGCACCTACCACTATGCCGGCCAGGAAGCGACCACGCCCCTGGCCCTGGGCCAGGCAGTGCTCGGCGAGGCGCGGCAACTGCACCCGCTGGCCATCGAGGCGCCCACCGCGCAGGCCCACGCGGCCTTCGCCGATGCCGCCGAGGAACCGCAGCACGCGGTGCTGGCCTGCAAGAAGATTCTTCACACGTTCGGGATCAAGCCGCGCGCCTGGCGTGCCGCTCTCCCGGCCTTACTGGATAGGTTCTATCGCCATGGCTGACGGCCTTGTATTGATCACCGGCGGCGCCGGTTTCATCGGTTCGCACCTGGCCGACGCCCTGCTTGCCAAGGGCTACTCGGTACGTGTGCTGGATGACTTGTCCACCGGCAAGCCCGGCAACCTGCAACTGGATAATCCACGCATCGAACTGATCGAGGGTGATGTCGCCGATGCCGCCTTGGTGAACCGGGTCATGCAGGGTTGCACTGCGGTGGTGCACCTGGCAGCTGTAGCGTCGGTGCAAGCGTCGGTGGACGATCCGGTGCAGACCCACCAGAGCAATTTCATCGGTACCCTGAATGTCTGCGAGGCCATGCGCCAGCAGGGCGTGAAGCGGGTGCTGTTCGCGTCCAGCGCCGCGGTCTATGGCAACAATGGCGAAGGCCTGTCCATCGACGAGGAGACCGCCAAGGCTCCGCTGACTCCTTATGCCAGCGACAAGCTGGCCAGCGAGCATTACCTGGACTTCTACCGGCGCCAGCATGGCCTGGAGCCGGCGATCTTCCGTTTCTTCAATATCTTCGGTCCACGCCAGGATCCATCGTCACCGTATTCCGGGGTGATCAGCATCTTCTGCGAGCGGGTCCAGCAAGGTTTGCCGATCACCGTGTTCGGCGATGGTGAGCAGACCCGGGACTTCGTCTACATCGGCGACCTGGTGCAGGTATTGCTGCAGGCCATCGAGGCCCCCGAGCTGGAGGTGGGCGCAGTCAACGTCGGCCTGAACCAGGCCACCACGCTCAACCAGATGCTCGCCGCCCTGGCCGAGGTGGTGGGCCAGTTGCCGCCTGTCAGCTATGGTCCTGCCCGTGCCGGCGACATTCGTCATTCGCGGGCCGGCAACCAGCGTTTGCTGCAGCGCTTCACGTTTCCCGAACCGACCTCCCTGAGTGTCGGCCTGGCCCGCTTGCTGGGACGTTGAAGGTTGTTGCAGGCATGAAAAAGGCGCCCCAGGGGCGCCTTTTTCGTGTGGTTCGGGCTTAGAACTTGTAGCCCAGGCCAACCATGTAGACCATCGGGTCGACGTCGACGTTGACCTTGGCGCGGGTACCCTGGGCCACCGCGTTGTTGTCCACGTAGGCACGGGTATCGATGTCGATGTAGCGCACCTGGGCGTTGATCATGATGTTTTCGGTCAGCATGTAGTCGGCACCGACCTGCCAGGCCAGGCCCCAGGAATTCTTGGCGCGGAAGTTGTCGAAACCGGCTTCGCTGGCGCGGCTGCCAACGTGCTCGTCGTAGATCCAGGTGTAGTTGATACCGGCACCGACGTAGGGCTGGAATGCTGACTTGTGATCCAGCGGGTAGTACACCACGCTCAGGGTCGGCGGCAGGTGCTTGAGGGTGCCGAGCTTGCCGTTGGCCGGGGACAGGGCGGTGTTCTTGAGTTTCACGTCGTGTTCGAACGGCGTGGCGGCCAGCAGTTCGATACCGATGTTGTTGGTCAGCATGTAGGCGAAGTTCAAGCCCAGCTGAGTGTCGCTGCTCATGGTCGCCTTGCCGCCCAGGTTGGCGCCGGCCAGTGGACCGCGATCGACCTTGACGTCGGAACTGTTGGCTTTCGGATTGACGGTGATCGCACCGGCACGAACGATGATGTCACCGGCTTCGTGGGCGTTGGCGATCGGGGCGGCGAGTGCGAGCGCAACCAGGGAGGCGCTGAGCAGGGACTTATGCATGGGAGCTCCAAAGGACGATTCAAATTGGCTATGTCCAATGGTAAGGATCGTCAAGTTGACCACCTTGACTCAGCTCAATGAAATCGCGAACCCTCACTGCGCTGCTGAACTATTCTTTTGCCCCGCACTCTTTTGCCATCGTTTCCCGGGGCGCCCGGCCTGGAAGGGGCCCTGTGACCAACGCTCACTCTTGCAGCTCGTAGACGTAGATCTTCTGGGCCGCCATCTGGTAGCCGGCATCCGCCAGCTCGCTGCTGGACGGCTTGACCTGCATGTCGCCCTCGACCCAATAGGGCTGGTACAGCTCATCGAGCTTCACGCCGATTTCGCTGGTGACATGGACGATCTGGTTCGACGGCGGCGGCGGTACGTGGATGCAGGCGCCGAAGTAGGGCACCAGGAGGAAGTCCGTGGTGCGCCCTTCCTCGTTCACCTCCAGGGGCACGATGTAGCCGGGCAGGCGCACCGCCTGGCCGTCCAGGCTTTTCACCACCGGTGCATTGGGCAGGTCCTGCTTGGCGGCAGGGGCCGATTCTGCGGACAACGCATCGCTCATCTGCGACAGGTCGTGCAGGGGTTTCATGTTCGGCACTTCCGGTGGCGCGTCCGGCGGGATCATTTCCGACCAGGTCAGGTCCTTCGGCGCCCCTGCTGCCCACAGCGGCGAACTGAACAGCAGCGACAGGACAAGGAGGGAGCGCAGCAAGCGTTGGGTCTTCATAAACCAGGGCTCATAAACGGATCGACAGGCCATCGGCCAGGGATTGCCGGTAGGCGCGCCAGGCCGGCACGCTGCCCATCAGCAGAGCGGCGATCAGGATACCGCCCAGCAGCGTCCACTCATACTGGCTGGGCCATGCCAGCGGCAGGTACAGGCCGTAGTTCGACTGCACGTAGCCCTGGGCCAGGGCGATGCCCAGGTACAGCAGGGCGAGTCCCGCCAGCACGCCCGCCAGGGCCAGGGCAAAGGCTTCCAGCACCAGCAAGGTCGCGATGTGCCAGGGACGGGCGCCCACCGAGCGCAGGATGGCCATTTCCCGGCGACGCTCGTTGAGGCTGGTGAGGATCGCCGTGAGCATGCCGATCAGCCCGGTCAGGACCACGAACAACGACACCACGAACAAGGCTTTCTCGGCGGTGCCCATCAGGCTCCAGAGTTCCTGCAGGGCCACGCCGGGAAGGATTGCCAGCATCGGCTCGCCACGAAATTCATTGATCTCCCGTTGCAGGGCGAAGGTCGAGATCTTGCTGTTCAGGCCCAGCATGAAGGCGGTAATGGCCTGGGGCGTGAGGTCCATGTTGCGTGCCTGGTCGGCGCTGATCCGGCCCTCGCCGCGGGCCGGCACGCCGTTGTGCCAATCGATGTGGATGGCTTCCATGCCGCCCAGGCTGATGTGCAGGGTGCGGTCCACCGGCGTACCGGTGCGCTTGAGGATGCCCACGACGGTGAAAGGCTTGTCGTCGTGCTTGACCAGGCTGATGGCCGCCACGCCATGGGCCAGGACCAGCTTGTCCCCCAGCTGGTAGTGCAGGGCCTCGGCGACTTCGGCCCCCAGCACCACTTCGAAGGGATCGCTGGCAAAGGCTCGGCCCACCGCCAGTTGCAGATTCTGCTGGTGGCCGTACTGGTAGTGCTGGAAGTAGGCGTCGGTGGTGCCCATCACCCGGTAGCCGCGATGGGAGTCGCCCAGGGAAATCGGGATCGCCCATTTCACCTTCGGGTTGCTGGCGAAATGTTCGAAGCTGTCCCAGCGGATGTTGTTGGTGGCGTTGCCGATGCGGAACACCGAGTACAACAGCAGGTTCACCGAGCCGGAGCGGGCGCCGACGATCAGGTCGGTGCCACTGATGGTGCTGGCGAAGCTGGCGCGGGCCTCGGTACGCACTCGTTCCACTGCCAGCAGCAGGCAGACCGAGAGGGCGATGGCGAAGGCGGTGAGGATCGCGGTGAAGCGGCGGTTGGCCAGGCTGGCCATGGCCAGGCGGAACAGATACATCTCAGACCTCGACAGGCTGGGTAGCGCGATTGAGTTCGGCCAGCGACAGGTGGCGATCGAACAGGGGAGCCAGGCTCTGGTCATGGCTGACGAACAGCAGGCTGGCCCCGGCTTCGCGGCATTCGGCGAACAGCAGTTGGAGGAAGGCCTCCCGGGCGTCGTGGTCCAGTGCCGAGGTGGGCTCGTCGGCGATCACCAGTTCCGGTTGGCCGATCAGTGCCCGGGCCGCTGCGACCCGCTGTTGCTGGCCGATGGACAGCGAGTCGGCACGACGACCGAGCAGGCCGGGGTCCTTCAGGCCCAGGTGGGCCAGCAGGGTGGCTGCGGCCTGGTCGACGCTGCCGTGACGCTGCACGGCGCGGCTGGCCCGCAGCCTGGAGAAGTGGCAGGGCAGCTCGACGTTTTCGCGCACCGAGAGGAAGGGCAGCAGGTTGAACTGCTGGAAGATGTAGCCGGTGTGATCGACGCGAAAGCGATCGCGGGCGCCGGCCGAAAGCTCGGTCAACTCCTGGCCCAGCAGGCGGATGCTGCCTTGGCTGGGCTTCTGAACGCCGCCCAGCAGACCCAGCAGGGTGGTCTTGCCACTGCCGCTGGGGCCCTTCAGGAACAGGGTCTCACCGGCTTGCAGGCGAAAGTCCGGGATGTCCAGCAACTGTGGGTGACCGGGCCAACTGAAGCCCAGGTTGGACAGTTCGATAAGTGCTTGGGTCATGTCGGGTCGATCATCGAATGAGTGTTGTAGCCGCCGAAGACAGCGGCTACAGGGGGGCGCTCAGAACTTCAGGGTTGCGGCGGTGGCGCTGGCTTCGACGCCCTGCTGGCCGCTCGGCGAAATGAGTTGTACCTGAATTTTCTGGGTGGCGGGGAAGGTCTTGAAGATCTGCCCCAGGTCGAGGGTCTTCAGGGCATCCGGCTTGGCGCAGGTGAGCTGGTAGTGGGCGTGGATCTCACTGTGTTCATGGTGATGCTCGTGACCATCGGCGTCCTTGGCCTCTTCGTCGTCATCGTGATCATCGGCGTCAGGCTTGTCGCCGAACAGCGGGCTCTCCAATTCCTGCTTGGCCACCACGCACGCCGCGGCCCTGGGCAGGTTGAACAGCACCAGGGGTTGCTCCAGCTGCTTGCGTGCAGCGGCAACCTTGGCCTTGTCGGCATCGGTGCCGGGTGCATGCTCGAAACCCACCAGGTTCATCGCCGGGCTTTGCAGCTCCAGCTCCAGGGCTTGGCCGTCGAGCACCGCATTCAACCGGGCCACGCCATGCTCATGGGCGCCAAGGCTTGCGTGTTCATGCTCGTGTTCGTGGTCATGGGCTTGCGCGGCCTGGGTAACGGCCAGTGGCAACAGGGCGAATGGCAAGGCGAGTAGCAGGCGGCGCATGGCAAGTCTCCGGGACGCAAGTGAAATAAATGTTATGTAATCTTATAACGCTGTTGGCGGCAGAGTTTGACCGCCCGCTTGGCGTTGCGCAAGACGCGTGGGAGCATGCTCGTCAGAAATTTTCGGGAGCACGACGATGGTGCGGATTCGTGGAAACATCGGCGACTGGCCGGTGGATTTGACCCTGGAGCTGGACGAAGGCGACTGGGCGCAGCTGGCAGGGCAGTTGGGCGCGCAATTGCAGGTGGCCAATCCGGCCCAGCCGGCGCCCACCGGGGTGGTGGGCAAGCCGGCAAGCCAGGACGACACCTTGTGGCTGACCGCCAAGGACCTGCTGCGCCAGGCTGGCCAGCTCAGCGGGCCGGAGTTGCTGGAGCAACTGGAGGCTTTGACCGGTAGTGCGGCGGCAGGCAAGCGGCTACTGGTGCGCCTGCGCCACTGCGCCCAGGTGAAGGTGGTCAGCGGCGTGGATACGCCGATCTACAGCTGGATACCCTGAGCGAGGCGAGCTGCCGGGCCGGTGCTGCCACGCATCGACTGGCAGGCCGGCCCGGCAGTGATCAGTACAGCGCGGCGAAGAGCTTGCGCCGGTAGGTG
The DNA here is from genome assembly GCF_020520285.1 of Pseudomonas sp. L5B5. Lineage (NCBI taxonomy): Bacteria > Pseudomonadati > Pseudomonadota > Gammaproteobacteria > Pseudomonadales > Pseudomonadaceae > Pseudomonas > Pseudomonas sp. L5B5. The sequence continues at coordinate 4,987,904 of NZ_CP084742.1, forward strand.
GTCACCAGCGGATGGTCGTTGCCCAGCAGGTCGAAGACTTGCAGCAAGGTCTTGTGGGCAATGCCTTCGCTGTAGCTGCGGTTGCGCATGAACAGCTTGAGCAGGCCCTCCAGGGCCGCCTCGTACTGCTGGCGGGACAGTTGCTGGATCGCCAACTGGTAGGCCGCCTCGTCGTCCTGGGGGTCCTTGGCCAGGCGCGCCTTGAGGTCGGCGGCATCCGGCAGGGTCGCGGCCTGCTTGAGGAAGGTGATCTGTGCCTTGGCCCCGGCCAGGGCTGCCTTGTGTTCATCGCTCTTGACCGCGTCGAGCACGGTCTGGGCCTCGCCCAGTTCACCGCGTTCGGCCAGGCAGCGGGCGTAGAGGATCAGGGCCTTGGCATTGCTGTTGTCTTCGCTCAGCAGGGCCTTGAGGACGGCTTCGGCGTCGCCGATACGACCTTCGCCGAACAGGGTCTCGGCCTGTTCCAGCGGATCGGCCGCAGACGGCGGTGGCATCTGTACGTGGGGCTCGAGCATGGCGCGTACCGCCGACTCCGGCTGGGCGCCGGCGAAACCGTCCACCGGCTGGCCGTCCTTGAACAGCACCACGGTGGGCAGGCTGCGGATGCCGAAGCGGGCGACGATGTCCTGCTCGATGTCGCAGTTGACCTTGGCCAGCAGCAGTTCACCCTGATAGCTCTCGGCAATCTGTTGCAGCATCGGCATCAACGCCTTGCAGGGCGCGCACCACTCGGCCCAGAAGTCCACCAGGACCGGCTTGTGGAAGGAGTTCTCGATCACCGACTGGTCGAAGTCGGCGGTGTGGGCATCGAAGATGTACGGCGTGTCCTGACTCATGGGGTATCTCGAATAAGCGGCAATGGCGCCACTATAAGGCTTGCCCGGGGTGGATCGCCATCGTCGGTGCGGCCGCTGCAACGGCGCCTGGTCGTTGTGCGTGATACAGGCTCACGCTGCGAAACTCCCAGGGTTCGGCCAGGTCCGGCAGGGTGAGGGCCTGGAGCATCTCCAGGCGCCGGTACAGCGGATGCTGGAAGTCCCGGACCCGCGAATCCGCCACCAGGGCTTGCCGGCCCCGGCTGAGAAACTGGTCCAGCAGCGGCAGGTTGGCGCGGTCGTAGAGCACATCGGCCACCAGGATCAGGTCGAAGCGATCGGTTTCGGCGAAAAAGTCCGCGCAGTACCCCAGCTCGACCTGGTTGAGCTCGGCATTGGCCCGGCATGCGGCGATGGCCAACGGGTCCAGGTCGCAGGCCACCACTTCCAGGGCGCCGGCCCTGGCTGCGGCAATGGCTGCCACGCCGGAGCCGGCACCGAAGTCCAGCACACGCTTGCCTCGTACCCAGTGCGGGTGCTCGGCCAGGTAGCGCGCCAGGGCCAGGCCGCTGGCCCAGCAGAAACTCCAGTAGGGCGGTTCGTGGAGGATGCGCCGGGTTTCCTCGGGCGTGAAGGCCCGGTCCATGTTGCGCTCGTCGATCAGCCACAGCCGCAGTTCGGTCTCGGGCAGCTCGCAGGCCACCAGTTGCGCGTCCCCCAGCAGTTCGCCGAGGGCCGCCTGCAGTTCGAGCGGTGGGGTCATGGGGCTTTGACGAATTGCAGTTGGCCCAGGGCCTGGGTGATGGGCTGGTCGATGCGTTGCGCCGGCAGGTGCAGGATCAGTTGCCCGGACTGGCTGGCGCGGCCGCGCAGTTCGACTCGGGCACCGGCGGGGAAGGCCTCGGGGGCGAAGCGCAGGCGAAACGGCAGGACCCGAGCGGTGCCGGTCAGGTTGCTGCTGGCCAGCAGGCGCTGCGGACGGCCGCGCTCATCGACCACCAGTAGCGCCAACTCGACGTCGGCACCGCCGGGCACACCATTGAGGCTGCCGCTCAGCTCGCGCTGGTAGGCGGGCAAGGGACCAAGATCGACCGGCTCCTGGGGCTTCTGCACGGTTTGTGGCGTGGAGGAGGCGCTGGCCGCAGGTTTCGGGGCATCGCTGCTGCAGGCGACCAGCAGGCTGACAAGGCTGAGCAAAACGAGCGGTCTGAGCGGCATTTGAAGCTCCAACGAGGCAGATTTCCATGTGCGAAACATAATAGTCGGTCTGTATACCGTAAAGGCTATGGCTTGTCTTGCCAGTGGGATGCGCTACCATGGCCCTCCCTTTTTTTGTTGCCTGCCACCATGCACTGTCCCTTCTGCGGTGCCAACGACACCAAGGTCATCGACTCGCGTCTGGTCGCCGAGGGCGAACAGGTCCGCCGCCGGCGTGAATGCCTGGCCTGTGGTGAACGTTTCACCACCTTCGAAACCGCCGAACTGGTGATGCCGCGCCTGATCAAGACCGACGGCAGCCGCCAGCCCTTCGACGAAGACAAACTGCGCGCGGGCATGCAACGCGCCCTGGAAAAACGCCCGGTGAGCGTCGAGCGCCTGGAAGCGGCGCTGGCGCACATCAAGCACAAGCTGCGGGCCACTGGCGAGCGTGAGATCAAGTCGCTGGTCGTCGGTGAGTTGGTGATGAGCGAGCTGCAGAAGCTCGATGAGGTCGCCTACATCCGCTTCGCATCGGTCTACCGGCGTTTCCAGGACCTCGACGAATTCCGCGAGGAGATCGACCGTCTCGCCCGTGAGCCGGCCAAGCAATGAGCCAGCCTGCGGAACAAGCGGTACTCGACGCCCACTACATGGCTCGCGCGCTGGAACTGGCGCGCAAGGGCCGTTACACCACCCATCCCAATCCCCGTGTCGGTTGCGTCATCGTGCGCGACGGCGAGGTGGTGGGCGAAGGCTGGCACGTGCGGGCGGGCGAGCCCCACGCCGAGGTGCACGCCTTGCGCGCCGCCGGGGACAAGGCACGTGGCGCTACCGCCTATGTGACCCTGGAGCCCTGCAGCCATCACGGCCGTACGCCGCCGTGCGCCGATGCCCTGGTTACCGCCGGCGTGGCGCGGGTGGTGGCGGCGATGCAGGACCCCAATCCGCAAGTCGCCGGACGTGGCATGCGGCGCCTGGCCGAGGCTGGCATAGCGGTCCACGACGGGGTGCTGGAACACGAGGCGCGGGCGATCAACAAGGGTTTCCTCAAACGCATGGAGCATGGCCTGCCTTATGTCCGGGTCAAGCTGGCCATGAGTCTCGACGGTCGTACCGCCATGGCCAGTGGCGAGAGCCAGTGGATCACCGGTCCCGCCGCGCGCTCTGCCGTGCAACGCTTGCGAGCCGAGTCCAGTGTGGTGCTGACTGGCGCCGACACGGTGCTGGCCGATGGCGCCAGGCTGACGGTGCGCGCCGCCGAACTGGGCCTGGATGCCGAGCTGACGGCCCTGGCCATGACGCGTCCGCCGCTGCGGGTGCTGATCGACGGACGCTTGCGAGTGCCGCTCGATGCGCCGTTCTTCAAGGCCGGCCCCGCCCTGGTGGCGACTTGCGCCGCGGTAGAGGAACAGTACGCCAACGGTCCCGAATGCCTGATCGTGCCCGGCCCCGATGGCCAGGTGGACCTGCACCGCCTGCTCCTGGAGCTGGCCGCCCGGGGCGTCAACGAGGTGCTGGTGGAGGCGGGGCCGCGCCTGGCCGGGGCCTTTGCCCGGCAAGGGCTGGTGGACGAATATCAGATATTCGTCGCCGGCAAGTTCCTCGGCTCCTCGGCGCGGCCGTTGCTGGACTGGCCCCTGGCGCAGATGAGCGAGGCGCCATTGCTCAAGATCATTGAAATGCGCGCGGTCGGCGATGACTGGCGAGTCACTGCCATTCCTGCCCCGCCAGCGAGCGTATAATTCCCGACCTTCGCCTACCCGGCGGCCCTGTTCTCGAGGAGGACTCCATGTTCACTGGCATCATCGAATCCATCGGCAGCATTCGCGCATTGACCCCAAAAGGCGGAGATGTGCGGGTCTATGTAGAAACCGGCAAGCTTGATCTGGCCGACGTCAAACTGGGCGACAGCATCTCGGTGAACGGCGTCTGCCTGACCGCCGTCGAATTGCCCGGCGATGGGTTCTGGGCCGATGTCAGTCGCGAAACCCTGGACTGCACCGCCTTCAACCAGTTGAAGGCCGGCAGCCGGGTCAACCTGGAGAAGGCCCTGACCCCGACTACCCGCCTGGGTGGCCACCTGGTCAGCGGTCACGTCGATGGCGTCGGCGAGGTGGTGGCGCGGGATGAGAACGCCCGGGCCATCCAGTTCCGCATCCGTGCACCGAAGGAACTTGCCAAGTACATCGCCCACAAGGGGTCGATCACCGTCGATGGCACCAGCCTGACGGTCAACGCGGTGAATGGCGCCGAGTTCGAGCTGACCATCGTGCCCCATACGCTGGCGGAAACCATCATGGCCGACTACCGGCCAGGTCGTCAGGTCAACCTCGAGGTCGACCTGCTGGCGCGTTACCTGGAGCGCCTGCTGCTGGGCGACAAGGCCGCCGAGGCCACGGGCAGCACCATTACCGAAAGCTTCCTGGCCGCTAACGGCTATCTCAAATCCTGAACCTCAAATTTTGAAAGAAGGGGGGTGCCGAGTGGCGCTCAACAGCATCGAAGAACTGGTCGAAGACATCCGCCAAGGCAAGATGGTCATCCTCATGGATGACGAAGACCGCGAGAACGAAGGCGACCTGATCATGGCCGCCGAGTGCTGCACGCCTGCGCACATCAACTTCATGGCCAAGCACGCCCGCGGCCTGATCTGCATGCCCATGAGCCGCGAGCGCTGCGAACTGCTCAAGCTGCCGCTGATGTCGCCCCGCAACGGCTCCGGCTTCGGCACCAAGTTCACCGTGTCCATCGAAGCCACCGAAGGCGTGACCACCGGCATTTCCGCCGCTGACCGCGCTCGCACCGTGCAGGCGGCTGCGGCCAAGGATGCCAAGGCCGAGGATATCGTCAGCCCGGGCCACATCTTCCCGCTGATGGCCCAGCCTGGCGGCACCCTGGCCCGTGCCGGCCACACCGAGGCGGCTTGCGACCTGGCGCGCATGGCTGGTTTCGAGCCCACCGGGGTGATCTGCGAAGTGATGAACGACGATGGCACCATGTCCCGTCGTACCGAGCTGGAAGCCTTCGCTGTCGAGCACGGCATCAAGATCGGCACCATCGCTGACCTGATTCACTACCGGATGATCCACGAACGTACCGTTCAGCGGATTGCCGAGCAGCCGCTGGACAGCGAACTGGGCCAGTTCAACCTGGTGACCTATCGTGATTCCGTGGAAGGCGACGTGCACATGGCCCTGACCCTGGGCGAGATCTGCGCTGAAGAGCCGACCCTGGTGCGGGTGCACAACATGGACCCGCTGCGCGACCTGTTGATGGTCAAGCAACCGGGGCGCTGGAGCCTGCGGGCGGCCATGGCCACCGTAGCCGAGGCGGGCAGTGGCGTGGTGCTGTTGCTGGGCCACCCGCTCGATGGCGACGTGCTGCTGGCGCATATCCGCGAAACCGCGGAGCACGCGCCTGCGAAGAAACCGACCACCTACAGCATTGTCGGTGCCGGTTCGCAGATCCTGCGTGACCTGGGCGTGCGCAAGATGCGCCTGATGAGTGCGCCGATGAAGTTCAACGCGATATCCGGTTTCGACCTGGAAGTTGTAGAATACGTGCCCTCCGAATAAAAGCCGGTCGTTGCCAGCTTGAAATTCGCGGTTAAAACATCACTCAGGAGCGTGTGCTAGACACGCTCCAGCTCTTTAAGAGATTTGTCGAATGACCCTGAAGACCATCGAAGGTACCTTCATCGCCCCTAAAGGCCGCTATGCCCTGGTGGTCGGCCGTTTCAACAGCTTCGTCGTCGAAAGCCTGGTCAGCGGCGCGGTTGACGCCCTGGTTCGCCATGGCGTGAGCGAAAGCGACATCACCATCATCCGTGCACCTGGCGCCTTCGAGATTCCCCTGGTGGCGCAGAAGGTCGCGCAGAAGGGCGAGTTCGCGGCGATCGTCGCCCTGGGCGCGGTCATTCGTGGCGGCACCCCGCACTTCGAATACGTGGCTGGCGAATGCACCAAGGGCCTGGCCCAGGTGTCGATGGAGTTCGGCGTACCGGTGGCCTTCGGCGTACTGACTGTCGATTCGATCGAGCAAGCCATCGAGCGTTCCGGCACCAAGGCCGGTAACAAAGGGGCAGAAGCTGCCTTGTCCGCCCTGGAAATGGTCAGTCTGCTGGCGCAGTTGGAGGCCAAGTGATTAGCGACGATAGCGATCGTTTCAACCCGCGCGATCCCAAGCCTGCCGACGCCGGCAAGCCATCCAAGAGCGCCAAGCGTCGCGAAGCTCGTCAGCTCGCGACCCAGGCGCTGTACCAATGGCACATGGCCAAGCATTCGCTGAACGAGATCGAAGCGCAGTTCCGGGTCGACAACGATTTCACCGACATCGATGGCGCCTACTTCCGCGAGATCCTGCACGGAGTGCCCGCCAACAAGAACGAGATCGACAACGCGCTCGTGCCTTGCCTGGACCTGGCCATCGACGAGTTGGACCCTGTGGAACTGGCGGTCCTGCGCCTGTCCACCTGGGAGCTGCTCAAGCGTGTCGACGTGCCGTACCGCGTGGTGATCAACGAGGGCATCGAACTGGCCAAGGTCTTCGGTTCCACCGACGGCCACAAGTTCGTCAACGGTGTACTCGACAAGCTGGCCCCACGCCTGCGTGAAGCAGAAGTGAAGGCATTCAAGCGCTGATCCGCGCTTGCAGCTGCCATGGGCGAGTTTGAACTGATCCGCAATTTCTTCGCCGCCGCGCCTTGTGCGCAGGGCGGCGAGGGCGTTGCCCTGGGAATTGGTGATGACTGCGCCCTGTTGGCGGTTGCTCCCGGCGAACAGTTGGCGATTTCCACCGACACCCTGGTGGCCGGTGTGCATTTCGCCGATCCCTGCGAGCCGTTTCTTCTTGGCCAACGCTCCCTGGCGGTGGCCGTCAGCGACCTGGCCGCCATGGGCGCCACGCCGCTGGCCTTCACCCTTGCTCTGACCCTGCCGACGGTGAGTGCCGATTGGCTGCAGGCCTATGCCCGTGGCTTGAACACCATGGCCCAGGAGTGTGGTGTGCGCCTGATTGGTGGCGATACCACCCGTGGCCCCCTGACCTTGACCATGACCGTATTCGGTCGCGTGCCTGCCGGCCAGGCCCTGACCCGCAGCGCGGCCCATCCCGGCGACCTGCTGTGTGTTGGTGGCCCGCTGGGCAATGCTGCCGGCGCCTTGCCGCTGGTACTGGGGCTGCGTGATGCCGAACCCGGCATTGCCGAGCCGCTGCTGGCCCATTACTGGTCGCCGCGACCACAACTGGCCTTGGGCCAGGCCCTGCGAGGCAAGGCCACTGCAGCCCTGGATATCTCCGACGGGTTGCTGGCCGATTGCGGGCATATCGCCGCCGCGTCTGCGGTCGGGTTGCAGGTGGAGATTGAGAAGCTGCCCCTGTCGTCGTCCCTGCTGGCCTTTCTCGGCCTGGAAGGCGCTCGCGCCGCGGCCTTGAGCGGTGGTGACGACTACGTGCTGGCGTTCACCTTGCCCCCCGCCGAGCTGGCGCCGCTGCTGGCCGCAGGCTGGCCGGTGCACGTCGTGGGGCGGGCAGTGGTCGGGCAGGGCGTGACGCTGCTGGATGCCGATGGACAAGACATCACCCCCGGCATCCGGGGCTATCAACATTTTCCGGAGACACCGTGACAGATCATCCCAAGCAAGTCCCGGCGGAGTTCGTGCCGCCATCGGTCTGGCGCAATCCCTGGCATTTCCTCGCATTCGGCTTCGGTTCTGGCACCTTGCCCAAGGCTCCGGGCACCTGGGGTTCGCTGGTTGCGCTACCCTTTATCCCGCTGTGGCAGATGTTGCCGGACTGGGGCTACTGGCTGATGCTGGGCGTCACCATGCTGTTCGGCTTCTGGCTGTGCGGCAAGGTGGCTGACGACCTGCGGGTGCATGACCACGAAGGCATCGTCTGGGACGAGATGGTCGGCATGTGGATCACCCTGTGGCTGGTGCCCGAAGGCTGGCAGTGGCTGTTGGCGGGGTTCCTGATGTTCCGCTTCTTCGACATTCTCAAGCCGTGGCCGATTCGCTGGATAGACCGGCATGTGCATGGCGGTGTCGGGATCATGCTCGATGATATCCTGGCCGGCGTGTTCGCCTGGCTGGCAATGCAGGGGCTGGTGTGGTGCTTGGGCTGAGGGACAAGGCATGGGTGTCTGTCGCGCACTACTGGTATTGCTGGTTGTCTGCAGTTGCGGCGAGGGCTGGGCGGGTGAGACGCCAGTAGCGCCCAGGTCGATTCGTATCGCCAGCGAGGAGTGGAACCAGTACAGCGAGGCCGACGGCCAGGGGTTGTCCTGGGACATCCTGCGAGAGGTCTTCGAGCCCCTGGGCATCAGGGTCGAGTGCCTGAGCATGCCGTACACCCGTTCGGTCGGGCTGGTGCAGCGCGGCGAGGTGGATGCCCAGGCCGGTGCCTATCGCAACGAGTCCCCGGGCGTGCTGTACCCGCACTGGAACTACGACAATGATCACGTCTACGCCCTGGGCCTGGCCAGCAACCCCGATCTGACGCTGGCGACCCTGGGCAACTATCGCCTGGTCTGGGTGCGTGGCTACAAGTACGAGGACTACCTGCCCAACATCCACCGCTACAATGAGATCCGCCGCCGGGTGGGGATCCTGCCGATGCTGCTCTACAGCCGCGCCGACTACTACATCGATGGCCAGACCGAAGTCGACTACGTGCTCGGGCAGGCCGACGATCCCAGTCGGTTCAAGCGTTCGCACCTGGTGGAGCTGCCTTTGTACCTGGGGTTTGCCGATACTCCCCGGGGGCGTGCCCTGCTGGCCCTGTACGACCAGCGCATGGAGCAGTTGGTGAAGAGCGGTGGCCTGCGGGCTATCTTCCAACACTGGAAGCAACCTTACCCTTTCGGTGATTCCCCCCGGCCGGCGGTCCGGTGATCGAACTTATCGATCTTTATCCGCGATAATTCAGCCTAAGCGCCCAATGGAGGCTGCTGCTACAATGCCGCCTCTGCGAATCTCCAGTCCCCATACAGATCAGGAGCACAACAGTGCCCGTTGTTTTTGTTGCCGCTTCCAAGCTGCCCACTCCCTTTGCGCAATTCACCATGCACGGTTTCCTCGATGAAGCCACCGGCCGCGAGCACGTGGTGCTCAGCCTGGGCGACATCGCCGACGGCGCTCCAGTGCTCGGTCGGCTGCACTCCGAATGCCTGACCGGTGATGCCCTGTTCAGCCAGCGCTGTGACTGCGGCTCGCAGCTCGAAGCCGCCCTGCGGGCCATTGCCCGTGAAGGTCGCGGGGTACTGCTGTACCTGCGCCAGGAAGGCCGGGGCATCGGCCTGCTGAACAAGATCCGCGCCTATGAGTTGCAGGACGGTGGAGCCGATACCGTGGAAGCCAACGAGCGCCTGGGTTTTGCCGCCGACCAGCGCGATTACGCCATGTGCCTGCCGATGCTCGAGCACCTGGGCGTCAAGGCCCTGAGGCTGATGACCAACAACCCGCGCAAGGTCAAGGCCTTGACCGAGATGGGTATCCAGGTCGCCGAGCGCGTGCCGCTGCACACCGGCCATAACCCGCACAACAAGCTGTACCTGGCCACCAAGGCCAGCAAGCTCGACCACATGATGGGCAACGAGCACCAGGGCGAGGTCGACCGCGCGTGACCCGGGGGCAAGTGAAACGACGCCTGACCGTCAGTTGGTGGCAGTACCTGGCCTTGGCCTTGCTGCCTCTGTTCGTGATCAACGCGGTGTTCGGCCAGGGCGAGGCGATCATGCCGGTGCTGGCGATGCCATTCTTCATTGCCGGCACGGCTTCGATGTTCGTCAGCCTGCGTTTCTTCAACGGCTACAAGCATGCGTTGATCGCCACCGGCAAAGCCCTGGACACCCCTGAGGAACCCGCTGCCTGGATCACCCTGGCGGCTCGCCGGCGCGCGGCGTTTCTGGCGGCCTCGTTGCCGGCCTGGATCGGTGCCCTGGCGGTCTTCGTTGGCCTGGAAGCGGTGCCGCTGATGCTGCTGGCACTGTCCAGCGCCGTGCTGTTCTACCTCTACCGCATCCCTCGCCAGCTCGGCTGATGCTGCGCTGGTTGGCGGTCCTGGGCCTGCTGGTCGCCGGCCCGGCGCTGGCGGCATCGCGCGTTGTCAGCCTGGCACCGTCGCTGTCGGAAATCGTCGTTGAACTGGGCGCAGCCGACCTGCTGGTGGGCGTGCTGGATGCCGGCGAACGTCCTGCGTCGTTGCAGGGCCTACCGTCGGTAGGGCGCTACGGCCAGCTGGACATCGAGCGCCTGCTGAGCCTGCAACCCGATCTTTTGTTGCTCTGGCCGGGCAGTGTCGGTCCGGCCCAGAAAGAGCAATTGGCGCGTCTGGGCATTCCCACCGTTGTTGCCGAACCCCATGATCTTTCGCAGCTGACCGCGCAGATCGCCGAGATCGGCGAGCGCCTGGGCCGCCCGCAAGCCGGTCAGGCATTGGCGGTCCAGCTGGACCAGCGACTCGCGCAGTTGCGCCAGCGCTATCGTCGGGCGTCGCCCCTGCCGGTGTTCTACCAGATCTGGGATCGCCCGCTGTACACCGTGGGTGGCGGGCAGATCATCAGCGACGCCCTGGCGGTCTGCGGGGCGCGCAATGTATTTGCCGATCAAGCGCTGCCGGCGCCCCAGGTCAGTATCGAGGCGGTGCTGCAGCGCAACCCGCAGGCGATCCTGGCCACGGCCCAGGGCCAGTTGGATGCCTGGAGAGCTTGGCCGCAGATCGCCGCGGTCAAGCAGGGGCGTTTGTTGCTGGTGACGGACAAGGGCCTGGAGCGGCCCAGTGGGCAGATGGTCGGCGCAGTGGCCAAGCTGTGTGCATTGATCGCGCCCGAGCGCTGAGCCGGTTCTACAGCTCTGGGGTCCAGGTCACACCGAGCATCCAGGTCCGACCTTCTTCGCGGTAGCCGTAGTCGCTGCCCTGGTGGTTGTAGAGCGCACGGGAATAGGACTTGTCGAAGACATTGTCGAGCTTGAGGTCCAGCTTGAGCTCCTGGTTGACTGCCCAACTGCTGCGCAGGCCGAACAGGCCATAACCACCAAGCTGTGCCTGCTTCTGTCCGAAGCGATTTTCACGACTACTGCTCACCAGTTGCCAGCTGGCACCGAATGCCAGCCGCTCGAACTGACGGTCCAGATCCAGGTTCAGGGTGCGCTTGGCCCGGCGTGGTAGTTGCTCTCCGCTCTGGCGATTGCGTGGATCGATGATGGCGACGCCTGCGCTGGTCTGCCAGCCGAACCATTCCTGTTTCAGGGCTGTTTCCAGGCCATTGATTCGCGCCGAGCCTATGTTTTCTGGTCGCCGTGCACTGATGTTGTAGATGATCGCGTCCTTGAGATCGATGCGATAGAGAGAAGTCTCCAGGCGACTATCTGGGGTCAGTTGGCTACGCCATTGCAGTTCGTAGCTTTTGGAGTGTTCTGGCTTGAGCTGTGGGTTGCTGCTGTCTGGGTAGTACAGATCACTGAAGTTCGGTGCCCGAAAGCCTTCGCTGTAGGACAGCAGCAGATCGTTGTCCGGGTTCAGTGGCAGGGTCAGGGTGCCGCTCCAGGTGTTCTGGCTGCCGAACTGCTGGTTCTGGTCATGGCGCAGGCCCAGTTCGGTGGAGAAGCTGTCGCCTTGGAACCGATGCTGGATAAAGGCCGCACGATTCCAGCGGCTGTCTTCGGCGAAGTACTGCGGGGTGCTGCCGATGAAAAAGGCCGGGCCGGTATTGAGTCGGTCCTCGTACCAGTCGGCGCCAAGGATCAGGCTGTGTTGCGCAGTCAGGCGCAGATCGTTTTGCCAGGCGAGTGAGTCGCGGTAAGTGTTGAACACGCTACGCTCGTCGCTGAGCTTATTGCGCTTGAGGTCGCGGTTTTCGCTGTGACCCAGTTCCAGTCGAGACTGCCAGCGGTCATTGACCGTCGCATCGATAAAGCCGCTGACGCTGCTGACGGTGAAGTCGGTATAAGGGTCCTGCTCCGCGGCGAAAGGGTTGTCATAACGGCTGCGGCCTCGGTTATCCAGCAGGTTGAAGCCCACTTCCAGGTCGTCGCTGAGGGCATGGCTTAGGGTGAAACTCAGGGATTGGTTGCGGTAGCCATCGTGATCTGTATCGCTGGGGTAGGAGGCGTGGGTCCAGTCGATTCCGACACTTTCATCCAGGTTGGCGCCGAGGCTGAAGCGGGTCCGCTGGTCGCCGCCAGACAGTCCCAGGCTGCGCTCCCAGGTCTGGTTGCTACCAGCGGCAACGCGCATGCGCCCATGCAGTCCCGAGTCGGCACTGCGGCGGGTGAAGATTTGGATCACCCCGCCAATGGCGTCGCTGCCGTAGATCACCGAGCGCGAGCCACGCAGCACTTCCACCCGCTCGATCTGCTCGACGCTGATGAACTGCAGGTTGCTGTCGCCGCTGGATGAACTGCCGATGCGTTGACCATCCACCAGCACTAGGCTTTGGGCCGAGTTGGTGCCGCGAATGAAAATGTTCGGCAGGCTGCCGCGTCCGCCACTCTGAGCAACCTGCACCCCGGGAACCCGTTGCAGCAGGTCGGTCAGGCTGGTGGGTTGCAGGCGATCGATGTCCTCCCGTGTGAACACCGTGTTGGCCGCGCTGCTGTCGTTGCGGGCTTCGACCTGGCGGTTGGCGCTGATCAGGGTATCCGACAGTTTCAGTGCGTGGTCACGGCTGGCAGTGTCGGCCAGCAAGTCGCTAGCCGGGAGCAGGAGGAGCAAGGCAAGGCGAGAGCGTGTCATGGCGGGTCCAGTCCGTTGGGTGGGCGCGGCCAGGGCGCCAGATGCAGGAACGCCCGCAGGGCGGGCGCTCACAACCTGTTGCAGCGGCTACAGCGAGCCGCTGTGAATCACGTCAGGCCCAGTCGTTGCAGGCGCTGGCGGATCGAGGCTTCGATACCGGCTTCGTCGAGGCCGCACTCGGCAAGCATCTGTGCCGGCTTGGCATGTTCGACGTAGGTGTCGGGCAGGCCCAGGTGCAGAACCTGCTTGAGCAGGCCCTCCAGGGCCAGGAACTCGCTGACCGCGCTGCCGGCGCCACCCATGATGGCGTTTTCCTCGATGGTCACCAGCAGCTCGTGGCTGCCGGCGATCTCGCGCACCAGGGCTTCGTCCAGGGGTTTGACGAAACGCATGTCGACCACGGTGGCGTCGAGTTTCTCGGCCACCTTAAGCGCTTCGGCCATTTGCACGCCGAAAACCAGCAACGCCACTTGCTTGCCCTGGCGACGGACCAGGCCCTTGCCGATCTCGATCGGCTCCAGGTCCTTGTCGATCGGCGCATTGGGGCCGCTGCCGCGTGGGTAGCGCACCGCTGCCGGGCCGTTGTAGAGGTGGCCGGTGTTGAGCATCTTGCGCAGTTCGTTCTCGTCGCTCGGCGTCATCACCACCATCCCGGGGATGCAGCGCAGGTAGGACAAATCGAAGCTGCCGGCGTGGGTCGGGCCGTCCTCGCCCACCAGGCCGGCGCGATCGATGGCGAACAGGACGTCGAGGTTCTGCACCGCTACGTCATGCACCAGTTGGTCGTAGCCACGCTGCAGGAAGGTCGAATAGATCGCCACCACTGGCTTGGCGCCTTCGCAGGCCATGCCCGCCGCCAGGGTCACCGCGTGCTGCTCGGCAATCGCCACGTCGAAGTAGCGCAGCGGGAAGCGCTCGCTGAAGTCCACCAGGTCGGAGCCTTCCTTCATCGCCGGGGTGATGCCCACCAGGCGCGAGTCGGCGGCCGCCATGTCGCACAGCCATTCGCCGAACACGCCGGAGTACTTCGGTCCGCCGGCTTTCTTCGGCGCGCTGGCCGGAGCGTCCAGGGGTTCGAGCTTGGTGATGGCGTGGTAACCGATGGGGTCGACTTCCGCCGGGGCGAAACCCTTGCCCTTCTTGGTCACCACATGCAGGAACTGCGGGCCCTTGAGGTCACGCATGTTGCGCAGGGTGGCGATCAGGGTCGGCAGGTCGTGGCCGTCGATCGGGCCGATGTAGTTCCAGCCCAGCTCTTCGAACAAGGTCCCGGGGACCAGCATGCCCTTGGCATACTCTTCGGTACGGCGGGCGATTTCCCAGGCTCCGGGCAGGCGCGACAGCACTTTCTTGCTGCCTTCGCGCATGCTGGCGTAGGTGCGGCTGGAGAGAATCTTGGCCAGGTAGTTGGACAGGCCGCCGACATTGCGCGAGATCGACATGTCGTTGTCGTTGAGGATCACCAGCATGTTGGCGTCCACTTCCGGCGCGTGGTTCAGGGCCTCGAAGGCCATGCCCGCGGTCAGCGCACCGTCGCCGATTACCGCGATAGCCTTGCGGTCGCTGTTCTGCAGGCGGGCGGCGATGGCCATGCCCAGGGCGGCGCTGATGGAGGTGCTCGAGTGGCCGACGCCGAAGGTGTCGTACTCGCTCTCCGAGCGCCGCGGGAAGGCGGCCAGGCCGTCCTTCTGGCGCAAGGAGGCCATCTGTTCGCGACGACCGGTCAGGATCTTGTGCGGATACGCCTGATGGCCCACGTCCCAGACAAGGCGGTCGTCCGGGGTGTCGAAGACGTAGTGCAGGGCGATGGTCAGCTCGATGACGCCGAGGCCGGCACCGAAATGCCCACCGGTCTGGCCGACCGTATAGAGCAGTTCCAGGCGCAACTCATCGGCCAGGGTCTCCAGCTCGGATTCGCCTAACCGGCGCAGGCCGTCCGGCGTCTGGGCACGGTCGAGCAGCGGCGTGGTCGGGCGTTTGCGGGGAATCTCATGAAACGTCGTGGGCATCAGGCGAATCGTTATAGGTGTAGAAAGAGGCGGCAGTTTACCTTATGCATCGCAAGCTGCCCACGCAGAGCACCGAACTTGGCCGATATGCGGTCCTGGAAACCGCCGTCGGTCAGTTGCGGCGCTCGACGATATACCGCGCCAGCTCGCGCAGCGGCTCGGCTGCTGCGTCAAACGGGCGCAGGGCGTGCAACGCCTGGTCACGCAGCTCCAGGGCGTAGGCCTTGGCGGCCTCCAGGCCCAGCAGCGACGGGTAGGTCGGCTTGTCCCGGGCGATATCGGCGCCCTGGCGCTTGCCCAGGGTCGCGGTATCGCTCTCGACGTCGAGAATGTCGTCCTGGACCTGGAATGCCAGGCCGATGGCCCGGGCATAGGCTTGCAAGGCCTTGAGCTCGTCCTTCTCGGCCCGGCCGCTGGCCAGGGCACCGAGGATGACGCTGGCCTCGATCAAGGCACCGGTCTTGTGCCGATGCATGTACTCCAGGGCTTGCTGGTCGAGCTTGAGTCCTACCGAACCCAGGTCGATGGCCTGGCCGCCAACCATGCCCGCAGGGCCTGCAGCCTGGGCCAGGGTAGTGACCATGCGCAGGCGGATCTCGGCGCTGGCATCGCTCAGGCGCGGATCCAGCAGGGCGCTGAAAGCCAGGCTCTGCAGGCCGTCGCCGGCAAGGATTGCACAGGCTTCGTCGAAGGCCTTGTGGGTAGTGGGCTGGCCGCGACGCAGGTCGTCGTCGTCCATGGCCGGCAGATCGTCGTGCACCAGGGAGTAAGCGTGGATCAGTTCCACCGCGCAGGCCGCGCCGTTGGCCTGTTCCGGCTGGCCACCCAGGGCTTCGCAAGCCGCGTAGGCCAGCAGCGGGCGCACGCGCTTGCCGCCATTCATCACGCTGTAGCGCATGGCTTCATAGAGGCGGGCCAGCTCGGGGCCGGGGGCCTCGAACAGCGACTGCATCGCGGCGTCGACACGGGCCTGGCTGTTGGCCTGGTAAATGGCGATCATTCTGGCTGTTCCGCATCGAAGGGCTGTTCCGCCAGCTCGCCATCGCGCTCCAGCAGGATCTGCACCTTCTGTTCGGCCTGGGCCAGGGCGGCCTGGCAATCACGGGTCAGGCCGATGCCTTGTTCGAAGGCGGTCAACGAGTCTTCCAGCGACAGCTCGCCGTTCTCCAGACGCTCGACCAGGGTTTGCAGATCGGCGAGGGATTGTTCGAAATCTAAGGCAGCTTTTTTGCGGGCCATGGCGGCTATCCCGGGTGGCGTTAAACCGGCGCGACACTAGCAGACACCGGGGTTGCGGGCAAATGAGAAGCGCTCGCTGGCACGTTCTCCGGCACGTGCGTGCGCGGCAGGAACCCCGGGGCGATCGGCTTCGCTGAAGCTTTGCCCAGGAGGGCTGAATAGAGGGAGCACAGGCTGCATCGAAAGCGTTTCGAGCAGTGGCATCTCTCTCAAGCAGTCTTATTCGATGACGAAAGGGTGATAGCACCGTAATGGCATGTACGGCGCGGGCTCCAGGCCGGTGCCTACTCCCTCGCAAAATCCCTTTTCCCCAATTGTGCTACAGGCGGCAAATCGCTAATCTGCGGCCTTTCCAGCGCCCACTTTGATCGGGCGACATTCCGAATGTTTCGCAGCTGCGCCGAGGATCTGGCGCCAGGGTTTCCCCATGCATGGCAGGACGCACTACATGCGCGCTTTTTCCTTCCTTCTGCTGACCCTGTTGGCGGCCGCCGGCGCCTGTGCCGAGCCTTCTGCCGAGTTGCAGGAACCCCTGGCCGGCTGGCGTTATTCCGGATTGCTCGACCGCACCGAACAGGACCGGGTGGCTTACCCGACACCGCCCATCGACCGTGGCATCCAGCGCAACCGCACCATGATCGAGGGCCAGCTCAAGGCCATCGGCCATCTGCGCCAACCCCACAGCCTGTCGGTCAACGGCAATCCGCTCAATCTCTATACCGACGAGCAGGGGCGCTTCGGTCGGCCGTATGCCTTCGGTGCCGGCTCCAACAGCGTTGAAGTGCGCAGCTCCGAGGGCAAGTCGCTCAAGCGCGTGCAGTTCTACGAGGCCAACCCGAACAAGACCCCGCCGCGAATCCGTGTGGTGCTGGGCTGGGACGATCCCAAGGCCGAGCTGGACATGCACATCATTACCCCTGACGGCCAGCATGCGTTCTTCGGCCACCCCGGCCTGACCAATGGCGGAGGCCTGGACCCCGATGGCGTCGATGGCCCAGGGCCGGAAATGTTCACCATGACCGCCCCCCTGCGCGGCACTTACCTGGTCTACGTCAACTACTGGGGCAACTTTGGCAGTGGCGGGTACAACTTCGACGAAGGCAGCAACCAGAACGAAGTGATCACCTCGCAGATCAACCTGATCCTTAACGAAAACACCGTCGATGAGAAACGCGAGACCTTCATCGTGCCCATGCGGGCCATCGGCGACCTGTTGCTGGTCAAGTCTTTCAACTATTGAACATCCCGCACCACGGATGAATTGGGCTTTGTGAATCATGAGCGAAAACACAGCATTCCCGTCGGCCGGCGTCCCCGGTAGCGAACAACCCGGCAGCAAGCGGCGCTGGCCGGCCCTGCTCGTGGGCCTGTGCCTGGTGGCGGCCGCAGTCACTGGCGTGGGTTGCAAGCCCAAGACCTCGGTGGCCGAGCTGCCTGGCGACAAGCTGGGACTGAGTCGCCCCGACGGTCTGCTGGAGACCCATTCATTGGCCCAGTTGCCCAAGGACCTGCTGGCCGTACCTTTCCTGCGCGATACCCTGACCGAGGATTTCGTCTTCTATTACCAGGCCCATGCCGACCGCCTGGGCCTGATCGGCAGCCTGCGCCGGATCATCTACGAGCATGACCTGAAGTTGCAGGACAGCCTGATCGAGCAACTGCTCGACCAGCCGGCGGACATCGCCCTGTGGCGCGGCGTAGACGGACGTCTCAAGGATTTCCTGCTGGTGATGGATCGCGGTGGCCTGGCCAAGCTGCTCGAGCCCCTGGCCAAGGCCGCCCTGGACGACAGCCAGCTGAGCAAGCTGGCGGAGCTCAAGGTCGGTGGTGATGCGGTGACCCTGTACCAGCTGAACTTCAACGCCAACAGGTCCCTGGCTTTTGCCTCCCATGGCGACAAGCTGGTAGTGCTGTCCAATCCGGTCCAGCTGTATGACCTGGCCTCCGGCCTCAGCGACGTGCATGGCGCGGTCTCCACCGCGGCCCTGGAAGCCCTGCTCAAGGGTGACAAGCTATTCCCCGAGGCCTTCGGCCTGGAGGCGCGCAAGCCTGAGGTGCAGCAGCGCCTGGCGGTCAACTCCAGCGTCCTGGCCATGGGTTACCAGCGCTTCATCCCCAACTTCGCCGGCCTGCGCTTCGATATGGACGACAAGGGTTGGCACAGCTACCTGGCCATGGAAGAACAAGAGGACCAGCCAGACTTCGACTTCAAGCCGATCTGGCAGGCCATGCCCATGGGCGCCAGTGCTTGCGTGGCGCTGCCCCTGGCGGCGCAGCAACAGAGGCCGCTGCTGGTCAAGCTCGGCGCCGAGGAGTCGGTGGCCCAGGCGCTGACCGAACACATGGCCGGCACCGCCGGGCTGTGCTGGTACGCCGACTCGCGGTTGTACACGCCGTTGCTGGTGGCCGGCCTCAAGGACAAGGACAGCGCCAAGCTCGATGCCGACCTGGGCAAGTTGTTCGGCTCCATGGTGGGCTCGCGTGAAAGCAAGGTTGCAGAGCGGATCTTCCCGGTGGTGGAGCAGCACGATGGCGACGTGCACCAGTGGCAGCGCCAGGTCAGCTCGAACTTCGGCCCGTACCCGGCCAGGCAGGCCAAGGACCCGCAGGCCATCACCGGTCGTGCCTTCATGCAGGTCAGCCTGGCCCGCCATGGCTCGACCCTGGTGTTCTCCCTGGATGACAAGCTGGTGACCAAGGCCCTGGGCACCCTGGACAAGCGCTTCCCGCCCCTGGCCGATGTGGTGCCCAAGGACACCCTGATGCCGATCTACCTGGGGCCGCAGTCCCTGGCACAGCTGGTCCAGCAGGAAACCTTCGACAGCCTGCCCCAGGATATGGAGCCGGTGTTCAACAACGCCGCGCAAACCTACCTGGTGCCCAAGCTGCGCACCCTCGGCGGTTATGGCAAGTACGCCCTGACCCTGCCTGAGGGCAGTGAACCCAACGGCCATTGGCAGTGGCTGCCCTTGCAATGGCAAGCGCTGTGAGAGCCTTGCGCCACGGCTTGACCAGCCTTGGCCTGCTGGCCCTGTTGCTTAGCGGCGCAGTGGGCGCGACCACCGTTGCGCCGCTGGACGTGCAGCAGTCCCAGGTGTTTCGTGCCTGGTTCGTGCGCATCGCCCAGGAACAGCTGAGCCAGGGGCCAAGCCCGCGCTGGTACCAGCAGGACTGCGCAGGGCTGGTGCGTTTTGCCGCCAACGAGGCGCTCAAGACCCATGACAGCAAATGGCTGCGGGCCAATGGCCTGTCCAATCGCTACCTGCCGCCGGAGCTGCAGCTGAGCGAAGGCCAGCGTGGCCTGGCCCAGCAGTGGCAGCAGGGCGGCGGCAAGGTCGGGCCTTACGTCAATGCCATCAAGCTGATCCAGTTCAACAGCCACCTGGTGAGCCGCGACCTGGGTCAGGCACGCCCCGGCGACCTGCTGTTCTTCGACCAGGGCGACGACCAGCACCTGATGATCTGGATGGGCCGCAACATCGCCTATCACACCGGCACCACCACCCCCACCGATAACGGCATGCGCTCGGCCAGCGTGCAGCAACTGATGACATGGAAGGACACCCGATGGATACCCGACCCCGCCAACCCCAACTTCATCGGCATCTATCGACTGAACTTCCTCACCCAATGAGTGAACCGCGCATGCCCCGTTTTCTGTTTCGCCTGACCCTGGCCTTGACCCTGCTGGCCCCCGTGGCCCTGGTCAATGCCGAAGACACGGTGCCCGCCAGCGACTACGCGGCGGTCTCCGGGGAGAGTTTCTTCCTGCTGTCCGACAGCAGTTTTGCCAGCGACGAGCAGGCCATGGTGCGCCTCGAGGCGCCGGGTCGTGACTACCGGCGCTTTCGCATGGAGCCCTATGGCGGTGCGGATATCCGGGTCTACCGGATCAACCAGCCACTGGACTTCCTCAAGCGCCAGAAGAACCTGCACCGGGTGGTCAGCGATGGCCAGTTCAAGGGTGAGGGCCTGTCCAACACCCTGGCCTACCTGTGGGACAACTGGTACCGCAAGTCGCGCCGGGTGATGCAGCGCGCGTTCTCCTATGAGTCACGCAAGCAGGTGACCGAGGAGGTGCCGGAATTGAAGGTCGGCAACTCGCTGCTGGCGCCGACACCCTATGACGCCCAGCCGCAATTCGGCCTGATTCCGGGGCTGCCCCTGGTGACCCAGTTCCGTTATCCGCTATGGCAGGCCAAGCCGATCCAGCCGCCGGCGGGGGTCAACCTGGCGGGTTCTTCCAGTGATTTCATCAACGTCGCCCCGGGCAACGTCTACATTCCGCTGGGGCAACTGAAGCCGGGCCTGTACCTGGTCGAAGCCCTGGTGGGCAAGTACCGCGCCACCACCATGGTGTTCGTCTCCAACACTGTGGCCGTGAGCAAGATTGCCGGTGATGAACTGCTGGTCTGGGCCGCAGGCAAGCATGCCGGCAACTCGGTGCCCAAGGTCAATGTGCTGTGGACCGATGGCCTGGGGGTGATGAACAGCGGCGCTACCGACGAACAGGGTCTGGTGCGGCTCAAGCATGTCAGCCCGGAGCGTTCCTACGTGATCGGCGAAGATCAGGAAGGCGGGGTGTTCGTCTCCGAGAACTTCTACTACGACAGCGAAATCTACGACACCAAGCTCTATGCCTTTACCGACCGACCGCTGTATCGCCCGGGGGACTGGGTATCGTTGAAGGTCGTTGGCCGCGAGTTCAAGAACGCCCGGGACTCGGTCTTGCCCGGTGCCGGCACGGTGAACGTGAGCGTGCTGGATGCTGCAGGCACCGCGCTGCAGAACCTGACCCTGAACCTGGATTCCAGATCCGGCACCCAGGGCCGCTTCCAACTGCCGGAGAATGCGGTAGCCGGTGGTTATGAGTTGCGCCTGCGCTACAAGGACCAGGTCTACAGCAGCGCCTTTCGCGTGGCCGAGTACATCAAGCCGCACTTCGAGATTTCCCTGAGCCTGGCCAAGCCGGACTTCAAGACCGGCGAAGCGGTGAAGGGCAACCTGGTGCTGCTCTATCCCGATGGCAAGCCAGTGGCCAATGCGCGCCTGCAACTGACCCTGCGGGCCCAGCAGCTGTCGATGGTAGACAACGAACTGCAGTACATGGGGCAGTTCCCGGTGGAACTGACCAGCGCCGAGCTGACCACCGACTCCAAGGGCAGTGCCAGCCTTGACCTGCCGGCGGCGGACAAACCCAGCCGCTACATGCTCACTGTGTTCGCCAGCGATGGTGCGGCCTATCGGGTCAAGACCACTAAGGAAATCCTCATCGAGCGTGGCGCCGCAAGCTTCAGCCTGGGTGCCCCGCAGCGTTTCAGCGCGGTGGGCGACAAGGTGCAGTTCAGCTACACCAACCAGAACACCAGCGAGCAGAGCAAGAACGTCAAGCCCAGCCGCTACAGCTGGGTGCGCATGGAGGACCAGTCCACCGGCGAGGGCAAGCTGGCTGCCGGCGACAGCGGTTTCCCCCTGGCCTTCGAGCGCCCGGGTACCTACAACCTGACCTTGCGCGATGACCATGACCGAGTCGTGGGTGGTACCAGCCACTCGGTCACCGGCGAAGGGGTCAAGGCCGTGCCGGGCACGGTGGAAATCGTCCTCGACAAGCCCGAATACAAGGCCGGTGAAGAAGCCCTGGCGCTGATCACTTTCCCTGAACCGATCAGCGACGCGCTGCTGTCGTTGGAACGCGACAAGGTCGAAGCCACGGCATTGCTGTCCCAGGGCAGCGACTGGCTGAAGGTGGAAAAACTCAGCCCGACCCAGTACCGCGCCCGGGTACCGGTCAAGGACAGTTTCGCGCCGAACCTGACCTTCTCCGTGCTCTACACCAAGGGCGGCGAATACAGTTTCCAGAACGCCGGGATCAAGGTGCTGACGCCGCAGATCGACGTGGCCATCCACACTGACAAGGACAAGTACCAGCCGGGCGACATGGTGACGGTGGACCTGTCCACCCAGTTCGCCGGCAAGCCGGTGCCGGCCCACCTGACGGTCAGCGTGGTGGACGAGATGGTCTATGCCCTGCAGCCGGAAGTGGCGCCGAGCATCGATCAGTTCTTCTATCACCCACGACGCAACAATGTGCGCACCAGTGCCAGCCTGTCGTTCATCAGCTACGACGTGGCCCTGCCAGGCAGCCCCACCGCGCCGGGCAAGGCCAACCGCAGCGAGCGTGGGGTCAAGGTGCTGGAGCGGCCGCGCCGTGAAGATGTCGACACCGCAGCCTGGCAGCCGGAACTGGTTACCGATGGCAGTGGCAAGGCGCGTTTCACCTTCCGCATGCCCGATTCCCTGACGCGCTGGCGCATTACCGCCCGGGCCATCGCCGATGATGGCCAGGTCGGTCAGAAGAAACAGTTCGTGCGTTCCGAGAAGGCCCTGTACCTGAAGTGGAGCGGCCCGACTCGCTTCCGCGCGGGCGACAAGCCGGACCTGGGGGTCTTTGCCTTCAGCCAGGCCGAACAGCCGACCAAGGCCGAACTGGTGGTGCATTACGCCGGGGAGTCCCAGCGCCTGCCGTTGACGCTCAACAGCGGCATCAACTATGTGGCCCTGCCGGCCATTGCCCCGGGCAATGGCGAATGGACTGCCGAGCTGGTGCAGTCCGGCAAGACCGTGGACACCCTGGCGGTGCGCCTGGCCAGCAACGCGGCCGGCTGGCAGACCGTGCAGACCCAGAGCCTGGACGTGGTCACCAACAGTACGCCGCTGGGCCTGCCGGCCGATGCCGGGGAGATTCGCCTGCGTCTGGACGACAGCTCGCAGGCACTGTTCCGCGCAGCCCTGGATGACTTGCTGGAATACCCCTACGGGGGTGTCGAGCAGACTGCCAGCCAACTGTTGCCGCTGAGCGTCGCCTATCCGGCCCTGGCCAGCAATCCACAGGTGCGCGACCGCCTGCGCCTGATGATGCAGAACAGCCGTCTGCGCCTGGTGCACATGGCCGGCCCGGAAGCGGCATTCACCTGGTGGGGCGAGGGCGATGATCCGGATGCCTTCCTCACCGCCTATGCCTATTACGCCGACTGGAATGCCAGCAAGGTGATGGACCTGAATCTGCCGCCGGAACACTGGCAGCGAGTGTTGGAGGTCTATGCCAAGCAGGCTGGCAATACGCCGTTGCTGCAGCGAGCGCTGATCCTGTCCTTTGCCCGTGAGATGAAGCTGCCGATCAATACCCTGGTCAGCGGTCTGATGGGCGACCTGGCCAAGGCTGGCCAGGGACCGGACGCCAGCCTGCAGGACGACAGCGGCGACAGCCTGGTGATGGACAGCCCGGACTCTGCCCTGGGCCTGGCCAGTGCCCGGGTGCTGACCGCAGCGCTGGCACGGGAAGCGAAGGTCACCCCGCCCCCGGCGTTTGTCGCCCAACTGGACGCGGCGCAACAGCAGATGGAAATCAGCTCGCTGGCGTTCACTCAGGCTCTTGGCTTGTCGCTCAAACCGTTCGACCAGGCGGCAGCGCGAACCTTGCTACAGCGCCTGCTGCCATCGCAGTCGACCCTGGAGCGGGCCCTGGCCCTGACCTGGCTGCAACATAGCGTGGCCCAGTCGGCGCCAGCCCTGACGCTGAACCCGGGACAAGGCTGGCAACAGCGCCAGGGCGCCAGCGGCGAAAGCTACTGGCAATGGCAGGGCGCGCAAGTGCCTACGGTGCTGACCCTCAATGGGGTGCCGGAGCGTGCGCTGCGCGCCTCGGTGAGCTACCTGAGCAAACAGGAGGCCGGTACCCCGGCACCGGTGAACATCACTCGCCGCCTGCTGCGCCTGGTACCGGGCGACGAAGCCTTCACCTTCAAGCTGGAGCCGGTGGGCAACAAGCCGATCGCCAGCGATGGCCTGTACCTGGATGAAGTGATCCTCGCCAATGAGGGCAAGCGCCCGCTGCTCTACGGCATGCTGGATGTGCCGCTGCCGCCGGGTGCCGATGTTGAACGCACTACCTGGGGCATCAAGCTGGCTGGTCCGGCGGGCAGTGAGGCGGCGTCCCTGGAAAAGGCTCGCGCCGAGCCGGGGCAGATGAGTTACCGGGTGCCACTGGATGCGCTGAACGACAGCAGTGAAGTGCGCCTGCGCCACCTGGTCCGCTTCTCCCAGAAGGGCCAGTTCAACCTGCCGCCGGCACGCTTCTACCAGGTCTACGCACCGGAGCACCAGGCGCAGGAGCGCACTCCGGCCCTGGGCCAGATTTCGGTCAAGTAGCATGTTGCGACGTTGGGCCTGGCTGTTTTGGTGTTTTCTTCCTGGGCTGGTGATGGCCCAGGAAGAACCTTTGCGCCTGGCCTGGAAAGGCGCCCCTGACAGTGAACTGGTGAGCCTTTCCAGGACCCAGGTACTGGCCCGCGAACCGCTGCCCGAGGACTTGCTAGCGCCCCTGGGCAGTGTCTGGAAACTCTTCGTCTACGCCTGGCTGGTGGACACCGGCGCCCAGGAACCGGCCTATGCCTGCCAGGGCAAGTCCAAGGAAGAGGTCTACTGCTGTTCGGTGGGCGCCAGCATTGCCCGCGATCAGGCTTTGGTACGTTCCTGCGGGTTGTATTTCGAGCCGCAGCGCTTGCAGCTGTCCGCCACCGACTGGCGCGATTATTGGCAAGCCCGCAATGCCCCGGCCTGGTTGCAGGACCTGAGCCAGCTGCAGCCGCAGACCCGAGTTCCGGTAGCGGATCTGCTACAGGTTCTGGCCCGCTTGCCGGCCCAGGAGACCGCGCGCCGGGTGCTGCTGGATGTGGTGCTCAACGCCGGTGATGGCAGCGTGGTGGGCGCCCTGGGCGGTCGGCTGCGGGTCAAGACCTGGAGCTGGCTGGCCGACCACGATCCGCAGTCGCGCCAGGGTGGCTTTGCCGGTTGGCTGGTGGACGGTACGCCATTGTGGGTAGGAGGGCGGGGCACCAGTCAGCGGGTTCTCAAGGACCACGCCCAGGCCCTGGACCAACTGCTACCCGTCAACATGCCAATGGATAAAGGGCGTTGTGTGGAGGTCAGGCTGTTTTCCCGCTATCCGCTCAAGGGCGTGAGCCAGAATGGCCAGCCTGCCAGGCCCGGAGCGCTGCAAGGGGATTACCGGGTAGCGTTCGCCAATGGCAACCAACTGGATATCCACAGCGCGGGCGAGCTGTTCCTGCAAGAAGAGGCTTCTGCCCAACGCCTGGTGGCGCGCCTGGATCGTGAAGAGTACGTGGCCCGCGTGCTGCAGCGCGAAGCCAGCAGCGAGCCGCGTGAGGCAGCCAAGGCCCTGGCGGTGGCGATCCGCACCTACCTGCTGCAGAACTCCGGGCGCAGCGGCGAATGCCTGAGCATCGATGACAGCAGTAGCCGCCAGCGGGTTGCCCCGCGTCCGGCCACTGCCGACGCCCGTGCAGTCGCCGCCTGGACCGACGAACTGGTGCTGGCCGGGACCCAGGTCACTTATCACTCGGACCTGCAGGCACCGGACAAGCTGTCCTGGCAGCAGGCGGTGGCGCAGGCCGGTGCCGGCCAGCGCTACGACGCCATCCTGTTGCATGCCTATCCACGTGCCAGCCTCAGCCGTTGGGACAACCCGGTGGCGTCCTGCGAACCCTTGCCGGCTGCCCAGGACTGGCTGATGAAACAGCGACGGCGCTGGCGCCAGCCTCTGGAGCAAGAGGTGGGCTACAACGAAATCAGCCAGTTCGCCGTCTGCCGCCTGGGCTTCGGTCGGCCTTACGTCGACCGCGAGCGCCAGCGCATCTACGTGCGTGGCGTGCTGTCGTTGCAAGATCGCCTCGATTTGACCCACGAATACCTGCACCTGGCCTTTGAAGCCCATCCCAATGGCCAGGATGAAACCTACATCGAAGGGCTCGCCCGCCATCTCTTATTGGAATAGGCCATGAAATTTCCTGCTACCCCGGTGCTCCTGTTCCTTTGCGGAATGTTCAGCCTGCCTGCGGCCCTGGCCGACAGTGGTATCCAGCTCGACACCCCCAAGGGCGGCTGGCGCACCCGCGCCGACGACGGCGAGCAGTACCGCCAGAGCGTCAACTACCCGGCCTCCTCGGTAAACACCCCGCAGGGCCAGGCCGATACCGCGCGTATCCGCGGCCAGATCAAGGGTGCGCCCAAGTCTTCGCAGCCGGGCAAGCTGATCGTCAACGGCGTCAGCATGCCGCTCAAGGTGGACGAGCAGGGCGGGTTCGACCGACCCTACTCGTTCCCCGATGGCAGCAACAGCGTCGAAGTGCGCAGCCCCGACGGCCAGCAACGCCAACGCGTGCAGTTCCTCAATACCGGTGGTGGTGTCACGCCGCCCAAGCTGCGGGTGCTGCTGTCCTGGGACAGCGACAACACCGACTTGGACCTGCATCTGGTGACCCCCGACGGCGCCCATATCTGGTACGGCGATCGGGCAGTTGCCAATGGCGCTGCGCTGGATGTGGACGTGACCACGGGCTACGGCCCGGAGATCTTCTCCATGCCAGCACCGCTCAAGGGCCAGTACCTGGTGTATGTGAACTACTACGGTGGTGGCTATCGCAGCGATGACGACGGGGACGGTGGCCAGGATAACGCCGTGCAACCCCTGACTACTGCCCAGATCACGGTGATCACCGAAGAAGGTACTCCGGATGAGAAGAACGAGTCGTTCATCGTGCCCATGCGCGCTCCCGGCGAACTGACCTTGGTGCGCAGCTTCAGTTATCCGTGATCGGCTCCGGCTCCCTGCCATGAGCCGGCAGCCATCGGCCGGCAGCTGGCCAGCAGGAGGACTCTGGTAGAGGGCCGCTGTTGGCGGCCCGACCAGCGGCGTGCTGGCCGGACGACGTGGGAGGGGTCAATCGCTCTGGTCGGCGGTGGAAATCACTTCGTCGATCTTCCAGCAGCCCTTGTCCTTGACCATGCGCACATCGACGATCTGGGTGGTATCGGGCGTGTTGCCCAGGGTTACCTGTTCCTTGGCGGTGGAGCCCTGGACCTGTGGCTCGCTGACCTGGATCTGGGTCAGCCACTCATCCATGTAGTCCTGGGCCTTGAGGAAGTAGTCCTCTTCCAGGCCATCGGGGCTGGCCATCTGTTTCTTGATCTTGGTGACCAGTGAATCCGAGACATACTTCTTCATTTCGGGGGCGTTGTCGGTCACCGGGTCCTTGTCCTGGCTGTAGGTCTGCAGATACCAGCTGTAAAATGCCTGGGCCGCAGGCTTGGGCGCACTGGCGCAGTCGGCCAGTGCCAGTGGCTGGTACAGCGCGATGGCAGCCAGCAGCGAACATAAGAGCATTCTCATGGGGCACTCCTTACGGATGGCGGTAGATTTTGTAGTCGGGTTTCTTCACTCGATAGGAGTGGCCGGGGTAAAAACCGTGCATCTGCTTGAAGTCTGAGACCCAAAGCTTGCCATTGAACATGGCCATGTGGCCGTGGGGGTGGCCGGGAATGGGCTGGATGATGACCACGTCACCGGCCTGTGGGGCCTGGCCGACCGGCTGTTCGACAAAACCCGCGGCGGTCAGCGATGAGCCAAAGTCCTTGGCCGAATGCCGGCGATGCAGAACAACGCCACCGCCACCGGCTTCAATGGCTTGCCGGGTGTAGGCCGCACAACGCCCCGTGCTGCCAGCGTGGGCATGGCTGTTCAAGTGACTTACAGCAGTCTCTTTATTCCACATTCCTTGTCATCCGAGAGTCCTGGAAAGTGGCGATTTTATTCTTGCTGTAGGAGGGCGGGAATACTGGCGAAGTGCCTTTTCATGACGCTTTGGGTGGTGGTTCACTATTGTCTGGTGTGTACCAGGATGGAGGACTATGTAAGGGGAGGTTTATCAGTTTGGTCGAGGTTTGGGCATGCACCGAGATAAGGGCCGGTGCAGTTGTAATTAAGAAATGAATGTTTTGAAAGCGCAATGGCACAAGTCGTGAACAATCACGTAAGTTTCTCACGCTGTCGGGAAGGGGGATAAAGCACCAGGCATTAAAAAGCCGGCTTGTGGCCGGCTTCTCGGGGACTGGCTTGGCTTATTTTTGGTAAACCGCACCAGCCTGCAAAACGTACACCCAGCTCTTGCGGCTGGCTGTGGAACTAGGCGGGAAAGTCATCCGCTTCGTCGGGCGATCTGGCCATGAGGGCCGATGCGCAAAGGTGGGGCGCAGCATACGCATGTTCGCCGAGAATTCCCAGTGTGAAGCGCGATCCAGAGGCCTCTAGGGCAAAATTAATGCGCAGTGGCCTGTTGCAGGATGCATGGCCGGATAGATCTTTTCATCGGCAAGCC
Source organism: Pseudomonas sp. L5B5 (assembly GCF_020520285.1). Lineage (NCBI taxonomy): Bacteria > Pseudomonadati > Pseudomonadota > Gammaproteobacteria > Pseudomonadales > Pseudomonadaceae > Pseudomonas > Pseudomonas sp. L5B5. Next base: position 5,016,134 of record NZ_CP084742.1, read on the forward strand.
GACTCCAGCGGCGCAGGCAGGTACAAAAAAGCCCCGATCACTCGGGGCTTTTTCTTGAAGCTTGTAGCTCGAAGCTTGTAGCTGCTTCTTAGCCTTTGTAGGCGGCAACCGACTTCAGGATCTCGGCACGGGCCGCTTCAGCGTTGCCCCAGCCATCGATCTTCACCCACTTGCCTTTCTCGAGATCCTTGTAGTTCTCGAAGAAGTGCTTGATCTGCTCCAGCAGCAGCGCTGGCAGGTCGGTGTATTCCTTCACGTCGACATACAGCTGGGACAGCTTGTCGTGAGGAACTGCGATGACCTTGGCATCGCCGCCGCCGTCGTCGGTCATGTTCAGGATGCCAACCGGACGGGCGCGGATTACCGAGCCTGGGGCTACCGGGTAAGGCGTCACGACCAGCACGTCCAGGGGATCGCCGTCGTCAGCCAGGGTATTGGGGATAAAACCGTAGTTGGCCGGGTAGAACATCGGGGTGGCCATGAAACGGTCAACGAACAGGCAATCGCTGTCTTTGTCGATTTCGTATTTGATCGGCGCGTGGTTGGCCGGGATTTCGATCGCGACGTAGATGTCGTTCGGCAGGTCTTTGCCCGCCGGAATCTTGCTGTAGCTCATTGGGCGTTGCCCCCGTTAATTGACCAAATGACTTGGCCGGATTGACCAAAAAGTGGCGCCGATTATAGACACACTCCGCTATCGATGCCACGTACCAAGGGTCGTAGAGCCCTGGATGCAATGTCTTGTCTGGGCGTCTTTAGATGAACAACGTAATGGCCTGGCAAGACATTAGTGTTGAGTCTGATAGACCGGATCCTGTGCCTGAAGTTGCTGCAGCCGGGCCAGCGGATTTTGCCGGTAGAACAGCTGCAGTTGCTCGTAGACGCTGGGGTAGGCCGCCGCCAGCAGGTCCGGGGCGCTGAAGAAGTACTCGCTGGTCACCGCAAAGAATTCCGCGGGGTTTTCCGCGGCATAGGGGTCGATGGCCGTCTCGGTGTCCGGGTCTTCATCCAGCTGGCGATTGAGGTCGTCGTAGGCACCTTGCATGACTTGCGCCCAGTCGCTGACTCGCATGTCGCTGTGCAGTGGCGGCAGGCCGTTGGCGTCGCCGTTGAGCATGTCCAGCTTGTGGGCCAGTTCGTGGATCACCAGGTTATAGGCTTCCCAGCCGCCGCTGGCCAGGACCCCAGGCCAGGCCAGGATGACGGGACCCTGCTGCCAGGCTTCGCCACTGTGTTCGCCGTCCCATTCATGTTCGATGCCGCTGGCATCGCGATGGCGCTGGGGACTGAGGAAGTCGTCGGGGTAAAGGATGATCTCGTGGAAGCCCTGGTACCAGTTCAGGTTGCCCAGGTGCAGCAGTGGCAGTTGCGCCTGGGCCGCCAGCAGCAGGCGTTGTTCCTGATGCAGTTCCACGCCCGGCAGGGCGGTCAGGTGCTTGTCGTCCAGAAACAGCACGCTGGCCTCGCGCAGCCACTGGTCCTCGGTGGCGCTGATGCCGTCGAGGAAGGGCAACTGCTGGCGTATCCGCTGCCAGGCCTGGTCGCTGACCGGGTGCCTGGCCAGCCGGCGCTTGCGCCGCCAGGCGCTCAATGACCACATGCCGGTCAACGGCTTCCGGCTTTCTCGGCGTTGCGGCCGAAGCGGCTGCGCAGCACGCCGATGATCATCGGCACCAGGGACAGGAGAATGATGGCTACCACCAGCAGCGACAGGTTTTTCTTGATGAATGGTACGTTGCCGAAGAAGTAGCCCAGGGTCACCAGGCCGCCGACCCACAGGATGGTACCGGCCACGCTGAAGGCGAAGAAGCGCGCGTAGGGCATCCTGGCAACGCCGGCAACAAACGGGGCGAAGGTGCGGATGATGGGCAGGAAACGCGCCAGGGTCACGGTCTTGCCACCGTGTTTTTCATAGAAATCGTGGGTTTTCTGCAGATAGTCGCGGCGGAAGATCTTCGAGTCGGGATTGCTGAACAGGCGTTCCCCGGCCGTTCGTCCGATTACGTAGTTGGTACTGTCGCCCAGGATCGCCGCGAGCATCAGCAGGCCCCCCAGCAGCACCGGGTCCATGCCACCGCCGGCGGCCACGGCGCCGGCAATGAACAGCAGCGAATCCCCGGGCAGAAATGGCATCACCACCAGGCCGGTCTCGCAGAAGATCACCAGGAACAGAATGGCGTAGATCCAGGGCCCGTAGTTGGTCACCAACATGTCGAGATACACGTCGAGATGAAGGATGAGGTCGATCGGGTTGAAATCCATTGAGGCACCTGTAGTGGTGGCCTGGCTCGGCAGGCCTGTGCGATAGCTTTGAGAAAAGGACTTAAGGGGTGTGCGACTTTTCTGGGAAGCGGAAAAGGTCGGCATTATAAAGGGTGGGAGGTGAAATGCGTGTTCAGATTGTAGCGGCACATGTCGATCCGCAACCTGTCGGCACGCTGACAGAACCAGCAGTCTGGGACCGGGGCAGGCCCTCTTCCTGCCGCCGAGGGGCAGGAGCCCGGCCATTGAAAAGCGGCCCGGGGCTAACGCCGAGCAGTTAAGGAAAGGGTAGGAGCGAGGCTTGCCCGCGATGGACTCCAGGGCGCTGCGTTTCCAGTAAACATGCGCCATACCGTTGACGACCCTCGCGAGCAAGCTTCGCTCCTACAGGGGATGACCTTGCTTAACTGACGGGTCAGGCCCGGGGGGCGCTCTCAGCCTTCACTGATGGGCAGGATGTAGTTCTTGAACTCGCTATCCTCGCGAAACCCCATGGACTCATAGGTCTTGCGTGCCACTTCGTTGTCGCTGCTGGTGGACACGCGCATGCGCACCGCCTGGGTGTCCTTGGCCATTTTCTTTGCGGTACGCATCAGGTTGTCGGCCACTAGCTGGCGCCGGGCATCCTCGGCGACATAGATGTCATTGAGGATCCACACGCGCTTGAGGGACAGGGAGGAAAAGCTCGGGTAGAGCTGGCAGAAGCCCAGCAGCTTGCTGCTGTCGTCATCGGCCAGGGCCAGGTAGATCACCGACTCCTTGCGCCGCAGGCGCTTTTCCAGGAACGCCCGGGAGGAGTCCGGATAGGGCAGGGCGCCATAGAACTCGCGGTATTTGACGAATAGCGGGGTCAACAGATCCAGGTGCTCGAGGGTTGCTTGAGTAATCCGCATGGTGGCTCTCAACTTCAAGTGGATGTGACGGCACAGGTTGGATGACTCGGGCAGCCGCGTTCCGATGCTGCCCAAAGCGGTTAAAAAGCGCAATCGTCTTGTAAAATCACACTTGGGGTGGCCCCAGGAGGAAGTTGCCCTTCATGTCCGCGGGCGAATCGCTGTCCAGGGTCTGCACTTGTGCTTCGTCCTTGAGGTTGACCCCCGACAATTGTCGACGGCAGGCTTCGCGCATCAGGTACAGCAGCCGATGGGCAGCCATGCCATAGCTCAGCCCCTCCAGGCGCACGTTGGAGATGCAGTTGCGGTAGGCATCGGTGAGCCCGACCTTTGGCTGGTAGGTGAAATACAGCCCCAGGCTGTCGGGAGAACTGAGCCCCGGACGTTCACCGATCAGGATTACCGTCATCTGCGCCCCCAGCAGCTGTCCGACCTCGTCGGCGACCGCCACCCGGCCCTGTTCCACCAGCACCACGGGCGACAGCGACCAGCCTTCGGCGGCGGTCTGTTCCTCCATGCGTGCCAGGAATGGCAGGGTATGGCGATGCACTGCCAGGGCCGACAGGCCGTCGGCCACCACGACCGCCAGGTCGACCCCGCCGGGGTGGGCCTGGGCATATTCGCGCAAGGCCTGGGCCGAGTCATCGCTGAGCCGGCGCCCCAGGTCGGGGCGTTGCAGGTAGCTGTGGCGGTCGGTGGCGGCGCTGTGCAACAAGAGACTGTCGCGGCCACGCTCGGCCAGCTGGGCGCTGAGGCCGGCATGGTCGAATGGCAGGTGCACGGCGTCCCGGGCCTGGGCATGGGCGAACTGGAAATCCAGCTGGGCGCCAGTGGGCAGGCTGGTGCCGGTGCGGCCCAGGGCAATGCGTGCCGGAGTCAGGCGGCGCAGTTCCAGCCATGGGTTCTGCGAATCGGTCGGGTGTTTTTGCATGAGCCTGTTCCTTATCCCAACTGGGCCAGCGCCTGGCGGAAAGCCGGCGGCAGGTTGTTGCCGAAATGCACCTTGCCGTCGGCCTGGGTGAAGATCCCGGTCCTGGCCAGCCATTGCTCGAATTCGGGAGCGGGCTTCAGGCCAAGGGTCTGGCGAGCATAGAGCGCGTCGTGGAAGGACGTGGTCTGGTAGTTGAGCATGATGTCGTCCGAGCCCGGGATGCCCATGATGAAGTTGATTCCTGCCACCCCCAGCAGGGTCAGCAGGTTATCCATGTCGTCCTGGTCGGCTTCGGCGTGGTTGGTGTAGCAGATGTCACAGCCCATGGGCACGCCCAGCAGCTTGCCGCAGAAGTGATCTTCCAGGCCGGCGCGGATGATCTGCTTGCCGTTGTACAGGTACTCCGGCCCGATGAAGCCGACCACGGTGTTGACCAGGAACGGCTTGAAGTGCCGGGCCACGGCATAGGCGCGGGTTTCGCAGGTCTGCTGGTCGATGCCGAAGTGGGCGTTGGCCGACAGCGCGCTGCCCTGGCCGGTCTCGAAGTACATCAGGTTCTGCCCCAGGGTGCCGCGGTTCAGGCTCAGCCCGGCCTCGTAGCCTTCCTTGAGGATGTTCAGGTTGATGCCGAAGCTGGCGTTGGCCGCCTCGGTGCCGGCGATCGACTGGAACACCAGGTCCAGGGGCACGCCACGGTTGATCGCCTCGATGGAAGTGGTGACGTGGGTCAGCACGCAGGCCTGGGTGGGAATTTCATAGCGCTGGATGATGGCGTCGAGCATCTCCAGCATGGCGCAGATCGAGGCGATGCTGTCGGTGGCCGGGTTGATGCCGATCATGGCGTCGCCGTTGCCATAGAGCAGGCCGTCGAGAATGCTCGCGGCGATACCGGCCGGCTCGTCGGTAGGGTGGTTGGGCTGCAGGCGGGTGGACAGGCGTCCACGCAGCCCCAGGGTGCCGCGGAACTTTGTCACCACGCGGATCTTCTGCGCCACCAGGATCAGGTCCTGCACGCGCATGATCTTCGACACCGCGGCGGCCATTTCCGGGGTCAGGCCCGGGGCCAGGGCCCGCAGGCTCTGCTCGTCGGCGGCGTCGCTGAGCAGCCAGTCACGGAAGCCGCCCACGGTCAGGTGGCTGACGGTGGCGAAGGCTGCCTTGTCGTGGCTGTCGATGATCAGGCGGGTGACTTCGTCGGACTCGTAGGGGATCAGCACCTCTTCGAGAAAATGCTTGAGGGGGATGTCGGCCAGGGTCATCTGGGCGGCCACCCGCTCGCCGTCGTTGAGGGCGGCGACGCCGGCCAGGAAATCCCCGGAACGGGCCGGGCTGGCCTTGGCCATGACTTCCTTGAGGCTGTCGAAGCGATAGGTCTGAGAACCTACGCTGTGGGAAAATTGGGCCATCTCAGTCTCCGTTTCAACGATGTAGGGGCGTTGCCGAGTGCTGGCGGATCATCAGGATGCCACCTTCTTCAGCAGGTTTTCCAGGCGGTTGCCGGCAGCCCGGTGATGCAGGATGGCGAAGGCCTTCTCCGCCACCAGGCTGCCGCCTTCCAGCGGGGGCAGGCCGCCGCTGTAGATGTTTGAAATCACTGTGTATTCATAGCGAATGTCGGCATTGCCGCTGAACTGCGCGGCGGCGCGGCGGGCCTGGTCGTCCGGCAGGCGGTAGCCCAGGTAGGCGGACATGCTCCGCGAGGCCAGGGCATCGCCGCCGGGCCGTTCGCCGATCAGCACGATGATCAGTTGCGGTTGCAGGGCCTCGCCCACCGACTCCGCCAGCTTGACCCGGCCATAGGGCGCCAGTATCGGCTGGCCGACCCGCAGTTCGCGGCTGCGCAGGCCGTCCATCAACACGGGCAACAGCTCGGGAATGTTGTGATGGATGGCCTCGGCGCTGAGACCGTCGGAAATCACGATCTGCACGTCGTTGTATTCCGGTTGCAGCTGGCGCAGCACCTCTTCGGTCAGGCGTGCGCCAAGCTCCGGGTCCTGCAGGTGGGCAAGCTTGTCCGGGGCGGCGGTACGCAGCTCGCGCAGGGGAATGTCGCCGATCTCGGCCGGGCGCAGGTCGACGTAGATCGCTTCCCGGGCCACCGCCAGGTTGGCCCGCACGATGCGCGAGACGGTGTTGGCCGGGCGTGGCCCGGCGTTGTCGAATCCATAGGTGGCAGGGGTGGATTCCAGCAGGCGCTGGAAGTCGATGTCCGACTCGCAGAAGATCCGTGGGTTGCCCCAGTTCGGCCCGCGCTCGACGTTGCCGTGGGCGTCCTCCTGGAAGATGCCCTTGCCCAGGGCCCAGCGCAGGTACTCCGGAGCCGGCGCCAGGTCGTGGACCTCCCGCAGGGTCTGGTTGTCGTGGGCGCTGGTGTCGAAGTAGGCGAGCATGCGGTCGGTGCTCAGGTACACGTCCATGAAGAAGTTGGCACCGGCGGCGGTCAGCAGCTCGGTGGCCATCTGCTGGCCTTCCAGGGTCACCTGGGAGTGCAGGGTGTAGCAAGGCGCCATGCCCATGGGCAGGCCCAGCAGCTTGCCCATGAACTGGTCCTGCAGGCAGGCGTAGGTCATCTCGAAGTTGTCGAGGTGGGTTTCCGGGCCGATGAAACCCGTGACGTTGTTCACCATGTACGGCCGGTAGCGCCGGGCCAGGCCGTAGCACAGGGCCTCGCAGGTGGTCATGTCGATGCCTTCGTGCTTGCCGTAGGTCAGCTCGCTGCCCTGGCCGGTCTCGAAGTACATGAAGTTTTCCGCCACGTCCCGCAGCGGGCCGCGCTCGGCCATGGCCTGCCAGGCCTGGTCGAGCAGTTGCACGGTGACGTCGAACTCGTCGGTCAGGGTGCGCTCGGTGCCCGCCAGGCTCTGGAACATGATCTCCACCGGTGCGCCCTGGTCCAGGCAGGCCAGCTGGGTCTTGATGTGCGACAACACGCAGATTTGCGTGGGCGCCCCGGTTTCCCGGCGCAGCTTGTCCAGGTGGTGCAGGGTGGCGCTGATATTGTCGACGGTGTCGATGGCCGGGTTGAGGCCGATCAGCGCGTCCCCCGAGCCCATGCTCAGCCCGGTATATACCAGCAGGGTGATGCCGCTGAGGTTGTCGGTGGGGTGGTTGGGCTGCAAGCGCGACGACAGGGTGCCGGGCAGGCCCACCAGGGTCCGGGCCTTGGCCGCCGCACCGCTCTTGAGCTTCTTGGACAGCAGGATCAGTTCGTGCACGTCGAGCAGCTTGGCCAGGGCTGCCGCCATCACTCCCGTCAGGGCCGTGCCGATACGGCGTATTTCACTGCCATGGCTGCGCAGCAGGCGATCCTTCAGGGCGCCCAGGGTCAGTCCGGCGATCTCCTCGAAGACCTGGTGATCGATGTCGTAGTTGACCTGCATGACGCTGTCGATGCGGCCATGGCGATCGGTCAGGGGATGATCGAAATAGTGGCCCAGGGTCAGCTCCGAGAGCACCTTGCGGGCCGCCTCACGGGTGATTTCGTCGGCGGCCGAAAGGCCGGCCACGCGGTCTCCGGCCTTGCTGATATCGGCGGCGCCGAGGACGGCCTTGAGGCTGGGGAAGCGGATCGCGCGATCCAGGACCCGAGTGCTGTAGCTGCGCTCGGCGGGCACCTCGGGAAGGCGGATGTGCTGGAGTACGGTGAGTGACATGACAGGACTCTCCTTGGTTCGCATCGCCTCAGTGCACGCCGTAGAAGGCGACGGGCACGATGTGTTGATGGGGTTTTCCCAGGTTGATGAAGTGCGCCGAGCGCTCGCGTACCTCGTCGATGACGATCAGGTTGCAGGGACTGCGTCCCCAGTCCGTGGCGTAGTTGCCCAGGACCTTGCCGATATTGCTTTCCAGCAACAGCACCAGCGGCCATTGGGCGGGCGGGCGTGCTGCCTCCAGCGCCCGGGACAGGCGCGAGCCCAGTTGGCGCACCTGCTCCAGCCCGGGGGGCTGGCCGCCATCGAGCAATTGCAGGCAGGCCCCGTCGCGACTGCCCAGGGCCAGGCCCAGGGCATCGTTCAGCTGGCGTACGCTGGCGTCGATGGGCAGGCGGGCGACAATGGGCAGGTCCTTGAGTGGCAGCACCTGCGGCTGGGGCAGGAACAGGGTGCTGCCGGAGATTTCGGTGTTGTGCAGGGTCAGGCCATAGACCGTGGCCCGGCCGCGGTTTTCCGGCACCAGCCGGGTAGTGTCCCGCACCAGCCTGGGCTGGCGGGCGATGGCCAGGGCCAGGTCGATGCCCAGGTCGCCATAGAAGGTGGTGCCGGGTAGCGGCTCGCCTTGCAGGTGGCGGTAGAGCAACTCGCCGACACCGCCGGAAAAGGTCAGCGCGGCGCCCCCCTGTCCCTGGGGGAGGGCCAGCGGCAGTTGCTCGGTCAGGCGACCCAGCGGGCTTGCGAAGAACGCCCGGTCGCCTTCGGCGATGGCCAGCAGCGCGTCGGTGTACCAGCCCACCACGGCGTCCCGTTCTGCCGGAACGAGTACCTGGCCGGGCACCTTGGTGATCGTCAGATGTTGCAGCAGGGCCTGGCCGAACTCCGAGACCTCACGAATCCGATAGCTGCCGGGCTCGAACTGCAAGTGGCGGGCGCCGATGAAATGGCAGCCGCTGGCCAGGACATTGCCATCCAGGCCCCAGGCGGCGTTGGTGGTGCCGCCGCCGATATCCAGGTTGAGCAAAGGTTGCTGGCGATGGAAACGGCTCAGGGCCGAGCAACTGCCCATGAACGCCAGCCAGGACTCCAGGCCGCCGTCGTTGGCCCGGGTGACCAGCGCGTTGCCGATCAGTTGCCCCACCAGGTTCGCCAACGCCTGGGCATTGTGCCGCCGGGCGGCCAGGCCAGTGATGATCACTCCCCCGGAGAACAACGAGCGAGAGTCGATCCCGGCCTGTTCCAGCCAGTCCTGGATCAGGTTGCCGATGGCGTCCTCATCAATGATCTCGTTCCTGAATGGGGTGAACACCGGGTCGCCGCGAAACAGCACCCGGGGTTCATTGAGGGCCATGCGTCCGGTAACGCAATGGCTGCTGAGGCTGGCCTGGGCGATCAGCGCGCTGCTGGTGGTGGACCCGAAGTCCAGCCCCAGCAGCAATACCGGTGCGCCGCCCGTGATGGCTTGCATGCAGGCGTTCCTCGCCGCGCCGGGCTCAGGCTGTAGCCTTTTGCCCTGGCCGTACAGGCGACTCTTGCGTGGTGTCCCCCAGGTATTCGCCTTCGGCGATGATCCCGGCCGCCCGGTCCTGGGCCTCCAGTTGCAGGGCCTTGGGCACCGACAGCCAGTAGGCCAGGCCCACCGCGACGAAACCGGCGCTAAGCTTGCCGATCAGCACGGGCAGGATGATGGTCGGCTGGAAGTTGGCGGTGAAGGACAGGTGGTCGCCCAGCAGGAAAGCTGCGCAGACGCCGAAGGCGATGTTGATCACCTTGTCCTTTGGCGGCATGTAGCGCACCAGGCGGAACATGGCCAGGATATTGGCGATGGTGGCCAGCATGCCGGCGCTGCCCACGGCGCTCAGGCCGACCTTGCCACCCAGGCTTTCCAGGGGCTTGCCCAGGTATTTACGCAGCAGGTAGACCATCGGGAAGGCCCCGGCCAGCATGATGCCGATGTAGCCGGCGGTTTCCAGGGCGCGGGTCTGGTCTTCGGCGTCGGCGATGATCGGGTGGAAGCCCCAACTGCCGAACACCGTGGTGAACACACCGGTGAAGTGCTGGACGATCGAGGCCACCAGCACCAGCTTGATCACCGCGTCCAGGGTCCGGCCGAAGATGATGAAGCCCTTGATCATCAGGTCCGGCAGGAACCGCAGGCCCAGGGCCAGCGCCACGACGAAGATCAGGATCGGCAGCAGGTTGGCGAACAGGCCGCCCACGGCCAGCGCCAGTTGGTAACTGGCCTCGGAGTTGGTGCTCACCAGCTCGCGCACCATGGGATTGCTGAAGGCCAGGATCAGGCTGGCCACCATCACCCCGACCGGGATGGTCAGGATGCCGGACATGATTCCCAGCGCCATGTACTTGTGGTCACGCTTGTCGAGCATCGCCAGGCCCATGGGGATCGAGAAGACGATGGTGGCGCCACCCATGAAGCCGGTGATCAGTGCCATCACCAGCGCTTCCTTGCTGGCCGCCAGGGCGGAGGCCAGGTGATAGCCCCCCATGTCCGAGGCGATGATCATCGTCGCCGCCAGGGCCGGGTCGGCGCCCAGGGACTCGAAGAACGGCCCGAAGACCGATTCGATCAGTACGGTGAGATAGGGGATGGAGGCCATGATCCCCGCCGCTGGCACGAAGATGTAGCCCGTGGCGTGGATGCCTTCCATGAATTCCTTGCCCAGTCCGCGCTCGCTGTCATAGATAGCGGCGAAGGCGCCGAGTACGGCGCAGAGCATGATGAGGTAGAGCACGTAGTTGCCGATCTGGTCCATTGCTTTGCTCCCTTGTCTTATTGTTTTTCAAGGCTCTTGTTCAAGCCCGGGGCTGTGCGCGCGAGGTCGTTGACTCAGAACTTCCGACAGCAGCGTCCCGTCCGGCAAGCCAGTGGCACCGGACCACGAAGGTGGAGATGTGCGGCAGGGCCGCAAAAAGACCTCCCGGCGACCTGGGGTCGCCGGGAGGGTCGATCAGAAGAAGCCCAGTGGGTTGATGTCGTAGCTCACCAGCAGGTTCTTGGTCTGCTGGTAGTGGTCGAGCATCATCTTGTGGGTCTCGCGGCCCACGCCGGATTTCTTGTAGCCACCGAACGCGGCGTGCGCCGGATACAGGTGGTAGCAGTTGGTCCACACGCGACCGGCCTTGATGCCGCGGCCCATGCGATAGGCGCGGTTGATATCGCGGGTCCAGACGCCGGCACCCAGGCCGAACTCGGTGTCGTTGGCGATCGCCAGGGCTTCGGCTTCGTCCTTGAAGGTGGTGATGCTCACCACCGGGCCGAAGATTTCTTCCTGGAACACGCGCATCTGGTTGGTGCCCTTGAGCAGGGTCGGCTGGATGTAGTAGCCGGTGGCCAGGTCGCCTTCAAGTTTCTCCACCTTGCCGCCGGTGAGCAGCTGTGCACCTTCGTTCTTGGCGATGTCGAGGTAGGACAGGATCTTGTCGAACTGCTGCTCGGACGCCTGGGCGCCGACCATGGTGTCGGTGTCCAGCGGGTCGCCGCGCTTGATCTGCTCGATCTTCTTCATCACCGCCTGCATGAATTCGTCGTAGATCGACTCCTGCACCAGGGCGCGGGATGGGCAGGTGCAGACTTCACCCTGGTTGAAGAACGCCAGCACCAGGCCTTCGGCGGCCTTTTCGATGAACTTGGGTTCGGCCTGCATGATGTCTTCGAAGAAGATGTTCGGCGACTTGCCGCCCAGCTCCACGGTGGACGGGATGATGTTCTCGGCGGCGCATTTCATGATGTGCGAGCCCACCGGGGTCGAGCCGGTGAAGGCGATCTTGGCGATGCGCTTGCTAGTGGCCAGGGCCTCGCCGGCTTCGCGGCCAAAACCCTGGACCACGTTGAGCACGCCAGGTGGCAGCAGGTCGCCGATCACTTCCATCAGCACGGTGATGCCTAGTGGGGTCTGCTCGGCGGGCTTGAGCACCACGCAGTTGCCGGCGGCCAGGGCCGGAGCCAGCTTCCAGGCAGCCATCAGGATCGGGAAGTTCCACGGGATGATCTGGCCGACCACACCCAGGGGCTCATGGATGTGATAGGCAACGGTATTGCCGTCGATTTCCGCGGCGCTGCCTTCCTGGGCACGCAGGCAGCCGGCGAAGTAGCGGAAGTGGTCGGCGGCCAGGGGGATGTCGGCGTTCAGGGTTTCACGCACGGCCTTGCCGTTGTCCCAGGTTTCGGTGATGGCCAGCAATTCGAGGTTCTGTTCGATGCGATCGGCGATCTTCAACAGGGCCAGCGAGCGAGCCTGGACCGAGGTCGCGCCCCAGGCGTCGGCAGCAGCATGGGCGGCGTCCAGGGCCTTCTCGATGTCTTCGGCAGTGGAGCGCGGGAATTCGGCAATCGGCTTGCCATTGACCGGCGAAGTATTGGTGAAGTACTGGCCTTTGACCGGCGCGACGAATTCGCCGTTGATGTAGTTGCCGTACTTGCTCTTGAACGAAACGATAGCGCCTTCAGTACCGGGGTGTGCGTAACGCATGGGGTATCTCCTGGCTTTTATGCTTATGGGGGAGGACGCGCTGTAGCGCATGTCCAGCGTAGAGCAAAGCCCGGGCCAGTGTGCCGCACGCCAGGTGAATCAAGGCCTTGTGACGATTTGTCGCGCCCCTTGGCGTCGGGGTGTGACACATCTGGCGCAGCACTGAGTGACAGTTTGTAACGTAGATGGCACAACCTGTGACCTGCGGGTCAAGCTGGCGTTGCAATGCAAGGACGGCTGGAGGATGCTGGTCCGCGTGTCGAATCTTGTCGGACAAATCCGGGGTCTCTCGGATTTTTCGCCGATTGGCAGCGATTCCCGGACTTTCGGCGGCTACAGGATGGCGCCCGCGCGTGTCAGTACAGCAGGAGAAAAATAAGAAATGCACAGCAGTAATCATCTGACCCGCCATGCCCAGCAAGTGCTGACGGTGGCCCGGGGCAAGGCGCACTTGCAGGGGCCCGGCAGCGATCCTTCCATCGCGCGCTCCTGGCTGCGCTGTCTTGAGGACTATCACCTCGATCCGGCTCTTTCCATGGCCCCCACGGTGCTCGAGCACGGTCGCCTGCTGGAGAGTCGCGAGCGCCTGCGTGATGTCTTGCAGATCGCCGGTACCGAGATGGCCAACCTGCACCAGCAGTTGTCCGGCGCTGGCCACGCAGTGTTGTTGACCGATGCCCGCGGGGTGATCCTCAACTGCATCACCGCGCCCAGCGAACGCAAGATCTTCGAGCATGCCGGCCTCTGGCTGGGGGCCGACTGGAGCGAGGCCCGGGAGGGCACCAACGGCATCGGTACCTGCCTGGTGGAGCGCCAGTCCCTGACGATCCACCAGGGCGAGCACTTTCGCGGGCGACACACCGGCCTGACCTGCTCCGCAAGCCCGGTATTCGATCCCCATGGCGAGCTGCTGGCGGTGCTGGATGTATCGTCGGCGCGCCAGGACGTCTCCCGCCAGAGCCAGTTCCACACCATGGCCATGGTCAATCTCTCGGCGAAGATGATCGAGAGCTGCTATTTCCTGCGCTACTTCGAAAACCAGTGGCTGTTGCGCTTTCACCTGCAGGCCGAATCGGTGGGGCTGTTCAGCGAGGGGCTGCTGGCGTTCGATGGCGAGGGGCGGATCTGCGCCGTGAACCAGAGTGCCCTGAACCTGCTGGGGCATATTCGCGGAGGCTTGCTGGGCAAGCCGGTGGAAAGCTTTTTCGACTGCTCCCTGGACGAGTTGTTTGGCCGGGCCAGCCTCAACGCCAGCGCCAGCTGGCCGTTGCGCACCCGGGATGGACGACGGCTGTTCGCCTTGTTGCGGGGGGCGCCGCAACCGCTGTCGCAACCGTCGTTGCGCCCTGCGCGGGAAGTCGTCCAGCCTCGCGCCCCGGGCATTTGCCTGGGCGATAACGGCTTGCAGAACGATTTTCGCCGGGCCTCGCGGGTCTTCGAGCGCGATGTACCGTTGCTGATCAATGGCGAGACCGGTTCCGGCAAGGAGGCGTTCGCCAAGGCCGTGCACCAGGGCAGCGTCCGGGCGGACAAGGCCTTTGTCGCCCTCAATTGCGCGGCGATCCCCGAAAGCCTGATCGAGAGCGAGCTGTTCGGTTACCGCGGCGGCAGTTTCACCGGGGCCCGCAAGGAGGGCATGCGCGGCAAGCTGCAGCAGGCCGACGGCGGCACCTTGTTCCTCGACGAAATCGGCGACATGCCCCTGGCCCTGCAGACCCGCTTGTTGCGCGTCCTGGAGGACCGCCTGGTGGTGCCCATCGGTGGCGAGCCGCAGCCCGTCAATGTGCGCATCATCAGCGCCACGCACCGCGACTTGCAGGAGCGGGTGCGTGACGGCAGCTTCCGCGAGGACTTGTACTACCGGCTCAATGGCCTGGAAATCGCCCTGCCGGCACTGCGTGAGCGCAGCGACAAATCCCAGTTGCTGGACTTTCTCCTGGCCGAGGAAGCAGGGGCGCAACCGGTGGCCCTGGACGAGGCCGCGCGCCAGAGCTTGCTGGACTACGCCTGGCCGGGCAACGTGCGGCAATTGCGCAATGTCCTGCGGACCCTGGCGGCGCTGTGCGAAGACGGCCGGATCGGCATCGACGACCTGCCGCCGATGATTCGCCAGGGCCGTCGTCCGGCCGTGGTCGGCGAGCCGCTCGAGGCACAACCGGAACGCCCCCTCGAGGACGCCGAGCGCGTTGCCTTGCTGGCGGCGCTGGAGCAACAGCGCTGGCACATGACCCACACCGCCGAGCAATTGGGTGTCAGCCGCAACACCCTGTACAGGAAGCTGCGCAAGCACGGCATCTCGCGCTGAGTCCGGCTCGTCCATCGCCCGCCGTGGCCCGCGCCACGGCGGTATCTCCCCGTCAGCTAAAGGGTGCGATTTGCAGCCCTCTAGGCTAACCTGCGCCGATGTTTTATGAGGTCGACTATGCACATCCATATTCTCGGTATCTGCGGCACTTTCATGGGGTCGATGGCGGTTCTGGCCAAAGAGCTGGGTCATCACGTCACCGGTTCCGACGCCAACGTCTATCCGCCGATGAGCACCCAGCTGCAAGCCCAGGGCATCGAGCTGACTCAAGGTTATGATCCGGCCCAGCTGGACCCGGCACCGGACCTGGTGGTGATCGGCAATGCCATGTCCCGGGGCAACCCGGCAGTGGAATATGTACTGAACAAGGGGTTGCCCTACGTGTCCGGCCCGCAGTGGCTGGCGGACCACGTATTGCAGGGGCGCTGGGTGCTGGCCGTCGCCGGCACCCATGGCAAGACCACCACCAGCAGCATGCTGGCCTGGGTGCTGGAACACGCCGGCATGAGCCCGGGTTTCCTCATCGGTGGCGTGCCGCAGAACTTCGCGGTTTCGGCGCGCCTGGGCGGTACGCCGTTCTTCGTGATCGAGGCCGACGAGTACGACAGCGCCTTTTTCGACAAGCGCTCGAAGTTCGTCCATTACCGTCCGCGCACCGCGATCCTCAACAACCTCGAGTTCGACCACGCGGATATCTTCCCGGACCTGCCAGCCATCGAGCGGCAGTTCCACCACTTGGTGCGGACTATTCCCAGCGAAGGCCTGGTGATCCATCCCACCACCGAGCCGGCCTTGCAGAGGGTGGTCGAGATGGGCTGCTGGACACCGGTGCAGACCACCGGTGCCGGTGGCCAGTGGCAGGTCAAGCTGCTGAGCGCTGACGGTTCGGCTTTTGAAGTGATGTTCGAAGGCGTGAGTCAGGGCGTGGTGGAGTGGGAACTGACCGGCCAGCACAACGTCGCCAATGCCTTGGCTACCCTGGCTGCCGCCCGCCATGTGGGCGTGGTGCCATCGATGGGGATTGCCGGCCTGAGCGCGTTCAAGAGCGTCAAGCGGCGGATGGAGAAGGTTGCCCAAGTGCATGGCGTGACCATCTACGACGACTTTGCCCACCACCCGACCGCCATCGCCACGACCCTGGACGGCCTGCGCAAGCGCGTCGGCGACGCGCCGGTGATCGCCATCATCGAGCCTCGCTCCAATTCCATGAAGCTCGGTGCCCATCGCGACGGTCTGCCGCAAAGCGTCAACCAGGCCGACCAGGTGATCTGGTACGCGCCAGCCAACCTGGGCTGGGACCTGGCGGCCACGGCAGCCCAGTGCACAGTGCCCTCGATCGTCAGCGACTCGTTGGACGGCATCATTGAACGCGTGAAGAGCCAGGCCAAACCCGGGACCCAGGTGGTGATCATGAGCAACGGCGGCTTCGGTGGCCTGCACGGCAAGCTGGCCGAGGCCCTGCAATGAACAACGGTCCGGAGCGCATCACCCTGGCCATGACCGGGGCTTCCGGCGCCCAGTATGGCCTGCGCCTGCTCGACTGCCTGGTGCGCGAAGACCGGGAGGTGCATTTCCTGATCTCCAAGGCCGCGCAACTGGTCATGGCCACCGAGACCGACGTGACCCTGCCGGCCAAGCCGCAGTTGATGCAGGCGTTCCTGACCGAATACACCGGGGCGGCGGCGGGGCAGGTCCGGGTCTATGGCAAGGAGGACTGGATGTCGCCGGTGGCCTCCGGCTCCGGCTCGCCGGCGGCGATGGTGGTAGTGCCTTGTTCTACCGGCACGCTGTCGGCGATCGCCACCGGGGCCTGCAACAACCTGATCGAGCGCGCAGCTGACGTCACCCTCAAGGAACGCCGGCAACTGATCCTGGTGCCGCGCGAGGCACCGTACTCCAGCATTCACCTGGAGCACATGCTCAAGCTGTCGAACCTGGGCGTGACCATTTTGCCGGCTTCGCCCGGTTTCTATCACCAGCCACAGACCATCGATGACCTGGTGGACTTCGTGGTGGCGCGGATCCTCAATCTGCTGAACATTCCCCAGGACATGCTGCCCCGCTGGGGCGAACATCATTTGAGCAGCGATGAGTAGAACCCTGGTGATGCTGCTGGCCGCCCTGCAACTGGGCGGATGCGCCACGGCCCGCACCCTGGACGCGGCAAAACCCGGGGCGCCGTTGGTGTATTCGGGGACACGCCTGGATCTGTATGCCTTGCAGGGCGGTTGCTGTCCGATGGACCGCTTTGGTGCCCAGGCCCCCGGCTATCCGGGGCTGGACCTGCCGGCCAGCGCCTTGCTCGATACCTTGTTGTTGCCCCTGTCGGTACTGACGGCGCTGGGGGTGGGGTTTCGCGCCACGGGAGGATTGTAGCGCGGGGATGCCGGGCCGGTTCCGCAAGGGCTGGCCCGGCGGGTCACTTGCCGAGCTTGCGCAGTTCGTCGGACTCCACGACCCGGGTGCCGCTCTGTTCTTCCAGCGCGAGGCGCCACATGGCGCGGGCCAGTTGGCAGGCTTCGATGCCGTGGTACTTGCCAGGGATCAGTCGTGACAGTGGGCCGGCCAGTTGTTCGCCAAGCCGTGGCTCGATCCGGTCTCCAAGCAGCAGCGAGGGCCGGCAGAGGGTCAGTTGCGGCCAGCCCTGGCGTTTCAGGGCTTCTTCCATTTCACCCTTGACCCGGTTGTAGAAGATCGACGACTTGGGGTCGGCGCCCAGGGCGCTGATCACCACCAGGTGCCGCGCGCCCATGTCCAGCGCACGCTTGCCGAATGCCACGACCAGGTCCAGGTCAACGGCGCGGAACGCCGCTTCGGAGCCGGCCTGCTTGATGGTGGTGCCCAGGCAGCAAAAGGCGATTTCCACTTTGCCTCCCAGTTGTGGCAGGACCACCGCCGGGTCGCCAACCGGGTTTTCCAGCCGGGGGTGCTGGCTCAACGGGCGTCTGCTGGGGGCCAGGACGCGGCTGACGGTCGGTTCGTTGAGCAGGCGGTCGAGCAGTTGTTCTCCGGTCAGGCCGGAAGCGCCGGCCAGCAGGATGTACTGAGGCGTCAAGTACATGGTCATTCCCCCTTTTTACTGTTTCAGCTTAGTTGCTTTGTGTTTCCTTGCTGCTGATAGAGACACTCTGCAGCGCTTTTCGTGCCTGCTGTTTACGCAACTGCTGCCAGTGGGTGATGACGCCCTTGGGGGCCCAGATCTGCGGTTCGGAAGGATCGAAGTTGTCCGCTTGCTCGCGCTCGGCCACGGTTGCCTTGGCCAGCATGAAGGCGTGTTCCAGGTCGTCGGTCTGGTTCAGTGCCTGGGCGAACAGGGCGTCGCCGAAGTAGGTGAAGTCAGCTTCTTCCGAGCAGCCGAAGGACACCCGGTCTGCCTTGGAGGCTGTCATGATCAGGGTCCGCTCGTCCTTGAGGGCCGGGATGAAACCGCCGGAATAACAGGCCGAGATGACAATGATCTTGTCGCGGTTCTTCAAGGGCGCCAGGACGCTGGCCAGTTCGTCGGCCGGCAGGTCTGCCAGTTCCAGGCGCGGCTGGTCGAGCACCAGTTCGTGTTCGCTGGTGCCATGGCTGGTGAGGTAGATGAACACCAGGTCTTCGGGGCCGCTGCGTTCGGCCAGGGTCTGGGCGGCGCGGCGCAGGTTTTCCCGGGTGGCCATGGGCCGGCTCATCATGTGGTCGCGATGGTTGACCAGGCGTATCTGGCCAAGGGCACCGAAGCGGCTGGCGAGCATGTTGCTGACGTAGTCGGCCTCGCGCAGGAATACGCTCTGCTTGCCGTCGCCGGCCAGGGTCAGGCTGTAGAGTTCGATGGCCGGAGTGGAGGCGGGCACGGCATTGAGGGCTTCCTTGAGCAACTGGCCCTGGGCCAGGAGAGCGCTTTCCAGTGGGTCGGGGAGCAGCTTGCCGTCGGCGTCGCGAACCCGCAGGCCGCTGTTCCATGTTCCGCTTTGCACACTGCCATCGCGCAGCACCAGCACTCCGCGGCCCTGGTAGTTGTCACTGTCGAACCCACCGATGTAGAAGCTGCCGTCGGTGAGATTCAGGCGGCCCTCGCCGCTGAAGCGCCAGTCGCTGAAGGTGCCGATGTAGTGGCTGCCGTCCGCGCCGATCAGCTCGCCCTTGCCGCCCAGGGCGCCGTCCTTGAACTGGCCGATCCACACATCGCCATCGGAATTCTCGTACCGTCCCTTGCCATTGAGCTGGTTGTGCTTGAAGCCGCCGACGTAGAGGTCACCTTCGGCGCTGTTGAACGTACCGTTGCCTTCCAGTTGGCCATCGACGAAATGGCCGCTGAACTGATTGCCACTGGAGTCGCTGCGCTGGCCTTCACCGTTGGGCTTGCCCTTGGCGAACTGGCCCTGGTACTGGCTGCCATCGTCAAGCTCCAGGCGACCCAGGCCCGAGTACAGGTCGGCCTTGAACTCGCCCCGGTAGGTCATGCCGTCTTCCTTGAGGGTGCCTTCGCCGTCCCGGCGGCCCAGCTTGAAACCGCCGGTGTAGTTGCTGTCCTTGGTGGTCAGGCTGCCTTGCCCGTGGAACAGGCCCTGCTGGAACTGGCCACGATAGACCTCGCCATTGCTGCCGTGCCATTCCCCCTGGCCGTGCCACTGTCCCTTGTCGAACTGGCCGGCATACCAGCTGCCATTGGGATAGTCGATGCGTCCCTGGCCCTGCAACAGGCCGTTGACCAGGTCGCCTCGATAGCGGCCGCCATCTGGCAGGCGGGCATCGGGCGGCAACAGCGACTCGCCATCACCGCAAGCGCTGAGCAGGAGGGTCAAAACCAGCGGGGCAACAAGTGGGCGCATGACGGGTTCCGGATGATTAGGGGTCCGAGTATGCCGTAGCCGTGTGCCTTATATATAGAGAGGCCGAGCGAAACAGCGTGAGCTGTTTCGCATCGAGGGTGTATCAGACGAAGCAGAGCGACAGGGGCTCGGCAATGTAGGCGGGTTTTTCCTGGCCTTCGATCTCCAGGGTGGCGGTGGCCTTGAGCAGCCACTGGCCCGGTTTCTTCTCGGTGACCTCGCTCAGGTCGACCTTCAGCCGCACCTTGGAGTTGACGGGCACTGGCTGGATGAAACGCACACTGTCCAGGCCGTAGTTGATGGCCATCTTCAGGCCCTGGGGCAGTACCAGGATGTCCTCCATCAGCTTGGGGATCAGCGACAGGGTCAGGAAACCGTGAGCGATGGTGCTGCCGAACGGGGTCTGTGCGGCCTTGACCGGGTCCACATGGATGAACTGGAAGTCGCCCGTGGCTTCGGCAAACAGGTTGATACGCTCCTGGTCGATGGTGAGCCACGCGGAACGTCCCAGTTCCTTTCCTACGTAGTCTTTGAGCTCTGCAACAGGAACATAGGGCATTGACACTCTCCTTGGTTCAACGGTTTTGGTGATCGGTACCGCGTTTGTCGATCTTGAAACTCCACTGTAGATCATCATGGCGATCCGTCCCGGTAAACATCCATGCTTTTGGCGAATGCCGGTTCATAGCACCTGCGTGCTTATAATGCGCCACGGGATCTGGTGGGAGAGGCGGTATGTTGCTACGGGGTTTGACATGGCTGGTGCTGTTCCAATTGCTGGGGACGGCGCTCAATCATCTGCTGTTGCCCGTGCTTCCTGGCCCGATCATTGGCCTGTTGCTGTTGCTGGTTTTCCTGATCATCCGCGGTGAAGTGGGTGAGCCACTGAGCCAGGCCGCCGGCAGCCTGCTGCGCTACCTGCCCTTGTTGCTGGTGCCGCCTGCCGTCGGGGTGATGGTCTATGCCCGGGACATTGCCGCGGACTTCTGGGCCATCGTCGGCGCGCTGGTGTTGTCGCTGGTGCTCTCCCTGGCGTTTGCCGGCCTGTTGATGCAGCGCCTGGTCAAGCGCCAGGCTCGCCGGGAGGAAGGCCAATGACGTTCGACTGGCAGGGAGCCTGGGCGGCGGTCATCCATCACCCGCTGTTCGGCATCGGCATCACCCTGGGGGCCTATCAGCTGGTGCTGGCGGCCTTCGAAAAGACCCGCTGGATATTCCTGCAACCGGTGCTGGTGTCCATGCTGTTGTTGATCGGTGTGCTGCTCGGCTGTGGCTTGAGCTACGCCGAGTATCGCAAGAGCACCGAGATCCTGAGCATCCTCTTGGGCCCGGCCACCGTGGCCCTGGCGGTACCGCTGTACCTCAACCTGCGACGCATCCGCCAATTGTTCTGGCCGATATTTACTACGCTGGTGGTGGGCGGGGTCTTGGCTACCAGCCTGGGTGTGGTGCTGGGCTGGTGGTTCGGCGCCGAGCACATGATCCTGATGACCATGGCACCCAAGTCGGTGACCTCACCGATTGCCATGCTGGTGGCCGAGCAGATCGGCGGCGTGGCGGCGCTGGCGGCGGTGTTCGTGCTGATCACCGGTGTGCTGGGGGCAATCGTGGGTCCCGGGTTGCTGGATCGTCTGGGGGTCAAGGCGCCTGAAGCGCGGGGCATGGCCCTGGGCATGACGGCCCATGCGGTGGGAACCTCGGTGGCCCTGCAGGAAAGCGACGAGTGTGGCGCCTTCGCGGCGCTGGCGATGAGTCTGATGGGCGTGGCCACGGCGGTATTGCTGCCGTTGGCAGTGTCTTTGCTGGTTTGAGGATAGTGAGATGAGCCTGGCGTTGTTCCCCTTGAATACCGTGCTGTTCCCTGGGTGCGTCCTCGACTTGCAGATTTTCGAGGCACGCTACCTGGACATGATCGGTCGCTGCATGAAGCAGGGCAGCGGCTTCGGCGTGGTGTGCATCCTGGACGGCGAAGAGACCGGCGTTGCCCCCCAGGGCTACGCCCGGGTGGGCTGCGAGGCGTTGATCAGCGACTTCCACCAGCAGGACAACGGGCTGCTGGGCATCCGGGTCCGAGGTGGGCGGCGCTTTCGCGTGCTGGACAGCGAAGTGCAGAAGGACCAACTGACGGTGGCGCGGGTGGAGTGGCTCGAAGAGGCCGCAGAACAGCCATTGCGCGACGATGACGCCGACCTGGTGGCGCTGCTCAAGGCCTTGGCCGAGCATCCGATGGTCGAGGCCCTGGACATGGGCGCCGAGGCTACCGGGCAACTGTCCCTGGCCAACCAGCTGGCCTACCTGCTGCCCTTTCCCGAGCTGGACAAGATCGACCTGTTGCAACTCGATGACCCGCAGCAGCGCCTCGATGCGATCCAGCAACTGCTCGACGAGTTGCAGGGCGAGCTGTTCGCCTGACTCGCCTGCCGGTTCAGTAGGCGTAGCGCAGCAATGCCTGGGGCAAGTGGCGCATCGACATGGCGATGCACAGCAGCAGGGTCACCGGCAGCACCAGCCACCAGGCCTTCGCCGGCATTGGCTTGAGCGAGGTCTGCCACTGGCTCAGGGTCAGGCTGGCGGCGCAGACACAGGCCGCGAGCATGGCCCCGGCGAGGATGTCCGTGGGCCAGTGGGCCCCCAGGTAGACTCGTGACAGCGCGATCGACAATGCCGGCAGGCAGCCCAGCAAGAGCCAGGTCAGGCGCATCCGTGGAGGTTGTCCACGGCCAGCCAGCACCGCCAGGGTCAGGAACAGGGCGAAGGAGCCAGAAGCATGGCCGCTGGGCATGCTGAAACTGGTGAGTGGCTCGGTCAGCACCTCTGGACGTATCCGGGCGAAGAACCACTTGCTGGCGGTGTTGGCCAGCGCGGTGCCCATGAGCGTGGCGCCGGCGAATACCGCCTGGCGCCATTGTCGCAGCAGCAACAGCAGCAGGGTCAGGGCGGCGCTGATGATGAACATGGCGCGGAACTCGCCGATCTGGGTGACCATGACCATGAACTTGTCCAGCGCCGGGTCGCGGTGCTCCTGCACCAGGGCGATCAGGCCCTGGTCAAGCTGGGCCAGATGGGGGTAGCCAATGAACAGTCCGACCAGAAGCGACAGGCTCAGGCCGGACATCAGCAGCGTGGCTCGGCGATGGCGGCGCAGGCTGCTGTTGACGCTCAGGCCGATCAACACTGCGAGGCTGCCGATGACCACTCCGGCCTGGGGCCAGAAGCCCTCGGGCAGCGGCAGGCGAATGGCCGCGCCGGTGGCCCAGCCCGGTAGCAGGTAGGCCACCGACCAGCCAGCGGCGGCCAGCAGGCTGATGGCAAAGAAACGCGGAAACGGCATGTCGAACATGCCCGCCACCATTGGCAGCATCGGCCGTAGCGGGCCAATGAAGCGTCCAACCAGCAGGCTGGCAGTACCGTAGCGCTGGAAATAGGCTTCGGCGCCGTTGATCCATTGTGGGTGGTGGCGCAGGCCAGGCAGGCGCCGGATGCTCTGGTGGAAGCGTCGGCCCAGGAGATAGGAGATGACATCGCCGAGGATCCCGGCGGTGAAACCCAGCAGCAGTGTCTCGCCCAGCGACAGGGCGCCGTTGCCAGCCAGCACGGCGATTGCAAACAGCAATACCGTGCCGGGGACGATCAGGCCGGCGATGGCCAGGCACTCCACCAGGGCCACGATGAAGACCGCAGCAGCCAGCCACTGCGGGTGGGTGCTCAGCCAGGCGGTCACGCTGTCGAGCCATGGGCCCATAGGTTCAACTCCATTGTCTGTGTCTGGCGGGGTCAGTCGATGATGAGGTAGTCGCGGCCTTGGATCTGGCCCCGGCGTAGCGGGTTCCGGGTGCAGCAGGGGGCATAGGCGGCATCGACGAATCGGTACATCAGGTGTTCGTCGCGGCCATGGGGAATGCCCAGGCGGGTGGTCTGGATGATCTGCGGCACGGTGCTGCCGACATCTTCGACGAAGAGGATCTCGTGATCGAAGCGTTTCGCATCCCAGACCGGAACCTTCAGGCCCAGGGCCTTGCACAGCAGAGTCTGGCCGGCACAGAGCTTTTGCGCAGAGCGCGGCAGGCCATGGGCATCCGGGTTGTTCAGCTGCATCTGCGCCAGGGCCTCGGGGCCGGAAACCTCATCGAGCCAGGGATAGGCCGACTTGATCAGCACGGCGTTGCCCGGGCCCTGGGCGCTGAAGTTCAGCGAGTCGCCACCACGGGCGTAGTACATATAGATGTGACCGCCATCCAGAAACAACGCCTTACGCTTTTCTGTGAAGCCAAGGGAAGCGTGGCTGCCTTTTTCCTCGCAGTAATAGGCTTCAGTCTCGATAATGCGCGCGGACAACCACAGGTTGCCGACTTTATGGCGGATGACTTTGCCCAGCAGTTCACGAGCCAGGAGTTGAGCGTCACGGTCGAAAAAGCTGTCGGGCAGGGCCTTGGGCAGCTTCGCAGAGGTCAGGATGGACATGTTGGTGAAGGATTTGGCCGGGAAAGTGACGGAATGATAACAACTTCAGGCTTAATTCAAGCTGAACCACGAGTATTTCGACCATCCGCCCGTGACCGCTGTCCGTGGGCGGGCGTGACAGCTATAATCAGCCGCTTTCCTCTTTGCCAAGACCACACCAGACCATGACTGAGTCCGTTCTTGACTACATGACCCGCTTGGGTCGCGCTGCCCGCCAGGCTTCCCGGGTCATTGCCCGTGCCACCACTGCGCAGAAGAACCGTGCGCTGCTGGCGGCTGCCGATGCGCTGGACGCTGCGCGACCGGAACTGACCGCGGCCAACGAGCAGGACCTGGCCAGCGGCCGGGCCAATGGTCTGGAACCTGCCCTGCTGGATCGCCTGGCACTGACTCCCGTCCGTATCGACGAGATGATCGAAGGACTGCGTCAGGTGGCCAAGCTGCCTGACCCCATCGGTGAAATCCGTGATATGCGCTACCTGCCCTCGGGCATCCAGGTGGGCAAGATGCGCGTACCGCTCGGGGTGATCGGGATCATCTACGAGTCGCGCCCCAATGTGACCATCGACGCAGCGGCCCTTTGCCTGAAGTCCGGCAATGCCACCATCCTGCGCGGCGGTTCCGAAGCCATTCATTCCAATCGCGCCATCGCCGCCTGCATCCAGCAGGGGTTGGCGGCGGCCGACCTGCCGGCCCATGTGGTACAGGTGGTGGAAACCACTGACCGGGCCGCGGTGGGGGCGTTGATCACCATGCCCGAGTTCGTCGACGTCATCGTGCCCCGTGGCGGCAAGAGCCTGATCGAACGGGTCAGCCGCGATGCCCGGGTGCCGGTGATCAAGCACCTGGACGGTGTCTGCCATGTGTACATCGACGTCGCGGCCGACCTGGACAAGGCCATTCGCATTGCCGACAACGCCAAGACCCACCGCTACGCACCGTGCAACACCATGGAAACCCTGCTGGTGCATGCCGCCATTGCCGAGCGCGTACTGCCGCCACTGGCCGCGATCTATCGCGACAAGGGCGTCGAGTTGCGCGGTTGTGCGCAAACCCGCGCAATCCTTGGTGCCGATGTGCTGCAAGCGACCGAAGAAGACTGGCGTACCGAATACACCGCGCCGATTCTGTCGATTCGTGTGCTGGACGGCCTGGAACAGGCCATCGAACACATCAACACCTACGGTTCGCACCATACCGACTCCATCGTCACCGAAAACTTCAGTGACGCCCGGCGCTTCCTCAACGAAGTGGATTCCAGCTCGGTCATGGTCAATGCCTCGACGCGTTTCGCCGACGGTTTCGAATACGGCCTGGGTGCGGAGATCGGCATTTCCACCGACAAGCTGCACGCCCGTGGTCCGGTTGGGCTGGAAGGGCTGACCAGCGAGAAGTACGTAGTCTTTGGCGACGGTCACGTGCGCACTTGATGGGCAAACGTATCGGCCTGCTGGGTGGCACCTTCGATCCAGTGCACATCGGCCACTTGCGTGGCGCGCTGGAGGTGGCGGAATCCATGCAACTCGATGAGCTGCGCCTGGCACCCAGTGCCCGGCCGCCCCATCGGGATACACCGCAGGTGTCGGCGCTCGATCGTCTGGCGATGGTCGAATGTGCGGTGGCGGGCGTTTCACCCCTGGTGGTGGACGACCGTGAGCTGAAACGGGACAAGCCGTCCTACACCATCGACACTCTGGAGCAGATGCGGGCCGAGCTGGCCGCGGATGACCAGTTGTTTCTGTTACTGGGATGGGACGCGTTTTGCGGCCTGCCCACCTGGCATCGTTGGGAAGAATTGCTCCAGCATTGCCACATCCTGGTGCTGCAACGCCCGGATGCC
Source organism: Pseudomonas sp. L5B5 (assembly GCF_020520285.1). Taxonomy (NCBI): domain Bacteria; kingdom Pseudomonadati; phylum Pseudomonadota; class Gammaproteobacteria; order Pseudomonadales; family Pseudomonadaceae; genus Pseudomonas; species Pseudomonas sp. L5B5. The sequence goes on from NZ_CP084742.1 coordinate 5,041,777, forward strand.
GACAGCGAACCGCCGGATGCCTTGCGCAACCTGCTGGCGGCGCGCTCGGTGAGCGACCCGCTGGCCCTGCAAGGGCCGGGGGGACACATTGCATTCGTCTGGCAGACGCCGCTTGCGGTGTCCGCCACCCAGATCCGTCAACTGCTGGCCAGCGGTAAGTCGGTACGTTTCCTGGTGCCTGACGCGGTCCTGGCCTATATCGATGCACACGGACTTTACCGTGCGCCGAACTGAAGGAACGCTGCCGGCCTGTGCTGAGCGGCGCTCCAAACATACGAGCTGAACGAGTTTTATATGACTAACCAAGTAATGAAAGGCGAAGATCTGGTCAAGGTGGCTGTTGCCGCGCTGGAAGACGTCAAGGCCCAGGACGTCCTGGTGATCGATGTTCGCGACAAGCAAAGCATCACTGACTACATGATCATCGCCACCGGTACCTCCAATCGCCAGATCGGCGCGATGCTGGAAAAGGTCCGCGAAATGGTCAAGGCCCAGGGCGTGCGTCCGCTGGGTGAAGAAGGCAAGGGCGACAGCGACTGGGTGCTGCTGGACCTGGACGACGTGATCGTGCACATGATGACCGCCTCGGCTCGTCAGTTCTACGACCTGGAGCGTCTGTGGCAGGGCGCCGAACAGAGCCGTGCGGCCGATGGCAAGCATCACAGCCCGGAGCATGGCCACGAGCACTTCACCAAGCTCAACAAAGACCAGCAATAAGGGACGGCTGTGCGCCTGCGTCTGATTGCTGTCGGTTCACGCATGCCCAAGTGGGTGGAAGAGGGTTGGCATGAGTATGCCAAGCGTCTGCCATCCGAGCTGGCGCTTGAACTGGTGGAGATACCGCTCAACACCCGGGGCAAGAATGCTGACGTGGCCCGCTTCATCCGTCAGGAGGGCGAGGCCATGCTGGCCAAGGTCGGGCATAACGAGCGTGTCGTCACCCTCGAGGTTCACGGCAAGCCCTGGAGTACCGAGCAACTGGCGGTGGAGCTGGATCGCTGGCGCCTCGATTCGCGCACCGTGAACTTCATGGTTGGCGGCCCGGAAGGGCTGGCGCCGGAAGTCTGTGCGCGGGCGGACCAGCGCTGGTCGTTATCGCCGCTGACCTTGCCGCACCCGCTGGTGCGGATCCTCATCGGCGAACAGCTGTATCGTGCCTGGACCGTGCTGTCCGGCCACCCTTATCACAAGTAGCCCGCGCCCCTCATGTCTCAGCCGATCCGAATCAAGGACCATGAAAAAGACGCCCGCCTGGTACGTAACCGGGTGGTGTTCGGCGCCATTTTGGTGGTCTGCCTGATCGGCGTGCTGATTGCTCGGCTGTATTACCTGCAAGTGATCCAGTACGAGATCCACTCCACGAAATCCGAGAGCAATCGGGTTCATGTCCAGTCCCTGCCGCCGGCCCGTGGGTTGATCTACGACCGCAACGGAGTGGTGGTGGCCGACAACCGGCCCAGCTTCAGCCTGAGCATGAGCCGCGAGCGCTCCGGTGACTGGCGACGGGTGCTCGATGTGATCGTCGAGGTGCTGGAACTGCCCCCGGAAGATCGGGTGCTGTTCGAAAAACGTGTCAGGCAGGGGCGACGAGCCTTTGAGCCTGTGCCGATTCTGTTCGAGCTCACCGAAGAGCAGATCGCCCGGATCGCGGTGAACCAGTTTCGCCTGCCTGGCGTGGAAGTGGTGGCTCAACTGGTCCGGCATTATCCCCAGGGCGCGCACTTTGCCCATTCCGTGGGGTATGTAGGGCGGATCAATGAAAAAGAACAGAAAACCCTGGATTCGGTGAACTACAGCGGTACCCACCACATCGGCAAGACCGGCATCGAGCGATTCTATGAAGCCGAACTGCACGGTCAGGTGGGTTATGAGGAAGTCGAGACCAATGCCCGTGGACGTGTGCTGCGGGTGCTCAAGCGGACTGACCCGATTCCCGGCAAGGACATCGTCCTGAGCCTAGATGTCAAGTTGCAGGAAGCGGCAGAGGCGGCCCTGGGCGGGCGGCGGGGCGCAGTGGTGGCATTGGACCCGAACACCGGCGAAGTGCTGGCGATGGTCAGCCAGCCGAGCTTCGATCCCAACCTGTTCGTGACCGGTATCAGCTTCAAGGCTTATGCCGAATTGCGCGACTCCATCGACCGGCCGCTGTTCAACCGGGTGCTGCGAGGCCTGTATCCACCGGGTTCGACCATCAAGCCGGCAGTGGCCATTGCCGGGCTGGATGCGGGCGTCGTCACCGCGGCGACCCGGGTCTACGACCCCGGTTATTACCAGCTGCCCAACTACGATCACAAATACCGCAACTGGAACCGTACCGGCGACGGCTTCGTCGATCTGGACACGGCGATCATGCGATCCAACGACACCTATTTCTACGACCTGGCCCACAAGCTGGGGATCGATCGGCTCTCGGCCTACATGGGCAAGTTCGGCATCGGCCAGAAGGTTTCCCTGGACATGTTCGAGGAATCACCGGGGTTGATGCCGACCCGCGAGTGGAAGCGCGCGACTCGGCGTCAGGCCTGGTTCCCGGGGGAAACCCTGATCCTCGGGATTGGCCAGGGCTACATGCAGTCCACGCCCTTGCAACTGGCCCAGGCCACGGCGCTGGTGGCCAGCAAGGGGCGCTGGAATCGGCCGCACCTGGCCAAGAGCATCGAGGGTGAAAAACCAGTGGATCACAACCCGATGCCGGATATCGTGCTGCGCGATCCGGCGGACTGGGCGCGGGTCAACCATGGCATGCAGCAAGTGATGCACGGTGCCCGGGGTACCGCGCGCAAGGCGGCGGCTGGATCGCCTTACCGGATCGCCGGCAAGAGCGGTACGGCCCAGGTGGTGGCGATCAAGCAAGGTGAGAAGTACGACCGGTCCAAGGTCCAGGAGCGTCACCGCGACCACGCCCTGTTCGTTGGTTTTGCCCCGGCCGAAAGCCCGAGGATCGTGGTGTCGGTGATGGTGGAGAACGGTGAGTCGGGCTCCGGCGTTGCGGCTCCAGTCGTCCGTCAGATCATGGACGCCTGGCTCCTGGGGCCGGATGGCCAGGTCAAGCCGGAGTTCGCCAGCCCTATCAGCGCGGAGGCCACGGCCCGTGAAGAGTAATTTTGACCGCATCCTTTCCAGTGAGGATGTGATGCGCCGTCGTGCGACGCTGCTGCAGCGCCTGCATATCGATGGCCCCTTGCTCATCCTGTTGCTGACACTGGCGGCCGGTAGCCTGTTCGTACTGTATTCGGCCAGTGGCAAGAGCTGGGACCTTTTGGCCAAGCAAGCCACTTCGTTCGGCATTGGCCTGGTGTCGATGATCGTGATTGCCCAGTTCGAGCCGCGGTTCATGGCGCGCTGGGTGCCCCTGGGCTATGTGTTCGGCGTCGTGCTGCTGGTGGTGGTGGACGTGATGGGGCACAACGCCATGGGCGCGACCCGCTGGATCAATGTCCCCGGAGTGATCCGCTTCCAGCCTTCGGAATTCATGAAGATCATCATGCCGGCGACCATCGCCTGGTATCTGTCCAAGCGTACCTTGCCACCTCACCTCAAGCATGTGGGTATCAGCCTGATACTGATCGGTATTCCGTTCATGCTGATCGTGCGCCAGCCTGACCTGGGCACCGCGTTGCTGATCCTGGCCGGTGGCACCTTCGTGCTGTTCATGGGCGGGTTGCGCTGGCGCTGGATCATCGGCGTGCTGGCGGCAGCAGTGCCGGTCGCGGTGGCCATGTGGATGTTCGTCATGCACGACTACCAGAAGCAGCGGATCCTGACCTTCCTCGACCCGGAAAGCGATCCTCTGGGCACGGGCTGGAACATCATCCAGTCCAAGGCCGCCATCGGTTCGGGCGGCGTGTTTGGCAAGGGCTGGCTGCTGGGCACCCAGTCGCACCTGGACTTTTTGCCCGAGAGCCACACCGACTTCATCATCGCAGTCCTTGGGGAAGAGTTCGGCCTGGTGGGCATCTGCGCGCTGCTGCTGATCTACCTGCTGCTGATCGGACGCGGGTTGGTGATCACGGCCCAGGCCCAGACGCTGTTCGGCAAGTTGCTGGCAGGCAGCCTGACCATGACGTTTTTTGTTTACGTTTTCGTCAACATCGGTATGGTCAGTGGCTTGTTGCCGGTGGTGGGTGTTCCGTTGCCCTTCATTAGCTACGGAGGAACTTCGCTGGTGACGCTACTGTCAGCGTTTGGGGTTTTGATGTCGATCCATACCCATCGCAAGTGGATCGCGCAGGTTTGAATAAGGTGAAGAATTCAATGCAAGTAATGCGTGGCTGGGCCGCTCGGCATGCACCGTGGGTCGGTCTGGTAAGCATCCTGGGAGCCTCTGCGCCCGCTTCGGCCGGCAACTACGAAGGCTCGCCCCAGGTCGCCGAATTCGTCGGGGAAATGACCCGGGACTACGGTTTTGCCGGGGAACAGCTGATGAGCGTGTTCCGCGAAGCCGAGCGCAAGCAGGCGATTCTTGATGCCATCTCGCGGCCTGCCGAGCGGGTCAAGCAGTGGAAGGAATACCGGCCGATGTTCATCACCGACGCGCGCATCGCCCGGGGTGTGGATTTCTGGCGTCAGCATGAGGCGGTGCTGGCCCGCGCCGAGCAGGAGTATGGGGTTCCGGCCCAGGTCATCGTATCGATCATCGGCGTGGAAACCTTTTTTGGTCGCAATACCGGGAATTACCGGGTGATCGATGCACTTTCGACCCTGGGCTTCGATTACCCCCCGCGTGCCGAGTTCTTCCGCAAGGAGCTGCGCGAATTCCTGCTGCTGGCCCGCGAAGAGCAGCTCGACCCGTTGAGCCTCAAGGGGTCCTATGCCGGTGCCATGGGGCTGCCGCAGTTCATGCCGAGCAGCTTTCGCGCCTACGCCGTGGATTTCGACGGTGATGGGCACATCAATATCTGGACCAACCCGGACGACGCCATTGGCAGCGTGGCCAGCTACTTCAAGCGTCATGGCTGGGTAGCCGGCGAGCCGGTGGTCAGTCGCGCCGATGTACGGGGCGAGCGAGTGGATGAGGGCCTGACCACCGGGATCGAGCCGACCAAGACCGTCGGGGAGTTGCGAGCCCTGGGCTGGTCGAGTCATGATGCGCTGCGCGATGATCTGCCGGTCACTGCTTTCCGCCTGGAAGGCGATAGCGGTCCGGAATACTGGATGGGCCTGAAGAACTTCTACGCGATCACTCGTTATAACCGCAGCGTGATGTATGCCATGGCCGTACATCAGTTGTCTGAACAGCTGGTCCAAGCACGGGGCGTCAAGTAATGCTGGCAATGCCAATCCGCAAACCCCTGAAGCTGCTGGCTCTTGCCGCATTGTCGTTGTTGGTGGCCAGTTGCTCCACGAGCCGCTCACCGCAACCCAAACCTACCAGTGCCGTGCGCTCGATGCCGGGCCTGGACGTCAACCGGGCCCACAAGGACGGCGCCCCCTGGTGGGATGTCGACGTGTCGCGGATTCCCGATGCAACGCCGACCCTGCATACCGGCCCGTACAAGGCCAATCCCTATACAGTGCTGGGCAAGACCTACTTTCCCATCCAGGAGTCCAAGAGCTACGTGGCGTCCGGCACGGCTTCCTGGTACGGCACCAAGTTCCACGGCCAGAACACCGCCAACGGCGAAGTCTATGATCTGTACGGCATGAGTGCCGCGCACAAGACCCTGCCGCTGCCCAGCTATGTGCGGGTGACCAACCTGGACAACAACCGCAGCGTGATCCTGCGGGTCAATGACCGGGGGCCGTTCTATTCCGACCGGATCATCGATCTGTCCTACGCTGCGGCAAAAAAGCTCGGTTATGCCGAGACCGGTACGGCCCGGGTCAAGGTCGAGGGTATCGATCCTCAGCAATGGTGGGCCCAGCGTGGCCGTCCGGCGCCTTTGATGCTCAACGAACCGCAAGTGGCGCAGAATAGCGCGCCAGTGGTGACGGCCTCGGCCGGTACCGTCGAGCAGTGGACGCCACCACCTCAGCAGCACGCCGCGGCGGTGGTCCCGGTGCCGATGAAGAGCACCGCGACAGCAGCCTCTGGCCAGTATCTTCAGGTAGGCGCCTTCGCCAATCCGGATGCTGCCGAACTGCTGAGGTCGAAATTGAGCTCGATGGTGAGCGCTCCGGTGTTCATCAGCTCGATCGTACGCAATCAGCAGACGCTGCATCGGGTACGTCTTGGGCCGTTTGGCACGCCGAACGAAGCCCAGCAAGCGCAGAACAGCGTGCGTCTGGCCAACCTGGGCCAGGCGAGTGTGGTCGCTGCGGAATAGCAACATCGAGAATTGAGGGTTCGCTTGCGGTGTTGGGGGGCGGGCCCAGGTTGTTGGCTCGTCGAACAACAAAAGCCCGGCAAGGGTCGTGAGTGAACAACGTACACGCGACAACCCTTTAGAAGGTTGTCTGAAATAGTTTTGCCCCTCGGGCAAGTTTCCATTAGCAACTTCGAGAGACGGATGAACATCACCACCTTTGCCAAACGCCTGTGCCTGCTTGTCCCGCTGATCATCACGCCCGCCGCCTGGGCGGTCGAGGTGATGCCGTCACCACCGCAGCTGGCCGCCAAGTCCTATGTGCTCATGGATGCCAGCAGCGGAAACGTGCTGGTGGAGAACAATGGTGACCAGCGCCTGCCGCCCGCCAGCCTGACCAAGCTGATGACCGCCTACATCGCCACCCTGGAAATCCGTCGTGGCCAGATTGGCGAGAACGATCCGGTGACCGTCAGCGAGAACGCGTGGCGCACCGGCGGTTCGCGGATGTTCATCAAGGTGGGTTCGCAGGTTTCGGTCAGCGACCTGCTGCACGGCATCATCATCCAGTCGGGCAACGACGCCAGTGTCGCGATTTCCGAGCACATCGCCGGTAGCGAAGATGCCTTTGCCGATGTCATGAACAAGACCGCCAGCGACCTGGGCATGAGCAACAGTCACTTCATGAACCCGACCGGCCTGCCAAACCCCGAGCACTACTCGTCGGCCCACGACATGGCGGTGCTGGCGCGCGCGATCATTCACGAAGACCCGGCGCACTATGCGATCTACTCGCAGAAGGAATTCTTCTGGAACGGTATCAAGCAGCCCAACCGCAACCTGCTGCTGTGGCGCGACAAGACCGTCGATGGCCTGAAGACCGGCCACACCGACGAAGCGGGCTACTGCATGGTGTCGTCGGCAGTGCGTGATGGCATGCGCCTGATCGCCGTGGTGTTCGGCACCAACAGCGAGCAGGCCCGTGCGGCCGAGACCCAGAAGCTGCTGACCTACGGTTTCCGCTTCTTTGAAACCCAGACCTTCTACCAGAAGGGTACCGAGCTGGCTCAGGCTCCTGTCTGGAAGGGCACCACGCACCAGGTCAAGGCCGGCCTGGCTGAAGACCTGACCATGACCATGCCCAAGGGCCAGCTGAAGAAGCTGGCGGCCAGCATGACCATGAACCCACAACTGGTTGCACCAATCGCCAAGGGTGACGTGATCGGCAAGGTCGAAGTGAAGCTGGATGACAAGGTAGTGCACAGCGCCAACCTGATCGCCCTGGAAGCGGTCGACGAAGGTGGTATCTTCCGTCGCATGTGGGATAGCATCCGTCTATTCTTCTACGGCTTGTTCAACTGATATTGTCGACCCACGTGGCCCTCGCTCCCAGGCGGAGCGGGGGCCACGTCCGTCGCCACGGCTTACGAGGCCGTTATTACCATGACAGACACTGACGTTAAGTCGCACAAGATTGAGTTTCCCGTCGACGACTATCCGATCAAGGTGATCGGCGACACGGTCGTTGGCTTCAAGGACACCGTGATCGAGATCCTGGCCAAATACGCCACCCTGGACATCAAGTCCCTGGCCGAGCGGCAGAGCAGCAATGGCAAGTACACCACGGTGCAACTGCACATCACCGCTACCGGTGAAGACCAACTGCGTGATATCAATAGTGCCCTGCGCGCTACCGGTGTCGTCCACATGGTGTTGTGATGCCACGGACGCTGGGCTTTCGTGAGCTTGGCCTGATGCCTTACGAACCGGTCTGGCAGGCCATGCAGCGCTTTACCAATGAACGCGGCACCGATGCACCGGACGAAGTCTGGCTGGTGCAGCATTCCCCGGTCTTCACCCAGGGGCAGGCTGGCAAGGCCGAGCATCTGCTGGTGCCGGGAGATATCCCGGTGGTCCAGGCCGATCGCGGCGGTCAGGTGACTTACCATGGTCCAGGCCAATTGGTGGCTTATCTGCTGCTGGATGTGCGCAGGCTGGGGTTCGGTGTACGTGACCTGGTCAGCCACATGGAGCAATGCCTGGTCGAATTGCTGGCCAGCTATGGCGTCTCTGCGGCGGCCAAGCCCGATGCACCGGGTGTCTATGTCGACGGGGCGAAAATCGCCTCCCTGGGCCTGCGTATCCGTCACGGATGCTCCTTTCACGGTCTGGCCTTGAACGTGGACATGGATTTGCAGCCGTTTCGACGGATTAACCCCTGTGGTTATGCCGGCCTGGCGATGACCCAGCTGAGCGACCATGCAGGGCCGATTGAATTTGCCGAGGTAAGTGCCCGGCTGCGTGCGCAGCTCGTCAAACACCTCGACTACGCTGAGCAGACGACCCTAAAGGGCGGAATCGACTGATATGACTACTGCGCAACAAGACGCTGTTCAAACCCTGATCCCGACGCTGGATGTTTCCGAGCGGCCGGCCCGTGCGAAAGTTGAAACCGGCGTCAAATTGCGCGGTGCGGAAAAGGTCGCGCGCATTCCGGTGAAGATCATTCCGACCACCGAACTGCCGAAGAAACCCGACTGGATTCGTGTACGCATCCCGGTGTCCCCGGAGGTCGACCGAATCAAGCAATTGCTGCGCAAGCACAAGCTGCACAGCGTCTGTGAAGAGGCGTCCTGCCCGAACCTGGGTGAATGTTTCTCCGGTGGTACCGCAACGTTCATGATCATGGGCGACATCTGCACTCGTCGTTGCCCGTTCTGCGATGTGGGTCACGGTCGTCCGAAGGCCCTTGACGCTGATGAGCCGATGAACCTGGCCGTGGCCATCGCCGACCTGCGGCTGAAGTACGTGGTGATCACTTCGGTGGATCGCGACGACCTGCGCGACGGTGGTGCCCAGCATTTTGCCGATTGCATCCGCGAGATCCGCAAGCTGTCGCCAAACGTACAGCTGGAAACCCTGGTTCCCGACTATCGTGGCCGCATGGACATTGCCCTGGAGATCACTGCGGCCACGCCGCCTGACGTGTTCAACCACAACCTGGAAACCGTACCGCGCCTGTACAAGGCCGCACGCCCGGGTTCCGACTATCAGTGGTCATTGACCCTGCTGCAGAAGTTCAAGCAGATGGTGCCCCATGTGCCCACCAAGTCCGGCTTGATGCTGGGCTTGGGCGAGACCGATGACGAAGTCATCGAGGTCATGAAGCGCATGCGCGAGCACGACATCGACATGCTGACCCTCGGCCAGTACCTGCAGCCGTCGCGCAACCACTTGCCAGTGCAGCGTTTCGTTCACCCGGATACCTTCGCCTGGTTCGCCGAGGAAGGTTACCGGATGGGCTTCAAGAACGTTGCTTCCGGCCCGCTGGTGCGTTCCTCGTATCACGCCGACGAGCAGGCGAAACTGGCCAGGGAAGGCTTGGTTTCCTGATCCGCCGCACCCGCAGGAGCCAGCTCCTGCGGGTGATTTGTCGGTTCTTTCGAGCCGCCTCCTCCATTCCCCGCGTTTTGTGCTCCCAGCGAGCTATTTCCCCTTCTGTTTCGCAACATTCATGGCTACTGTGCTCCAGTGAATTCACACCGGGAGAATCCGTATGCCCATCCAACCGACCGCCGCCCTCCATGCCCACCTGCCCGTACCGGCGCTGGCGGCAGAAGGCGTCATCGGTCTTATCGCTCCTGCAGGTCCGGCAGCGCTGGACACCGCCAAGGCCTTCCAGTGGATGCGTTCCAGGGGCTATGACTTGCGGATCTTCCCAGGGGTAGGGCAGCAGGACGGTTACCTGGCCGGCAGTGACGAGGTGCGCCTGCAGGACCTGCATGACGCTTTCGCCGACCCCGAAGTGGACGCCATCCTCTGCCTGCGTGGGGGCTATGGCAGCCCGCGGTTGCTGGACAAGATCGATTTTGACCTGCTACGGCGCAACCCCAAGCCTTTCGTCGGCTACAGCGATATCACCGCCCTGCACCTGGCGATCAACCGTTACGCGGGTTTCGTGAGCTTTCACGGCCCCATGCTCAATGCCGACCTGCTGGCAGCCAAGCAAGCTCCCACCGAGGCGTCGTTCTTCAATCTGCTTCGCGGCCAGGTCAGGGCCGGTAGCCAGCTGCACCATCCCGTGGCCTTTCCCTTGACCACCGTCGAGCCAGGCATTGCACAGGGCGCGCTGCTGGGGGGGAATCTGTCGATCATCGCTAGCACCCTGGGTACGGCGTACGACATCGTGGCCGATGGCATCATCCTGTTCATCGAAGACGTCAACGAACCGCTGTATCGCATCGATCGCCTGCTCAATCACCTGCGCCTGGCGGGCAAGCTCGACAGGCTGCGTGGCGTGCTGGTGGGGGATGTGGCCGGTGTGGATTTCAGCGCATTGTGCGCTCTGCTCAAGCGCACCTTCGAGCCCCTGCGGATTCCGGTGCTGGCCGGATGGCGCAGTGGTCATTGCGACCCCAACCTGACCTTGCCCATGGGAGCCCTGGTCAGGCTGGACGCCGGAGCCAGGGAGTTGACCCTGGCTCAGGACGTGGTCTTCAAGTAACCGATTGATGGGACAGGGGCCCCTCTCCCGGTTTTTGGCTTACCGGCTGCGCAGGCTCTCCAGCAGCTTGCGGGTCGGGTAGCCATCTGCAGGCCAGCCCAGGCCTTGCTGGGCGCTGCGGATAGCCTTGCGGGTATTGGCGCCGATGATGCCATCGGGATTGCCGGCATCGTAGTGGTTGGCGCTGAGCAGTGTCTGCAACTCGATACGCTCGGTACGGCTCAGGGGCAGCTCGTCCTTGGGCCAGCTGCCGTTGATCTGCCCTGAGCCGGTGAAGCGCTCGGACAGCAGGTTGACTGCCAGTGCATAGGACGATGAGTTGTTGTACTTGAGTACCGCCCGGAAGTTATCCAGGATCAGGAATGCCGGTCCTCGATAACCCGCGGGCAGCAGCAGGGACGCAGACAACTGCTCGGAGCCGTAGGGCAAGGCATTGCCGTTGACCGGCTTCATTCCCAGGCGCATCCACTCGGCCACGCTCTTGCGGGTAGCGGCATCGGCCAGGGAGTAGTCGAAACCGCTGTTGAGCTGGACCTCCAGGCCCCAGGGCTGGCCCTTCTGCCAGCCCGAGCTCTGCAGGTAGTGCGCCGTCGAGGCCAGGGCATCGGCCGGGCTGTTCCAGATATCCCGGCGGCCATCCCCGTCGAAATCCACGGCATGGGTGTTGTAGGTGGTCGGGATGAACTGGGTCTGGCCCATCGCCCCGGCCCAGGAGCCCAGCATTTTCTCGGGCTGGATATCGCCATGCTGGATGATCTGCAGTGCAGCGATCAACTGGCTGTTGGCGAACCCTGGACGCCGGCCTTCATAGGCCAGGGTGGCCAATGAGCGGATCACCGACTTGTTGCCCTGGAAGTCGCCGAAGTTGCTTTCCATGCCCCAGACTGCCACCAGCACCTGACGATCCACGCCGTAGCGCTGCTCGATGCGCTGCAGGGTGTCGCCGTACTGGTTCAGCAGGGCCTGGCCCTTGCGCACCCGCACGGGGGACAGCGCGCCATCCAGGTATTCCCATACCGGGCGGGTGAACTCCGGCTGGCTGCGATCGGCCTTGATCACGCTCATGTCCGGGGTGACGCCGGCGAATGCACGGTCGAACACATCGGCGCGGATTCCGGCATTCAAGGCTTCGATGCGGAAGGCGTTCAACCATTCGTCGAAGCTTTGGGCGGGCTGGATGTTGAGGTTGTCGACCACCAGTGGTGCGACGGTCGCTGGTGCGGCGATGGGGGCCGCCTGCAGGTTGGGCAGCGGTTGAGCGTCGGCGGCGGTAGGTTTTTCCGCGCAGGCGACTAGCAGAATCAGGCTGGAGGCAACGATCAGTTGGCGCAGGTGCCGACGGCGGGAATTACGAAAGGGCATGCACAGGTCCAGAGAGAATAACAATCAGGTGCAGACCTTATCACGCCAATGGGGTTCAGGGCTTCAAGCGGCCAGAAAGTAAGAAGCCTCCCAGCTTTTAGACTGGAAGGCTTCGCGGCGGTAGCTGCCTTTGCCCTTGGCCGGGCGTTCCTGACGACTGCGGAACAAGGGCTGGGCGATGATGGACTTGGCCTTGTTGGGGCCATGCTTGGATGGCTTGCTCATGATCGATGCTCGCTTTGGGAGGATAGGTACAGCGGCGCGAATCATCGGCCAGAAGGGCGCCGCTGTCCAGTGCTCATGAGCGTTGCGGGGGCGGCAGCGGTTTATTCGGCAGGCAGGGCCAGGCGCTGGCCGGCCATCAGCAATGACAGGCGGCTCAAGCTGCTCCAGGCAGAACCGCTGGCCTGCCCTTTGATTTGAGCGTCGATGCGCTGGGCATCCAGCAGCAATTGGCTCCAGCGCTGTGCCGAGTAACGCTGCAGGGCCTTGCTCATCAGGGGCTTGCGTTTGTCCCAGACGGGGGGGCGAGCCTGGCTGAACACCTTGTCCAGGGGTATGCCCTGGCTAAACTGCAGGGCCAGGTTGGCCAGCAGCCGCAGCTCCCTGGACAGGGCCCAGAGAATCACCGGAGGCTCGACGCCTTCACCCTTGAGCCCTTCGAGCATGCGCAGGGCATGTGCCGCTTCGCCATTGAGGATGGCGTCGACCAGGCCGAACACGTCGAAGCGGGCGCTGTCGGCTACCGCCGCCTGCACCGTCTCGACGGTAAGTTGCCCGCCCTCGGCCATCAGCTTGAGTTTTTCGATTTCCTGGGCGGCTGCCAGCAGGTTGCCTTCGACCCGGGCGGCAATCAGTTCTACCGCGTCCTGGCTGGCGGACAGCCCAGACTGGGACAGGCGCTGGCGAATCCACTGTGGCAACTGGTTGGCATCCACAGGCCAGACCTGGATGAACTGCGTCTGGGGACCTTCGACCAGCGCCTTGCCCCATTTGGTTTTCTGCGCGCTGCCGTCGAGCTTGGGCAGGCTGATCAACAGCACCGTGTCTTCGGCCGGTCGCGAGCAGTATTCGATCAGCGCGGCGGCGCCTTTGTCGCCGGGCTTGCCCGAGGGCAGGCGCAGTTCCAGGAGGCGTTTTTGCGCGAACAGCGACATGCTGGCGCCAGCCTGCAACAGGCTGCCCCAGTCGAAGTTGGCGTCGGCGCTGAATACCTGGCGCTCGTCGTAGCCCTGCTGGCGTACCGCGGTGCGTATGGCATCGGCGGCTTCCTGGCAGAGCAGCGGATCGTCACCGCTGATCACATAGACCGGAGCGAGTGAGCCTTGCAGGTGTTTGCCGAGTTGGGCGGGAGCGAGTTTCATAGATACGGGTCGGTGGGGCGCCGAGACGCCCCACAAGGCTTACTGGTTTGGCAGTTCCAGAGGGGACTGTCGCGGGGTTTCGGCTTCAGCCTTGCGTGCTGCTTCCAGCGCCTGGGCTTCAGCCTTGGCCTTGGCGTCGGCGGTAGCCTGCAGCTGTGCCAGTTGCTCCGGAGTCAGCAATTGCAGGCGGATCAGCATGCGCTGGACCAGGTCGCGGCGCATTTCCTGATAGGTCTGGGCCGATTCCTGGCTGGAGCCGGTGATGTTGTTGCCGTCGTGAACGAAGACTTTCTGCACTTCCAGCTTGTCGCTCAGCAGGTGCAGGTTGTCATGGGTCAGGATTTCATATTCCAGCTTGGTGCTGATTTCATACTCGGCAGAGCTGCCGCCACCGGTGTAGCTGAGGGTGCGCTGGGTATTCGCTTCGCGTAGCAGGACCAGTTTGTAGGGTGCGCCGGCATGGACGCGGACACCGCTGCTTTCCAGCTGCTGCTGCAGCATCTTCACGGTTGCGCCATAAGCGTCACGGGCACTCAGGTCGAGCTCCTTGATGCTCAGCTCCTGGGTGCCTGTACCGCGCAGTTGGAAGCCGCAGGCGCTCAGTACCAGGGCCAGGCCCATCACCAGCAGGTTACGTTTGATCATGTATTGCTCCCCTTGAAACCATATGGGCCAGCCTCGTGGCCCTGAAGGTCTTGTTCGGTGCCCGATCCCGGATCGGGCGCCTGATCCAATTAGCTGGCGACGATGTTGACCAGTTTGCCCGGTACCACGATGACCTTGCGGATGGTCAGCCCTTCGGTGAAGCGCAGTACGTTCTCATTGCTGCGTGCTGCGGCTTCGACTTCTTCGCGGCTGGCGCTGGCTGGCATCTCGATCTGGCCGCGCAGTTTGCCGTTGACCTGAATCACCAGCTGCAGGCTGTCCTGTACCAGGGCGCTTTCGTCCACGGTCGGCCATGTGGCGTCGATGACCGCGCCGTCATGGCCCAGCTCGTTCCACAATTGGTGGCTGATGTGCGGGGTGATCGGAGCCAGCAGCAGCGTCACGGCTTCCAGGCCTTCCTGCAGCAGCGCGCGATCCTGTTCGCTGGCTTGCGGGGCTTTTTCCAGCACGTTCATCACGGTCATCACCTGGGCGATGGCAGTGTTGAACTTGTGGTACTGGCCGACATCGGTGCTAGCCTGCTTGATTGCGGCGTGGATAGCCCGGCGAATCACCTTCTGCTCGTCGCTCAGGGCGGCGATTTCCAGCTTGCCTGGCAAGCCCTGTGCAACGTGGGCCTGGGCCAGGCGCCAGACGCGACGCAGGAACCGGCTGGCGCCCTCGACGCCGGAGTCGGACCACTCCAGGCTCATGTCGGGCGGCGAGGCGAACATCATGAACAGTCGGCAGGTGTCGGCGCCGTAGGCGTCGATCATCGACTGTGGATCGACGCCGTTGTTCTTCGACTTCGACATTTTTTCGGTACCACCGATTTCCACCGGCAAGCCGTCGGTCTTCAGGCGGGCGCCAATGATCTTGGCCTTGGCATCGCGTTCGATTTCGACATCGGCGGGGTTGAACCAGTCCTTGCCGCCATTGCTGGCCACGCGGTAATAGGTTTCGGCAACCACCATGCCTTGCGTCAGCAGGTTCTTGAACGGTTCGTTCGAAGTGACCAGGCCTTCGTCACGCATCAGCTTGTGGAAGAAGCGTGCGTAGAGCAGGTGCAGGATGGCGTGTTCGATACCACCGATGTACTGGTCGACCGGCAGCCAGTGATTGGCTGCTTTCGGGTCGACCATGCCCTCTTCGTAGTTCGGCGAGGCGTAGCGGGCGAAGTACCAGGACGACTCGACGAACGTGTCCATGGTATCGGTTTCACGCTTGGCCGCGGTGCCGCACTTCGGGCAGGTGCATTCGTAGAATTCCGGCATGCGTGCCAGTGGCGAACCGGCGCCATCGGGCACCACGTCTTCCGGCAGCTTGACCGGCAGCTGGTCTTCCGGCACCGGTACGTCGCCGCAGGTTGGGCAGTGGATGATCGGGATCGGGCAGCCCCAGTAGCGCTGGCGGCTGATGCCCCAGTCGCGCAGGCGGAACTGGGTGCGCGACTTGCCCAGTTCCTTGCGGATCAGGGCGGCCTCGATGGCGTCGAAGGCGCCGGGGAAGTCCAGGCCATCGAAGTCACCGGAGTTGATCAGTTGGCCATGCTCGCCGTAGGCAGCCTGCCACTCGCTGCCGACTTCGTCACCGGCGCTGGTGCGCACTACGGCTTTCACTGGCAGGTTGTACTTGTGGGCGAACTCGAAGTCGCGCTCGTCATGGGCCGGCACAGCCATTACCGCGCCATCGCCGTAGTGCATCAGCACGTAGTTGGCGACCCACACTGGCAGTTTTTCGCCGGTCAGCGGGTGCTCGACGAACAGGGAAGTGGGCATGCCCTTCTTCTCCTGGGTGGCCATGTCGGCCTCGGCCACGCTACCGCTCTTGCATTCGTCGATGAACGCCTGCAGCGCCGCATCGCCCTGGGCGGCCTGGGTGGCCAGCGGGTGTTCGGCCGCGACGGCGACGTAGGTCGCGCCCATCAGGGTGTCGGGGCGGGTGGTAAAGACCTTCAGGGCGCCGGCATGGCCGATGCTTGCCAGGTCAAAGGGGAACTGCACTTCCATGCCGCGGGACTTGCCGATCCAGTTGCGCTGCATGGTCTTGACCTGCTCAGGCCAGCCCGGCAACTCGTCGAGGCTTTCCAGCAGCTCGTCGGCGTAGTCGGTGATGCGGAAGTAGTACATCGGGATTTCGCGCTTTTCGATCAGCGCGCCGGAGCGCCAGCCGCGACCGTCGATGACTTGCTCGTTGGCCAGTACGGTCTGGTCCGCCGGGTCCCAGTTGACGGTGCCGTTCTTGCGGTAGATCACGCCTTTTTCGAACAGGCGAGTGAACAGCCATTGTTCCCAGCGATAGTAGTCCGGCTTGCAGGTGGTGACTTCGCGCGACCAGTCCACTGCCAGGCCCAGGCTGCGCAGCTGGCTTTTCATGTAGGCGATGTTTTCGTAGGTCCACTTGGCGGGAGCCACGTTGTTCTTCATCGCGGCGTTTTCCGCCGGCATGCCGAAGGCGTCCCAACCCATGGGTTGCAGGACATTCTTGCCCTGCATGCGCTGATAGCGGGAGATGACGTCGCCGATGGTGTAGTTGCGCACGTGCCCCATGTGTAGCTTGCCGCTCGGGTAAGGGAACATCGATAGGCAGTAGTAGGTCTCCTTGCCTGGCTGTTCGCTGACTTCAAACGACTTTTGCTCATCCCAGAAGGACTGGGTGGCGGCTTCGATATCACGGGGCAGGTATTGTTCGTGCATGGCTACTTTGTATTGGATAAGGGTGGCCTAATCCTCTTCAGCGCAACGTCGGGTGGTGATGGCGCCGGATATGGCGTTTTCAGTGTCCGATGGAGCTGGAAGTGGAGTTACAGGAAGCGCCGTAGCATACATGACCGCGCTCTGCCTAGGGAAACCCTGATTGCTCGCGCGGGCCGTTGGTCGCGGCGGCGCGTGGCCTGCGGCTGCCCGGCTAAGCTCAAAAAGGGGAGTGAGTCTTATCTTCGATGAGGTGAACGGATGCTTGAATTGCAGCGCAAAGCAACAGAACCGGAGGTATACGAGCGGCTGCTGAATCGATTGGCTCTGGCCCTGGATGCGGCAAGAACCGCAGATCGGCTGCGCGATGAACGCGCCGTCGAGTTGGAACTTCGGGGGCTGAGTCCTGCCGAGTTCGAATTGATCAGGGTCTACCTGGCCCGTAACCAGCGTGAAATGCCATTCAATGTATCGAGCAGCCTGCAGCACCAGGAGGCACCTCGTTCGGCCAAGATCATCTGGCTGAAGGACAAGGCCTCCGTCCGGGATTCGGTGAAAGTCCGATCCCGGCAGTTCAAGTAGGTTTCCGGGCCGTTGATTGGGCCGGATGAGGTCGTTATCGAGGACCTCGAAAGCGAAAGTGGCTGGCATCGGTTGTTGCCGGACAGACATCCCCTTTAGGCTTCGGGCATCTTTTATGGAGATGCTCGATGCCTTTTCGTTATTTCATCAAACAATTGCTGCTGCCCCCCGGCATTCTCCTGTTGTTGCTGCTGCTTGCCTGGATGTTGCGCCGTTCCAGGCCGCGCCTGGCCCGTTGTTGTTTTTTCCTTGGCCTTGGCGGTTTCTGGCTGATGAGCCTGCCGGTAGTGGTGGAGTGGGGCGCCCGAGGTCTCGAACAACTGCCTCCACTGCCACAGGAACAGTGGGCCAGGCTGGCCGAGCGGGCCGATGCGATCGTGGTCCTGGGGTCTGGTCGAGAGCGTGGCGACCCGGCCTGGGGGACCGACCAGCCCACTGGCGTAGGCCTGGAGCGCGAGCGTTATGCTGCGCGGCTGGCCAAGGCGTCCGGCCTGCCCGTGCTGACCAGCGGTGGCCTGCATTACGGCACGCCACCCACCGAGGCCGCCCTGATGGCCGTGTCAATGCGCGACGACTTCGGGGTAACGGTGCGCTGGCAGGAAGGTCGCAGCCGCACCACTTGGGAAAACGCCCAGTTCAGCGCCGAGCTCTTGCTGCCACTGGGCGTCAAGCGCGTGGTGGTGGTGACCCAGGCCTGGCACATGCCGCGCTCGGTCTGGAGTTTCGAGCACGCGGGGTTCGTCGTGGTGCCGGCACCGGTGGGGTTCCTGGGGATGGACAACGCCCGCCCCCTGGGTGGCTGGATGCCGGAGTTCAAGTCCATCTGGCAAAGTGGGCAGTTGCTCAACGAGGCGGTAGGGCAGCTGGGCTACCGCCTGTTCTATCGAGCGTCCGGGGAGCCGGCCGGGACGGCCTCAGACGGTCTTGGCGATCCGGCTGGCCAGTAGTGCCCAGCCCAGCAGCAGGGTGCACAACACTACCAATGGCCAGGATCGCCACTGCAGGTAGGGTGTCAGGTTGTGCATCGGGACCACTTCGCCATACAGGATGCCGCGTTCGAACTGAGGGATCTGCACCGTGATCTTGCCGAACGGGTCGATCAGGCCGGTGACGCCATTGTTGGTGGCGCGGATCATCCAGCGCCCGGCCTCCAGGGCCCGCATCTGCGCCATCTGCAGGTGTTGCAGGGGGCCGATGGACGTGCCGAACCAGGTGTCGTTGCTGATGGTCAGCAGCAGGTCGCTGCGGGCCGACAGGCCGGCCGCGAACTCGGGATAGACCACTTCGTAGCAGATGAACGGTGCCACCTGGTAGCCCTTGGCCTGCAGCATTGGCTGGTCGGCCGGGCCACGGGCGAAGTCGGACATCGGCAGGTTGAAGAAATCGATCAGGCCCCGCAGCACTTCCTGTAATGGCACGTACTCGCCGAAGGGCACCAGTTTCTGCTTCAGGTAGGTGCCATCTCCTTCGCCGGTGACGGTGATGCCGTTGAAATAGCGTTTCTCGTGGTGCACCAGTTGGCGTACCGGAACACCGGTGATCAGCGCCGTATGCCGGTCGGCGGCAAAGTTGCCCATCATGGCCAGGTAACCCTCGGCCGACTCCTTGAGCACCGGCACTGCGGTTTCCGGCCATACCAGCAGGTCCACGCGCTTGCTGGCGAAGCTCATGTCGCGGTACAGGGCGAGCTGGGAATTGAGCTGGGCCGGATCCCATTTCATGCTCTGCTCGATATTGCCCTGGACGGCTGCCACCGACAGCGGTTCACCCGCCGGGCTGGTCCAGGCATGCCCCTTGAGTGCCAGGCCGGTCGCCCAGGGGGCCACCAGCAGTAGCAGGCCGGCAACGATAAAACCCTTGCGGCCGTTCTTGAACAGGCGCGGCAGGTTGTAGAGCAGCGCGGCGCTCAAGGCCAGTGCGAAGGAAATCAGCCAGATACCGCCCACGGGGGCGAGCCCTGCCAGGGGGCCATCGAGCTGGCTGTAGCCGGAGTAGAGCCAGGGGAAACCGGTGAGGAACCAGCCCCGGAACGCTTCCTGGCCCAGCCACAAGGCAGCGAAGGCCAGGGCGTCGGCCAACGGTGCCTCGTTGCGCCGCAGCCAGCGGGCCCAGAGCCAGGCGGGCAGGGCGAAGAACCAGGCGATGGCAGCGATGAAGGCCAGCATCAGCAAGCCGGCCAGCAAGGCCGAGGCGCCGCCGTAGGTGTGGATGCTGACGTAGATCCAGCTGGTGCCGGCGCCGAACAGGCCGAAGCCGAAGCACCAGCCGCGGCCCAGGGCCTGGCGTGGAGTCAGTTGCCGCAAGCCGGCGTAGAACAGGCCGACGGCCAGCAATGCCAGGGGCCAGATGTCGTAGGGTGCCAGGGCCAGGGTGGTGATCGCGCCGGCTGCCACGGCCAGCAGGTTGCCGGGCCAGCCGGGTCGTGTCGAGCGCTGCAAGAGGCGTTTCATCAGCTCTTTCCTGTTCTGCACCGGGCGGGTGCGAGGAGATTGTTCGGATTGATTCAGGGGGGCGTCGTCGACTCACGCAGCGTTGTACCACCAGCCCGCCCGCAGGCCCGGCACCTGGGTCGGTGGGTCGACTGCCAGGCATGTACCGGGGGCGGGTTGGTGATGCCCGGTCCTCAGCGAGAGACGGGAGTCAAGCGCAGCAGATGGATCCGCCGGCTGTCGGCATTGAGCACGCGGAAGCGATAGGCGCCGATTTCAGTGATTTCGTTGCGTTTTGGCAAGTGGCCAAAGGCGCTCATCACCAGGCCGCCCACGGTGTCGAACTCGTCATCGGAGAAAGCGCTGTCGAAAAACTCGTTGAAGTTCTCGATCGGCGTCAGGGCCTTGATCAGGAAGTCGCCGCTGGGTAGCGGCTTGATGTAGCTGTCTTCCTCGACGTCGTGCTCGTCCTCGATGTCGCCGACGATTTGCTCCAGCACATCCTCGATGGTCACCAGGCCCGCCACGCCGCCGTACTCGTCAATGACGATGGCCATGTGGTTGTGGTTGGCGCGAAACTCGCGCAGCAGCACATTCAGGCGCTTGGATTCCGGTACGAAGGTGGCCGGCCGCAGCAGGTCCTTGACGTTGAAGCTGTCGCCGTTCTCCTTGAGGATCAGGGGCAGCAGGTCCTTGGCCAGGAGGACGCCCATCACGTCGTCGTGGCTTTCGCCGATCACCGGGTAGCGCGAGTGCGCAGAGTCGATGACCGCGGGCAGGAACTCCCGAGGGGTCTGGGTCGCCTTGATGCTGATCATCTGCGAGCGCGGAACCATGATGTCCCGGACTTGCAGGTCAGCCACCTGGATGGCGCCTTCGACGATGGCCAGCGCTTCGCTGTCCAGCAATTTGTTCTGATGGGCTTCGCGCAGCAGCTCCAGCAGCTCCTGGCGGTTTTTCGGCTCATGGGCAAAAGCCTGGGTCAGTTTGCCCAGCCATGACTTTTGCCCGTTGCTCGATCGATCTTCGCTCATAGCGATTGCTCTGAATCCTTAGGTTGTTACAGGGGTTTGTTGATCAGTTTTCGTCGTCTGCATAAGGGTCGGGATGACCCAGTTCTGCAAGCAACGTTCGTTCCAGTGCTTCCATTTCCTCGGCTTCGTCGTCATCTATATGGTCGTAGCCCAACAGATGCAAGCAGCCGTGGATCACCAGATGGGCCCAGTGGGCCTCAAGTTCCTTGCCTTGTTCGGCGGCCTCGCGCTCGACCACCGGAATGCAGATCACCAGATCCCCCAGCAGGGGGATATCCAGCAGTTCATCCGGTACGTCGGCAGGAAATGACAACACATTGGTTGCGTAATCCTTGTGACGCCAGGTGTGATTCAGCTCGCGGCCTTCGTCTTCGTCCACCAGGCGGATGGTCAGTTCCGAATCGGCAGTGCGCTGGCGCAGGGCCAGCTCGCACCATTGGCGGAACTGTTCATCGCTGGGGGCCGGCTGTTGGCTGGCGCGTTGCAGGTCAAGCTCAAGCATCGCGGCGGTTGCCCCTGTCGGCGGCAGCCTTGGCGGCCTCGTCGTCGGCTTGCAGCTCGAAGCGCTCATAGGCTTCGACGATGCGCTGCACCAGCGGATGGCGCACCACGTCCTTGGGCATGAAGTGAGTGAAGCTGATGCCGGGCACATCCTTGAGCACGTTGATCACCTGGGCCAGGCCCGACTTGGTGCCCTTGGGCAGGTCGACCTGGGTGATGTCGCCGGTGATCACTGCGGTGGAGCCAAAACCGATCCGGGTGAGGAACATCTTCATCTGTTCCACGGTGGTGTTCTGGCTTTCATCGAGGATGATGAAGCTGTTGTTCAGGGTCCGGCCGCGCATGTAGGCCAGGGGCGCGATCTCGATGACCTGGCGCTCGATCAGCTTGGCCACCTGTTCGAAGCCGAGCATTTCATACAGCGCGTCATACAGCGGACGCAGGTACGGGTCGATTTTTTGCGCCAGGTCGCCAGGCAGGAAGCCCAGTTTTTCGCCCGCTTCCACCGCTGGGCGCACCAGCAGGATGCGGCGCACTTGCTCGCGTTCCAGGGCATCCACGGCGCAGGCCACGGCCAGGTAGGTCTTGCCGGTGCCGGCCGGGCCAATGCCGAAGTTGATGTCGTTGCCGAGGATCTCCTTGACGTAGCGCTGCTGATTCAGGCCGCGGGGGCGAATCATGCCTTTCTTGGTGCGCAAGGCTACGGCGGCGTCGGCGACCGAAGGATTGTCGAGCTCTTCCACGGCGGATTCCTGCAGGAACAGGTGCACCAGGTCCGGCGACAGCTCGGTGCCCTTGGTTTCCCGGTAGAGACGGCGCAGGAGATGTTCGGCGGAGGTGGTGTGCTTGGGTTCGCCAATCAGTTCGAACTGATTGCCGCGATTGCGGATCTCGATCGTCAGGCGCTGCTCGATCAAGCGCAAGTGCTCGTCGAACTGCCCGCACAGGTTGGCGAAACGGCGAGCCTCGAAGGGCTCGAGGATGAAACGATGAGGTTCTATGGGTGCGTTCAAGGTCGTTTTTAGCCGCCCAACGGCAATTAAGATGAATTCAAGGATAACGCCAGCAGCCTGGGTGCGAAAGCTCTTATGCGGGGCAATGACTGTCGGTATTTTTTCCCGGGTCGGCTGAGCGTGGAAGCAGCCTGCCTGGCCAGCAGGTTCCCACGCAGGCCGGCTTCCAGGTTCCTACACCAGCAGTGAGCCACGCAGCGAATGGGGTTGCGCAGCGTCGATGTGGACATCGGCGAATTGGCCGATCAGCGTCGGATCATCGCAGCGGAAGTTGACGATCCGGTTGTTCTCGGTCCGCCCCTGAAGCTCCCCGGGGTCTTTCTTCGAGTAGTCGGTCACCAGGATCCGCTGGATCGAGCCCACCATTTGTCGGCTGATTTCAAACCCCTGCTGGTTCAAGCGGTGCTGCAGGGCGCTCAGGCGCTCCTTCTTCAGGGCTTCGGGGGTATCGTCCGCCAGGTCGGCGGCCGGAGTGCCCGGGCGCGGGCTGTAGACGAAGGAGTAGGAGAAGTCGAACCCTACGTCCTCGATCAGCTTCATGGTCTGCTGGAAGTCCTTTTCGGTTTCTCCCGGGAATCCGACGATGAAGTCCGAGCTGATGCAGATCCCCGGTACCGCCGCGCGCAGCTTGCGCAGTTTGGATTTGTATTCCAGGGCGGTGTGGTTGCGCTTCATCGCGGCCAGGATCCTGTCGGAGCCCGACTGGACCGGCAGGTGCAGGTGCTTCACCAGCTCCGGCACTTCGGCGTGGGCCTGGATCAGGCTGTCGGAGAACTCCAGTGGGTGCGAGGTGGTGTAGCGGATCCGCTCGATGCCGTCGACGGCGGCGACCACGCGGATCAGCTCGGCCAGGTCGGCGACGCGTCCCTCATGGGTCTGGCCGCGGTAACCGTTGACGTTCTGGCCCAGCAGGGTGACTTCGCGAACGCCGTTCTCGGCCAGGTGGATGATCTCGGCGATCACGTCGTCGAACGGCCGGCTGACTTCTTCGCCACGGGTATAGGGCACGACGCAGAACGTGCAGTACTTGCTGCAGCCTTCCATCACCGAGACATAGGCGCTGGGGCCATCGATGCGTGGCTCGGGCAGGTGGTCGAACTTTTCGATCTCCGGGAACGACACATCCACCTGCGGCAGCTTGGTACTCCGGGCGATGTCGATCATTTCCGGCAGGCGGTGCAGGGTCTGCGGGCCGAAGACCACGTCCACATAGGGGGCCCGGTCGCGAATGGCCGCGCCTTCCTGGCTGGCCACGCAGCCGCCCACGGCGATCACCATGTCCGGGTTGGCCAGCTTCAGCTCGCGCCAGCGCCCCAGTTGGGAGTAGACCCGGTCCTGGGCGCGCTCGCGGATGGAGCAGGTATTGAGCAGGATGACGTCCGCGTCTTCGGCGCGAGCCGTGACTTCCAGGGCCTGGTGCTCACCCAGCAGATCCACCATGCGCGAGCTGTCGTACTCGTTCATCTGGCAACCGTGGGTTTCGATGTAAAGCTTCTTGGCCATGGACGGGTCATCACGTGATTCAAAGAACCGCGCATTATAGGGGCCATGTCCACAGGTTCCTAGCATTGCACGTCGGGTAGCTATGCTATAGTTCGCGCCCCATTTTTGTCCGTCGATCTGTTACCCGCCCGCCATGACCAAACGCGAAGCTCCAATCTACAAGGTGATTTTCCTCAACCAGGGCCAGGTGTTCGAGATGTACGCCAAGCAGATCTATCAAAGCGATCTGTGGGGGTTCCTGGAGGTCGAGGAGTTCGTTTTTGGCGAGCGCACGCAAGTGGTGGTCGATCCCAGCGAAGAAAAACTCAAGGCCCAGTTCGAAGGCGTCGTGCGCAGTTTCGTGCCGATGCACTCGATCGTGCGCATCGACGAAGTGGAGCGCCTGGGGACGCCGAAGATCAGCGAGGCCCGTGGCGTGGGCAACGTCATGCCGTTCCCGATGCCGATGCCCGAAAAATAGCCTCGTCCGATTTCTTTTGCCGTTTGTCATGATGCGCCGCCTTGCTGGTCAGCGGCTGGCGCGAACTGTCAGGGCAGGGGTGAGAAGGGCGAGCGGCCGTCGGCGCTCTGCAATTCCAGCAGGTACTTGCGAAAAATCTGTCCCAGCACCTGGGTGGCGACTTCCAGCTCGTCGCGCTGCATGTGCTCGGCGACTTCATCGGCGGTGTCCAGGGCATCTTCGGCGCCATTGACCGCAGCCATCTTCAGCACGATGTAGGCCTGGACGTTGTTGGCCGGTACACCTTCGCCATGGAAGAACATGGTGCCCAGCTTGAACTGCGCCTGGGCGTGTCCTTGCAGGGAGGCTTTCTCGAAGTAGCTCAGGGCCTGGTTGAGGTCGCGTGGCGCGCCCTTGCCCTCGTAGTAGAACTCACCCAACTCGTATTGCGCCTGTGCATCCCCGTCATCGGCGGCTTTCTGGCACGCGGCAAGTGCCTCGGCTTGTTCCTGTGCCTGGGGATCGAGGGTGCAGCGACCCAGCGCCGGGATCAACAACGAGTTGCCGCCTGCTTGTGCGTGCGCCAGCAGGGGTTGAAGGAGCAACAGGCAGCCCAGTGTCAGGGCGCGGCCGGTGCGGTTCATGGGAATCGACTTACCTCTGAGGGGCGCGCGGGCCAGCGTGGGGCCCAATCAGCGCGCATTATGAAATAAGCAGGGCCCACCTTACAAAGTCTTTGCTCGTTTTTCTGCTGCATGGGCGCGATATCCGACGCTTTCGCCAGTATTTCCCCTGTTGTGGGGTGCAAATTCCGAGTAAAGAGCTCGACGGACGCAGCAGGGCGCTGCGTCCGTCGAGTCGATTCACTTCAGCGCGGCAAAGGCGCGTTCTGCAGCATCCAGGGTCAGCTTCAGCTCGGTCTCGCCGTGGGCGATCGAGGTGAAGCCCGCTTCGAAGGCGCTTGGCGCCAGGTATACGCCACCTTCGAGCATCAGGTGGAAGAAGCGCTTGAACAGGTTCGCGTCGCTGGACATCACGTCATCGAAGGTGACGATGTCATCGGCGCCACTGAAGTACAGGCCGAACATGCCTCCCGCCTGGGTGGTGACGAACGGGATGCCGGCGGCATCGGCGCGTTGCTGCAGGCCATCGAGCAGACGGCTGGTGTAGTCGCTGAGTTCGGCGTGGAAGCCCGGGCGGCTGATCAGGCGCAGGGTGGTCAGGCCTGCGGCCATGGCCAGCGGGTTACCGGACAGGGTACCGGCCTGGTAGACCGCACCCAGCGGCGCGATGTGCTCCATGATCTGGCGCTTGCCACCGAAACAGCCCACTGGCATGCCGCCACCGATGATCTTGCCGAAGGTCGACAGGTCCGGGGTTACGCCGTAGTGGGCCTGGGCGCCGCCGAGGGCGACCCGGAAGCCGGTCATCACTTCGTCGAAGATCAGCACCACGCCATGCTTGTCGCACTGCTCGCGCAGGCCTTCGAGGAAACCGGGAGCCGGGGGCACGCAGTTCATGTTGCCGGCCACGGGCTCGACGATGATGCAGGCCACGTCCTTGCCGGTCTCGGCGAGCATCTTCTGCACGGCGTCCAGGTCGTTGAACGGCAGGGTCAGGGTGTGCTTGGCGAAGTCCGCCGGTACCCCGGCCGAGCTGGGTACGCCCTGGGTCAGCAGGCCGGAACCGGCCTTGACCAGCAGGCTGTCGGAATGGCCGTGGTAGCAGCCTTCGAACTTGATGATGGCATCACGGCCGGTGTAGCCACGGGCGAGGCGGATGGCGCTCATGGTGGCTTCGGTGCCGGAGCTGACCATGCGCACCATCTCCATGGACGGCACGATGGAGCACACCAGGTCGGCCATCTCGGTTTCCATGGCGGTCGGTGCGCCGTAGGACAGGCCGTGCTCCAGCTGCTTGCGTACCGCATCCAGCACCTGCGGGTGGCTGTGGCCCAGGATCATCGGGCCCCAGGAGCCGACATAGTCGACATAACGCTTGTCGTCTTCGTCGGTGACGTAGGCGCCTTCGGCGTGCTTGAAGAACAGCGGAGTGCCGCCCACGCTGCGGAAGGCCCGGACTGGCGAGTTGACGCCACCGGGAATGTGTTTCTGGGCGTTGGCAAACAGGGTTTCGGAACGAGACATGGCAGGGCTCTCAAAAATCAGCAATTGACTATTCAACGATCGAACAGGGCATTGAAGGCTCGGGCGCGTTGGGTTACCTGCTCGGCGCTGTCGGCGCCGAACAGCCCGTGGACCACGGCCAGCAGGTCGGCGCCATGGCTGACCAGCGGCGCTGCGTTATCCAGGGTAATGCCGCCGATTACGCAGATGGGCAGTTGCAGGCTGGCCCGGGCCTGGTCCAGCAGCTCCAGGTTGGCAGTGGGCGCGCCGGGCTTGGTGGTGGAGTTGAAGAAGCGACCGAAGGCGACATAGCTGGCGCCTTCCCGGGCCGCTTGCTCGGCCAGCGCCAGCTGGCTGTGACAGGTGGCGCCGATGATCGCCTGGCGGCCCAGCAGGGCCCGGGCCGGTGTCAGTGGGCCGTCGGTCTGGCCCAGGTGTACGCCGGCACCGATCCGAGCCGCCAACTCGGCGTCATCGTTGATGATCAGGTGGGTCTTGTAGCGCTCGCACAGGCCGAGCAGGGCTTCGGCTTCCCGCAGGCGGCGGGCCTGGTCGTCGCTCTTGTCGCGGTACTGCAGCAGGGTGACACCGCCTTCCAGCGCTGCCTCTACATATTCCTGGAACTTGCCGGCCAACAGCTGGCTGTCGGTGATGGCGTACAGACCACGTAGTTTCATTGGGCGGGCCTCATGACATTACGAGCAGAAATCCAGCGGCAGGCGGCGCGGGACGAATTGGCCACGCCCCAGTTGTTCGGCGTCGCGCAGGGTCCGCCAGGTGTAGTCCAGGGCCGTTTTCACGGCGCTGGCCAAGTGCTCGCCCTGGGCCAGGCGGCCGGCGAGGGCGCTGGCCAGGGTGCAGCCGGAACCATGGTAGCTGCCTGGCAGGCGCTGGCAGGTATAGGTTTCACGCAGGCCATCGCGGCTGTACAGGCGGTTGTGCACTTCGTGTTCGTCGCCATGGCCGCCGGTGATCAGCAGGTGCTTGATGTAGGGCAGGAGTTTTTCTGCGCACTGGTCGGCGGTGCCCTCGGGCAGTTCCGCCAGGATCCGGGCTTCGGGGAGGTTGGGGGTGGCGATGGTCGCCAGGGGCAGCAAGCGTTCGCGCATGGCGTAACCCACTTCGTCCTTGCCCAGCCGGCCACCGCCGCCGGCGCGCAGCACCGGATCGCAGACCAGCGGCAGGTGCGGGTGCGCCTGGAGCAGCTCGACCACGGTGTCGACCATTTCCAGGGAGCCGAGCATGCCCAGCTTGACCGCGGCCACCGTGGAATCATTGAGCACGGCATTGGCCTGGGCCAGTACCCACTCGCGATCCAGGACGCGGAAATCGCTGACGTTGACCGTATCTTGCACGGTCAGGGCGGTGACAGCCGGAGCTGCATGACAACCCTGGGCCAGCAGGGCTTCGATATCTGCCTGCAAGCCGGCGCCGCCACTAGGGTCGTGGCCGGAGAGACAGAGGACAACGGGGCGGGAGCTGTAGGTATTCATGGGCGGCGAGCTTACCACCAAACGCTTTTTTGCGCGGCGCCTGGCGTGGAATGTGCCACGGCGCTTGCTCCGGGGCGGGGAACCTGACCAAGGCAACAGCTCTAGCTCGCTGGATTGCGCTGAAATGCCCGTTCTAGAGCCTTTAGACTAAAATTCGCAATGGTGTTCAATGGCCATCAGCGGCTATGCTAGAGTGGTTTCAAACCAATAACAGGTCATGCTGGTTGACGTCTACTCAAGGGAAATGGGGGACTTCCTGACACAACCGGACAAGCCACGCCGGGGCTTTAATGCGCTATTTGCTGATGTTGCTGTTGAGCCTGCCGATGCTGGCCGGTGCCGTCGAGTTCGACGAGTTCACCCAGCGCCTGCCCCTGGGCCGCGCGATGCAAGTCCTCGAGGACACCGGTGGCCAGGCGACGATCGCCGATGTCAGCTCTGGTGCTTTGGCCGGGTACTTCAAGGCCCATGACAAGGACACGCTCAATGCCGGCTACTCGCGTTCGGCATTCTGGCTCAAGATCGACCTGGACTACCGTCCCGCGAATCCGGCCGCACAACGCAGCTGGTTGCTGGAGCTGGCCTATCCGCCCCTGGATCACCTGGACCTGTACGTCCCCGACGAAGCAGGTGGTTACCGCCTGGCCGGGCGTACCGGCGATGCCTTGCCCTTCGACAGCCGGCAGATCCGCCAGAACAACTACCTGTTCAACCTGAATTTCTCTCCCCACGAACACCAGACGGTCTACTTGCGCCTGGCCAGCGAGGGTTCGATCCAGGCCCCGGTGAGTCTCTGGTCCGGCACCGCCTATCTCGAGGCCCAGCCGGTACGGCTGTATGTGCTCGGGCTGATCTACGGGGTGCTGCTGGGGATGCTGGTGTACAACCTGTTCATCTACCTCAGCGTGCGTGATACCAGCTACCTCTACTACATCGTCTATATAGCTTCGTTCGGCCTGTACCAGCTCTCGGTCAACGGTGCCGCGGTGGAGTACTTCTGGCCCGACAATCCCTGGTGGGCCAATGCCGCCACGCCCTTCTTCATCGGTTCGGCCGGCCTGTTCGGCAGCCAGTTCGCCCGCAGCTTCCTGCAGACTTCCCAGCACAGTCCCTGGGTCGACCGCATACTGCTGGCGCTGATGGGATTCGGCGCCCTGGTCATGGCCTTGTCGCTGATGACCAGCTACGCCCTGGCGCTGCGCCTGGCCACCACCCTGGCCCTGGTCTTCACCGTGGTGATCTACGTGGCGGGCATCGTTGCCTGGTGCCGCGGCCTGCGGGTGGCGCGCTACTTCATCATCGCCTGGTCGGCCTTCCTGTTCGGCGGGGTGATCAACACACTGATGGTCCTGGGCTACCTGCCGAACGTGTTCCTGACCATGTATGCCAGCCAGATCGGCTCGGCGATCGAGGTGGCGCTGCTGTCCCTGGCCCTGGCCGACCGGATCAACTCGATGCGCGAGCAGCAGGCCCAGACCTTGCTGGAGGCCGGGCAGAAACTGGAGGTGCTGAACCAGCAGCTGGCCCACAGCAACCGGCTCAAGGATGAATTCCTGGCCACCCTGACCCACGAACTGCGCACGCCGATGAACGGTGTCATCGGCTCTCTGGAATTGATGCAGACCCTGGAGCTGGACCCTGAACTGGAACAGTACCAGCAGACCGCCGCCGGTTCCGCCCGCGACATGATGCGCATGGTCAACGGCATCCTCACCCTGACCGAATTGCAGGCTGGCAAGCTCACTGCGCAGTGCCAGCCGTTCAGCCTGCGCTCGCTGCTCAGCGCCTTGCAGACCCAGTTCGGGGCCAGTGCGGCGAACAAGTCGCTGTCCTTCCAGGTTGATCTGGGCACCGGCCTGCCCGACCGCCTGCTAGGGGATCGCTGCAAGCTCAGCCACTGCCTGGAATGCCTGCTGGAAAACGCGATCAAGTTCACCCCCAGCGGCGGAGTCGTCTTGCGCGTCGTCAACCGGGCCGCGCCAGCGGGACGACTGAACCTGACCTTCGAGGTGATCGACAGCGGCATCGGCTTCATCAACCTGGATGAGGCCACCCTGTACCAGCGCTTCTTCCAGCTCGATGGTTCCATGACCCGTGAATACGGCGGCTTGGGCATCGGCCTGGCGATCTGCAGGCAACTGGTGGAATTGCTGGGTGGGCAACTGACTCACGAGTCGACCCCAGGCCATGGCAGCTGCTTCCGCCTGCATGTGCAATTCGACTGCCAGGAGCCTGTCGCACGCTCGCCGGCGACACGCCCGCGGCGCCTGCCCCAGGATTGCACCGTGCTGCTGATCGATGACAACGACGTCAATCAGCTGGTGCTGCGGGGCATGTTGCTCAAGCTGGGGTACCGGGTGCGTACCGTCGCCAGCCCTACGGATGCCTTGCAAGTGCTGGGGCGCGAGGCCATCAGCGCCGTGCTGGTGGAGGGTGACATCAGCCCCGCGCAATTGGGGGCGTTCCGTCTCCAGGCCCAGGCGTTGCCGGGTTATGCCCGTTTGCCGGTCCTGTTGGCGTGCATGCCCGGTACAGAGGGCTGCATTGCCGGCTCCGGTGCCGATTACCTGGGCAAACCGGTGAAGTTCGAGGCATTGCAGGCGGTACTGGTCAAATATGTATTGCTCGAAGAACAAGGCGAAAGCGCCGATATTTAGGCGTATATGCCACTTTGTTCAACGGGAGGCGGGTGCTTAACTGGGGTCTTGGCACACCCTGAAGGAGCCCCGCTATGAACCTCCACCAGTTCGCTGAAACCCACGAAGTCACCAACCAGCCGCCTGCCCTGGACGGTAGCAACCTCTATCGGATCGACCTGCCGTTGCAGCAGTGGATGCACCGGTTCGGCGCCGGCTGGGCCGAGTCCCGGGTCGATGCCTATGGTGCCCTGGCCGGCGGTCCGTTGATGGAGGCGGGGTTCCTGGCCAATCAGAACAAGCCCGTATTTACCAGCCATGACCGCTTCGGCCACCGGATCGACCTGGTGGAGTTCCATCCGGCCTACCACCAGTTGATGCAGGCCGCGATCGAGGGTGGCCTGACCTCGCTGCCCTGGACCGATCCACAGCCGGGTGCACACGTGGCACGGGCTGCCATGACCTACCTGCACAGCCAGGCCGAGGCCGGCAGCGGTTGCCCGCTGACCATGACCTTCGCCTGTGTGCCGGCACTGAAGCTGCAAGCGGACATCGCCGAGCAGTGGCTGCCGAAGATCCTCGCCACCCAGTACGACCCACGCAACGTCGGCATGCAGCACAAGGCCGGGTTGACCATCGGCATGGCCATGACCGAGAAACAGGGTGGCACCGACGTGCGCGCCAACACCACCCGGGCCTACCCGGTGGGCGCCACGGGCCCGGGGCAGGCTTATGAGCTGGTCGGGCACAAGTGGTTCTGTTCGGCGCCGATGTGCGATGCCTTCCTGACCCTGGCCCAGACCGACAAGGGCCTGAGCTGCTTCCTGCTGCCGCGTCATCGCCCGGATGACAGCCGCAACCAGTTCTACATCCAGCGGTTGAAGAACAAGCTGGGCAACCAGTCCAACGCCTCCAGCGAAGTGGAGTTTCGCGGTGCCCTGGCCTGGATGGTCGGCGAGGAAGGGCGCGGCGTGCCGACCATCATCGAAATGGTGGCCATGACCCGTTTCGATTGCATGGTGGGTTCCAGCTCACTGATGCGCCAGGCCCTGACCCAGGCCAGCCATCACTGTGCCCATCGCAGCGTCGGTGGCCGGGTGCTCAGTGAGCAGCCATTGATGCAGAACGTGCTGGCCGACCTGGCCCTGGAAAGCGAAGCGGCCCTGGCCCTGAGCATGCGCATGGGGCGGGCCCTGGATCACCAGGACGACGTCCAGGAAGCGAAGTTCTCGCGGCTGGTGACGGCCGTGGGCAAGTATTGGATCTGCAAGCGTGCCCCGGCGATGATCAACGAGGCTGCCGAGTGCATGGGCGGGGCCGGTTATGTCGAGGACAGCATCCTCCCGCGCCTGTACCGGGAAGCGCCGGTGAACTCCACCTGGGAAGGTTCGGGCAACGTCCAGTGCCTGGATGTGCTGCGGGCTCTGTCGAAGGAGCCGGGGGTGCTCGATGTGCTGTTCGCCGAGCTGGGTGACGGCCATGGCGACCGGCGCCTGGCCAGCCATATCGCTGGATTGAAGGAGAGCTTCAAGGACACCGACGATATCCAGTACCGTGCTCGCCAGCTGACCGAGGACATCGCCCTGGGGCTGCAAGCCAAGCTGTTGCTGGAGGCCGGCAATGAAACGGTGAGCGACGCCTTCATCGCCAGTCGCCTGGGAGGGCAGGGCGCGCGAGTCTACGGCACCTTGCCGCGTGGACTGGATGTGGCCGCCATCGTTGCCCGTTCCACTCCGCAGGGTTTCTGAGCTTCGTCGGGGCCGGTTCACCGGCCCCGACCACCATGCCACTGTTCCCGTGGGACGAGGTTGCAGGCAAGATGGACGCCTGCAAGATCAGAACACAGGGTGCTCATCGTGACCGAAGCTTTTATTGTCGTTCAATCCGCCGAACAAGCCGTGGACCGGCTGGCTGCTTTGCATGAGCAGGCCACCACGGCGCTGAGCCAGGCGCTCAAGCGTTACCTCAAGGACCGCATCGAGCCGAATGCCGAGCAGCGAGCGCTGTTCCGTTATCCCGAACTGCGCCTGACCTATCACTGCCAGGGCGAAGTGCCGCAGACCACCCGGGCCTACGCCAAGGTCCAGCTGCCAGGCACCTACAGCGTCACCGTCACCCATCCAGCGGCTTTCCGCAATTACCTGCTCGAGCAGTTGGAGCCGTTGATGCACGATTTCACCGTGACGGTGGAAGTGGGTGTGAGCGAGCAGAACATTCCCTACCCCTACGTCGTGGAGCAGGGCGATGAACTGGCCGGCTCCGGCGTGACCGCCGCGGCCCTGGCCCGGGTTTTCCCGAGCACCGACCTGTCGGCCGCCACCGATGGCATCGCCGACGGCCTGTACAACTGGGAAAACGCCAATCCGCTGCCGCTGGCGCTGTTCGACGCCGCGCGGGTGGATTTCTCCCTGCGTCGCCTGGTGCATTACACCGGCAGCGACTGGCGCCATGTGCAGCCGTGGATCCTGCTGACCAACTACCACCGCTACGTCGACCAGTTCATCGTCCATGGCCTGGAGCAACTGCGCAACGACCCGCGTTTCGTGCGCATGGTGTTGCCGGGCAACGTGATCATTGAAAAGGGCATGGACCACGGCGAAGCCTCGGCGATTGCCGCCGGGGTGGTCTGGCATCGCTACCAGATGCCGGCCTATCACCTGCAGGCCAGCGATGGCCACGGCGTGACCCTGGTGAACATCGGCGTCGGTCCATCCAATGCCAAGAACATCACCGACCACCTGGCCGTGCTGCGTCCCCACTGCTGGCTGATGATCGGCCACTGCGGCGGCCTGCGGCAGTCCCAGACCATTGGTGACTACGTGCTGGCCCATGCCTACATGCGCCGCGACGGCATCCTCGATCGCGTGGTGCCGCCGAACATCCCGATCCCGGCCCTGGCCGAAGTCCAGCTGGCGCTGCAAGAGGCGGCGGCCAACGTCACCGGGGAGAAGGGCGAGCAACTGAAGAAGCGCCTGCGCACCGGTACCGTGCTGACCTACGACGACCGCAACTGGGAATTGCGCTGGGCCGAGGAACGGCCACTGATCAACCTGTCCCGGGCCGTGGCGGTGGACATGGAAAGCGGCACCATTGCCGCCCAGGGTTATCGTCTGCGGGTTCCCTACGGCACCTTGCTGTGCGTTTCGGACAAACCCCTGCACAGCGAGATCAAGCTGCCGGGTGCGGCCAACGCCTTCTATGAGCGGGCGGTCAGCCAGCACCTGAAGATCGGCATCGAGGCGGTGGACCTGCTGCGCAGCGAGCTCAATTCCCTGCACTCGCGCAAACTGCGCAGCTTCGACGAGCCGCCGTTCCGCTGACACCTCGCCCCATGGTCATTTGGCGATCAGGCCAGTAACAGGCCGTTGAAAAACGTAGGCGAGGCAGCCAGCGCAAGGCGAAAGCAGGCGAAAAAGTGCAGTTTACGCTTGGTAAATGAGCATTTTGACCGGGCTGGTGCACCAGCCTGTTTTCAGCGCAGCGATGGCAACGCAGATAGTTTTTCAACGGCCTGCTAGCATTGTCGGCCCTGATCGTCAGATGTTCCCTAGCTCATGTCCCGTCCTCCTCGTCCCGCTTCCCGCCGCCCCGGTGCGAAGCCGTTTTCCCCATCCCCTGCCAAGCGCGTCGCCAAGGCCCCGCCGGCCGAGCCGCGGTTGATCCTGTTCAACAAACCATTCGACGTGCTCACTCAGTTCAGTGACGGCGACGGCCGGGCGACGCTCAAGGACTACATCGCGATTCCCGGGGTCTATCCCGCCGGACGCCTGGACCGTGACAGCGAGGGCCTGTTGCTGCTGACCAACGATGGGCAATTGCAGGCCCGTATTGCTGACCCCAAGCACAAGCTGGCCAAGACCTATTGGGTCCAGGTGGAAGGCGAACCGAGCGCCGAGCAGTTGCAGCGCCTGCGCGACGGTGTGCAGCTCAATGACGGCATGACCCTGCCGGCCCAGGCGCGCCAGTTGGAAGAGCCGCAACTGTGGGAGCGCAACCCGCCGGTGCGCTTTCGCAAGAGCGTGCCGACCAGTTGGCTGGAACTGGTGATTCGTGAGGGGCGCAATCGCCAGGTGCGGCGCATGACGGCGGCGGTAGGGTTGCCGACGCTGCGGCTGGTGCGGGTGCGTATCGGTGACTGGACCCTGGAGGGCCTGGATCAGGGCCAGTGGAAGGAGGTTCCGGCGCAGCTATAGGGCGCCGCTCTCGATCAGGCCGATCACCACGCTCTTGATGATGAAGGCGGCCACGCCCAGGCCGAGAACGAAGAACAGGATGAACGAGCCGAAGCGTCCGGCCTTGGATTTCTTGGCCAGGTCCCAGACGATGAAACCCATGAAAAGGATCAGGATGCTGACCAGGCCGGTCATCATCCATTCTTCGAATACTGCTGGATCCATCGAACATCTCCAGTGCAGGCAGGACAAAAAAAGCCGGGCGAGTATACGCCAAGCGGTCCGGTCCGGGCATTGATCTGCGTGCGTTACGTCGCCACAGCCAGGGGCTGGCGGCTGATGCTGGCTGGGCTCAGTTGCGCAGGTGCGTCAGTGGCAGTTCGGTGCTGTTGAGCACCTGGTTGAGCACGAAGCTGGAGCGAACGCTGGTCACGCCTTCGATACGGGTCAGGTGGCCCAGCAGCAGCTTCTGGTAGTGGTCCATGTCCGGTACCACCACCTTGAGCTGGTAGTCAGCGTCCATGCCGGTCACCAGGCTGCACTCCAGCACTTGGGGCAGGTTGCGGATCGCCGCCTCGAAATTCTCGAAGCGTTCCGGGGTGTGGCGATCCATGCCGATGAGCACGTAGGCGGTCAGGCTCAGACCGAGCATCTTGCGGTCCAGCAGGGCGACCTGGCGGGAGATGTAGCCGTCGTCTTCCAGTTGCTTGACCCGGCGCGAGCAGGGCGAGGGTGACAAGCCGATGCGTTCGGCCAGCTCCTGGTTGGAGATGCGGGCGTCGCGTTGCAGTTCCGCCAAAATGCTCAGGTCGTAGCGGTCAAGTTTGCTCATCATTCGGGCCTTTGTCTTAACTATTGCGTCGAATTATCTATCTAGGGTTAAAAATTGCGCAAGAGCTGTTTTGCAAAGCAATCTTCGCAATCCTCTGTCGCGGGCCCGAGCCTATCCTTATCACCAGAATCACTGCCCGGACACACAGTCCACTGCGGCCCGCCGAATCAGGCCTGCCGCGGCCGCCAACCCCACCGGGTTGGGCAGGCCCCCGGGCTACACCCTGTCCAGAAGACGGAGTGAGGTGAGCCGGTGCCACAAGCGCCGAGCACGGACAAAATCTCAAGGGGTGGCCGACGGGCCACCCTTTTTTATTGCCTGCGAAATAAGTCTCGTGACTGATAATCTCTAGCAGAACCGCCCTGGGCTTTTTCCAGTCTTATGTTCAGGCCCCCAATTCGCAGTGAGGAATAGCATGAAGTCGCGCATCTGGCGTATGGCAGGTGTTGGTGTGTTGTGCGTGAGCGTCAGCGCGCAAGTGCTCGCCGATGAGCGAGACGAGAGGCGCCCTCCCCAGCAGGGAGAGCAGGCCGGAGGCCAGCGCGAGCATGCTCCTGAAGGCCGCAGGGAGAACAGCCAGGGCCATCCGGCTTACCAGCAGCCGGCCCCGCAGCAACCGCGTGTGCAGAACGAGATCATCCGTGGCGACAACAGCCGGCAGTTCGAGCGCAACCCACAACATCAGGATGGGCAGTGGCAAGAGCGGCCTCGTCACGAAGCCGAGCAGCAAGCACGGCCAGCGCCGCAACCGGCCCCGAACCTGCCGATCCAGCCGCGCCCGGATACCGTGCGCCAGACCCAGGAACCCAAACGCGGTTATTACCAGGACATCCCCCGGCGCAACGATTACAACCAGCATTGGCAGGCCGGTAATCCTGGCTGGCGCCCTGACAATCACCACCCCAATGACTATCGCTGGCCGGGTCGTCCCGATGGTCGCGGCAATGGATGGGCCCCGGGGCCGCAGTATCGCCCGGGCCACCTGATCGACCGGTTCCCCGAGCGCGATTTCCGGGTGCCGTATCGCGGCCAGGACTACTTCTTCTCGGGTGGCTACTGGTATCGGCCCCAGGGCACTCGCTACGTGGTGGTGAGCCCTCCCCATGGCATCCGCGTGGGTTATCTGCCGGATTACGCGCGGGAAGTGTGGATCGGCAGTGCGTTGTTTTTCCTCGCTGCCGGCGCCTACTACACCTACGAGGCCAATACCCAGGAGTATGTGGTGGTCGCGCCGCCCACGGGCGTTGCACCTCCGGCAGCGCAATCGCCGGGCAATGGCTACGACGTGCTGGCCTATCCACTCAATGGCCAGCCACCGCAACAGGTCGACCAGGATCGCTACGACTGTTATCGCTGGGCGGTGCAGCAGAGCGGCTTCGATCCGGCCAGCGCGACCTACCGGCCCGCACCCGAAGTGGTCCAGGCCTATCGCCAGGCCCAGGGCAATTGCCTGAGCTCACGGGGCTACCAGGTGACCTACTGAGCCCTGGCGGCCTTGACCACTTCCTGCGGGTCGGCGTGCACCAGCACTTCGGCTCGCGGGTAGGCCGCGTGGATTGCATCGGCGGCCTGATCGCTGATGCCGTGGGCCACGCTCAGCGTCAGGTCGCCGGGTAGCTCCAGGTGCAACTGGACGAACCAGCGACTGCCGGAAATCCGTGTCCGCAGGTCATGGGCACCCAGTACCCCGGGCACGCTGCAAGCCAGCTCCAGCATGTGCTGGCTGACCTCGGTGGGCAGTTCTTCGTCCATCAGCACCGAGAAACTTTCCCGGGCGATCTGGATCGCGCTCCATAGGATGTACACGGCAATCCCCAGGCCGAACCAGGCATCCACCTGCTGCCAGCCGAAGGCCGCCAGGGCCAGGGCCAGGAGGATGCTGCCATTGAGCATCAGGTCGGAGCGGTAGTGCAGCGAGTCGGCCCGCACCGCGTTGGAACCGGTGGCCCGGATAACCCGGTGCTGCAGCACCAGCAGGGCGCCGGTCAGTACCAGTGACAGGATGATCACCCCGATACTCAGCCACGGCGCCCCGACCGGCTCCGGGTGATGCAGGCGTTCGAACGCCTGGAAGGCGATCAGCACCGCACTGCCCGCGATGAACAAGGCCTGGGCCATGCCGGCCAGGGACTCGGCCTTGCCGTGGCCGTAACGGTGGTCATCGTCCGCCGGGCGCAGGGCGTAATGCACGGCCAGCAGATTCAGCAGCGAAGTGAAACCGTCGAGCACCGAATCGGTGAGGCCCGCGAGCATGCTCACCGAACCGCTAAGCCACCAGGCCACGGCCTTGGTCAGGATCAGGATTCCCGCCACGGTGACCGAGGCGCGGGTGGCGAGGCGCAGGAGGCGGGCGTGTTCCGGGTTACCGATCATGGACAGTCCTTGTGTGGCGCACTCAAGCGGCCGGTTGCAACCCGTACAGGGCTAGTTGCTGCACGCTGCCCTTGTGCTGGATCAGCCGTGGGTCGTCCAGCGGGAAGCTGCCCCCCAGTTCCCGTTCGAGAATGGCCTGCAACTTGCGATTGTCGACTTTACCGTCGGCGCCAATGGCCTGCTGGAGTTTCTCCGGGGCGACCTGTGCGGTCTTGCCCGGCTCCAGGTAGATGGCGCCAGTGGCGAAGTCGACACCAAAGGCGATCAGCCCCGGGATTACATAGAACAGCAGGCCCACGGCATCCAGCGCCACGATCACCGGATCGATCTTGCCGTCGATCTGACCGCGTCGGTCGGGAAAGAAGATCGAGCCACAGGCGGTGAGCTGGGTCAGCAGGGCGGTCACCAGAATGCCGCCGACGACACGGTAAGGAATACGCATGGATCTCTCCTAACAAACACGAAGGCACATGAAGAATGAAGTAGGGCAGCGAGTCTCGCCGATCAGCACTCAGACCATGACTAACCCCAGGCAGTTCGCCGTTATACTCGCGCCTCTGTTTTGGAGCCAGCATGAATTCCTTGCCGATCGATGAAGTTTTGCCTGCATTGCGTGACGCCCTGGCGACACGCCACGAAGCGGTGCTCGAAGC
This sequence comes from Pseudomonas sp. L5B5, assembly GCF_020520285.1. Lineage (NCBI taxonomy): Bacteria > Pseudomonadati > Pseudomonadota > Gammaproteobacteria > Pseudomonadales > Pseudomonadaceae > Pseudomonas > Pseudomonas sp. L5B5. Next base: position 5,080,376 of record NZ_CP084742.1, read on the forward strand.
CCCGCCCGGTGCCGGCAAGACCACCCGCGTGCCCCTGGCGCTGCTGGACCAGGACTGGCTGGCCGGGCAGACCATCCTCATGCTCGAACCACGGCGCCTGGCCGCCCGTGCCGCCGCCGAGCGCCTGGCCAGCGAGCTGGGGGAAAAAGTCGGGGAAACCGTCGGTTATCGCATCCGCCTGGACAGCAAGGTCGGCCCGCGCACGCGTATCGAAGTCGTCACCGAAGGCATCCTCACCCGGCGCCTGCAGGATGACCCTGCGCTGGAAGGCGTTGGCCTGCTGATCTTCGACGAATTCCACGAACGCAGCCTGGATGCCGACCTGGCCCTGGCCCTGAGCCTCAATGGCCGCGAGCTGTTCCGTGACGAGCAGCCGCTGAAGATCCTGCTGATGTCGGCGACCCTGGAAGGCGAGCGCCTGTCGGCCCTGCTGGACAATGCGCCAATCCTGCGCAGCGAGGGGCGCATGTTCCCGGTTGCCCAGCGCTGGGGGCGGCCGTTCCAGCCCGGCGAGTTCATCGAGCCCAGGGTCGTCCAGGCCGTGCTCGAGGCCATCGACGATGAAACGGGCAGCCTGCTGGTGTTCCTGCCGGGGCAGGCGGAGATTCGCCGGGTGCATCAGCAATTGGCCGAGTCCCTGGGTGAGCGTGAGCAGATCCTGCTCTGCCCGTTGCATGGTGAACTCGACCTGGCTGCCCAGCGTGCTGCCATCGATCCGGCACCGCCGGGCAAGCGCAAGGTGGTGCTGGCCACCAACATCGCCGAAACCAGCTTGACCATCGACGGCGTGCGAGTGGTGGTGGATGCCGGGCTGGCGCGGGTGCCACGCTTCGATCCCGGCAGTGGCATGACCCGGCTGGATACCCAGCGCATCTCGCGGGCCAGCGCTACTCAGCGTGCTGGTCGGGCTGGGCGCCTGGAGCCGGGCGTGTGCTACCGGCTGTGGTCGGCGGACCAGCAGGAGCAACTGGCGGCCCATGCCAGCCCGGAGATTCTCCAGGCCGACCTCGCCGGCCTGGCGCTGCAACTGGCGCGCTGGGGCATGGCCCCCGACCAGCTGGCCTGGCTGGATGCCCCGCCCGCTGCCGCCTATGCCCAGGCCCGGGACCTGCTGATGCGCCTGGGGGCACTCAAGGCTGACGGCAGCCTGACCCGCCACGGCCAGGCCATGGCCGAGTTGCCGGCGCATCCGCGGATCGGTCATCTGCTGTTGCGCGGCCAGTCCCTGGGCCTGGCGCAGATGGCTTGCGACGTTGCCGCCCTGCTTGGGGAACGGGACATCCTGCGCGGCGCCGACGCCGACCTGCATAGCCGCCTGGTGCTGCTCTCGGGTGAAGCGCGGGCGGCCCGGGGTGCCCAGGGCGGGGTGCAGCGCGCGCGGCAACTGGCGCGCCAGTATCGCGGTTACCTGCGCGGCCAGGCCGATGCCGCAGTGGCCGACCCCGAGCACCCGCGCTGGCTCGGTGCCTTGCTGGCCCTGGCCTATCCCGACCGTGTGGCCCAGCAGCGTCGCCCGGGCGGCGCCGAGTATCGCCTGGCCAACGGCCGTGCTGCGCTGTTCAGCGAGGCCGACAACCTGATGAAGCAGCCCTGGCTGGTGATCGCCGACCTGGGCAGTCGCCAGGGCCAGCGCGAAGAACGCATCTACCTGGCGGCGGAATTCGATCCCGGACTGTTCGATACGGTGCTGGCGGAACAAGTGCGCCACGTCGACCAACTGGACTGGGACGAGCGCGAGGGTGTGCTGCGGGCCGAGCGCCAGCGCAAGGTGGGCGAGCTGGTGCTCGGTCGCGAACCGCTGCCGGGCCTGGACGAAGCCGCTCGCAGCCTGGCCCTGGTCCAGCTGGTGCGGCGCAAGGGCCTGGAACTGTTGCCCTGGACCGCCGAGCTGCGCCAGTGGCAGGCACGGGTGGCCTTGCTGCGCCAGCTGGAGCTTGACGCCAAGGGTGAAAGCCAGTGGCCGGATGTCAGCGACGCCGCCTTGCTCGCGGACCTGGAGCACTGGTTGCAACCCTACCTGGGCAAGGTCTCGCGCCTGTCCCACTTCGCCAACCTGGACCTGCCCGGCATCCTGCTCGGCCTGTTGCCCTGGCCGCTGCCCCAGCGCCTGGACGAGCTGGCCCCGCAGCACCTGAAGGTGCCGTCCGGCTCTTCGATCCGCCTGGACTACAGTGAACAGCCGCCGATCCTCGCCGTGCGCCTGCAGGAGCTGTTCGGCCTGGCTGAAACTCCGCGCATCGCCGCTGGCCGCCAGGTGGTCAAGTTGCACCTGCTGTCCCCGGCCCGCCGGCCGGTGCAGGTGACCCAGGACCTGGCGAACTTCTGGCGCAGTACCTATGCCGAGGTCAAGAAGGACCTCAAGGGCCGCTACCCCAAGCACTACTGGCCGGATGATCCGCTGGTCGCCGAAGCCACGGCCCGGGCCAAGCCCAGGGGAACCTGACAGGCCGCCCCGAAGCCTCCGCCGAACAGCGTAATGCTGTTCAGTTCCTGTAGGAGCGAAGCTTGCTCGCGATGGTCGTTAACGTTAGCGCGTGTTTACTGGATAAACGCAGCGCTCTGAAAGCCATCGCGGGCAAGCCTCGCTCCTACCCTTTCCTTAACTGAACGGCATTACGCCGAACAGCGAGGAGCGGCCCGTACTGCCTAGTTGTTACCGATGCCTTTGAAGGTGGTCGTTGCGCACGATTACCTGCGGCGTTGTCTCGCCTCGATGCCCGCTGTGCTCGCCCGAAAAACACCCCGATTGGCCGCGACTCACGACTGCCGACAAGGTGGTCCTTGCCTGAAATTTAATGGATATTTCACGTTTATTTATTTTGATATAAATAATATTTAGGAATTTCATTTTTATTTTTTATGCTTTTTTTGAGCATAAGAACGCTGATTAAATTGATCTAAATCAATTAGATAAATATTTCTTGTGATTTGAGTGGGCCTGAAAAAAAGATTATCTGGAATTTTTAGCGTGAATATTCAATTGACATTTCACGTAAAAAATCACGATTCTTGGCCATCGGCACCCATAACAAGAGAGACAGCCCATGCCGCCTTGCCCCCTTCATGCCCCCGTGCGCGGCCAGCTTGCCATCGACCGGCCCTGCCACTTCTCCAGCGGTTTTCGCTGGCGCCCCTCCTTGTTGCCTAAGCGGCATTTTTCCTCCTGCCACCTAGTACCTAACCGCATCTGAGACGGAGAAAATCCATGGATTCGCTTTGCCTGCGTACTGCGCCTGCCTCGGCGCTGGCCTCCGGACCGGCCTTCGAGGCCTTGCTCGAGGCCATTCGTGATCGTGCCCGCCTGGGGGAGTTCGATCGCCAGCGCCACATTTCCCGAGACGTGATCGATGGGTTCAAGGCCCATGGTGTCTACCGCGCCCTGGTGCCGCGCCGTTTCGGTGGACTGGAGTGCTCGCCCGGCGAGTTCTGCCAGATGATCGAACGCATCTCCCACGCCGATGGCTCGGCGGGTTGGGTGGCCAGCTTCGGCATGAGCCCTATGTACCTGGCGGCGCTGCCGCTGGCGACCGTCGCCGGGATCTACGGCGACAACCCCGACACGGTCTTCGCCGGCGGCATCTTCCCGCCGCAACCGGCCGAAGTCGTGGCGGGTGGCTTCAAGGTCAACGGCCGCTGGAAGTATTCCAGCGGCGCACTGGGCGCCGACATCGTCGGTGTCGGCATTGCGCCGTGCCGTGGCGACAAGCTCGACCTGCCGCGCCTGGCGGTGCTGCCCAGGGCCCAGGCGCGCATCGAGGAAACCTGGGACACCGTGGGTTTGCTCGGCACGGGCAGCCACGACCTGGTGGTGGAGGATGTGCGGGTGGACGAGGCCTGGACGTTCGTCCGTGGCGGCCAGCCCAACCTGGATGAACCGTTCTTTCGCTACCCGTCGCTGGCCTTCGCCACCCAGGTGTTGTCGGTGGTCGGCCTGGGCGTCGCCCGTGCCGCCCTGGATGAGCTGTCGGCCATGGCCAGCGGGCGGATTTCGGTGACCGGCGCCCCGGCGCTGGCCGACCGGCCCCTGGCCCAGGTGGACGTGGCCAAGGCCGAGGCTGCGCTGCGTTCGGCCCGGGCCTTCTTCTACGAGTCCATCGAGCACGCCTGGAGCCATGTGCTGGCCGGCGATCCCGTGCCGCAGCAGGTCATCAGCCTGCTGCGCCTGTCCTCCACCCACGCCACCCGCATCGCCGCCGATGTGGCGCGCAATGCGCAGATGCTCTCGGGCATGACCGGCATCTACCACGACAGCCCGCTGGCCCGCTGCGTCAATGATGCCCAGGTGGTCACCCAGCACGCCTTCATGGGCGATGTCACCTATCAGAACGCCGGAGCGATGTTCTTCGGCAAGCAGCCCCTCCCGGGCTACCTGTAACCAATGGGGAGAAATCTCATGAACGACCGGAAGACCTTGCGCGTGCTGTTCTGCATGGGCATCAACCAGAACTTCTTCGATGCGCCGCGCGAGGAGCAGCTCGAGGTGTGGGCGGCCTTCAGCGCGATGTGGAACGACATCCACGATCTGCCCGGGGTCCGGGTGCTGGGCAACATGGATGACGACCAGGGCATGGTCGGGCCGTCCGACGGCTATCCCTGGACCACCTACCTGCTGGCCGATGTGCCGGACATCGAGACCGTGCACGGCGCCTGCAATCTGTTTCGCACCACCGCGGTGGGCCAGGGGCCCTACAAGCTGTGGCGCTACGCCAAGGTCGAGGCGCGTGTCGGTCGCGAACTGGTGATCCAGCGCACCTGAGCCGCTCCAGACCTTCCACAACAAGAACGCCCAGCCTCGGCGCTGGCAAGGAGTATCCCGTGAGCAACCTGATTCCCGCCGTCAACCTGGCCCTCGACCCTGCCGGGCTGGTGCAGGCCGATCGTGTCCACACGTCGCTGTATACCGATCCGGCACTGTTCGATACCGAACTGGAAAAGATCTTCTACAGCACCTGGGTCTGGGTCGCCCATGAAAGCGAAGTCCCGGATTCGGGCAGCTACAAGAGCACCTACATCGGCAAGCAGCCGGTGATCGTGGTGCGTGATCGCAAGCAGGCCATCCACGTCCTGCTCAATCGCTGCCGCCACCGTGGCGCGACGGTCTGCGAACACAAGAAGGGCAAGACCAACAGCTTCGTTTGCCCCTATCACGGCTGGGGTTATGCCCTGGACGGTTCGCTGCGCGGCATTCCCCAGCCGGAGAGCTATGGCGATTGCCTGGACAAGGCCGAGCTGCCGCTGGTCAGCCTGCGAGTGCAAAGCTATGCCGGCATGGTCTTCGCCACCTTCAAGGACGATATCGAGCCGCTGGAGGATTTCCTCGGCGCGGCGAAGAAATGGATCGACCTGTTCATGAAGCAGGGCGCCGGCTACGGCATCAAGGTGCCCGGCGAACACCGCTTCCGGTTTCCCGGCAACTGGAAGATCCAACTGGAGAACACCACCGATGCGTATCACTTCCCATTGGTGCACAAGAGCTTTCTGTCCTCGGTCGACGAGCAGACCCTGAAGCTCTTCGATTTCGTCGAAGGCCCGGGCTACGTCGAGGACCTGGGCAACGGCCACAGCGTGATGGTGATGATTCCCGACCTGGTCGACCTGGAAGCCGACCTCGACAAACCCATCCCTGGACGCTTCGCGCAGCTGGCCGCCGAACTGCTCGAGGAGGGCATCGAGGAACAACAGGTGCGCCGCATCGTGCGCGCCGTCGGCGGCTCGGGCTTCAACCTCAACCTGTTTCCCAACATCGCCTGCTCGATGGCGTTTTTCCGGGTGCTGCAGCCGATCTCGGTGACCGAGACCGAGATCCACCACGCGGTGATCACGATGGACGGTGGACCGGTCGCGGCCAACCGCTATCGCCTGCGCCTGCACGAACACTTCCAGGGACCGCTGGGCTTCGGCACCCCGGACGATTCCGAAGCCTGGGAGCGCGTGCAGAAAGGCGCCAGCGCTGGCGAGGACCTGTGGATCATGCTCAACCGTGGCCTGCCGGGCGAGAAGCCCAGCGCCGATGGCCTGGTTTCGGACGTGAGTGCCGAGACCGGCATGCGCGCAGCGTATCGGCAGTGGAAAAAACTGATGTCGGCCTGAACCTGGAGAACCCTATGAACCTGCAACTGCTGCAAGAAGTGAGCGCTTTCATCTGGCAGGAAGGCGACATGCTCGACCACGGCGAATACGACGCCTGGCTGGCGCAATGGACGGACCAGGGCACCTACATCATTCCGATCAGGCCCGAGGAAACCGACTACGAAAATACCCTGAACTACGCTTACGACGACCACCACATGCGCGGCCTGCGGGTGCAGCGCCTGGTCGGAGGCGAGTCGATCTCCACCAGCCCGCGACCACGCACGGTACGCACACTCTCGCGCTTCCGGGTGCTGGACGATGACGGCACCAACCTCACGGTGCGCTGTGCGCAGAGCCTGCGCGAGTTTCGCAAGGACACCCTCAAGCACTACAGCGCGAACCTGACCTACACCCTGGTCCGGACCGAGGGTGGGTTGCGCATCCAGCGCAAGGTGGTCGGCCTGATCAACAGCGACGATACCCTCGCCGGTATCGGCTACATCCTGTGAGGAACCAGCCATGAACCCAGTTGCATTGGTAACCGGTGCCGGCCAGGGGCTGGGCCAGCGTTGCTGCGCGCGCCTGCTGGGGGCGGGCTTCGATGTGGTGGTCAGCGACCGTGACCTGGCGCGGGCCAAGGTTGCTGCCGAGCAGTTGCAAGGTAGCCGAGGACGATTGCTGGCGCTTGAGCTGGATGTGGGCAGCAAGGCTGATTTCGAGCGGGCCCTGGGCCGGGTGCTGGAGTATTTCGGTGCCCTGCATGTGGTGGTCAACAACGCCGCCATGACCAGCACCACGCCGCTGATGCAGATCAGCCCCGAGGAGTTCGATGCCGTGGTGGGGCTCAACCTGCGCAGTGTGTTCCTGGGCTGCCAGGTGCTCGGCGCCCATCTGGCCGAGGCCGGCTACGGCCGGATCATCAACATGGCCTCCCTGGCCGGGCAGAACGGTGGTACCGCGACCGGTGCGCATTATGCGGCGAGCAAGGGCGCGATCATCACCCTGACCAAGGTCTTCGCCAAGGAGTTCGCCGCTCGCGGAGTCACCGTCAACGCCATCGCCCCGGGGCCCATCGACTCACCGGCGGTGAGGGCGGCGATCCCGGCCGAACGGATGGACGGCCTGCTGGCCAACATCCCGGTGCAGCGCCTGGGGGATGCCGACTTCGTGGGCGACCTGATCGTGCAGTTGGCGCGGCCCGAGGCCTACTTCACCACTGGAGCTACCTGGGACGTGAACGGTGGCCTGTTCATGCGTTGATTTCCCGGGGCGGGTGTCCGCCCCGGTTGTGATGAGGAACAGCGGTCATGAATGAACAACTGTTGAAGGTCGTCGTGCGCAAGCGCGAGATCCAGGGACACGACGTGGTCGTCCTCGACCTGGGGCGTGTCGATGGCGCGGCGCTGCCAGCTTTCGAGGCGGGGGCCCACGTCGATATCCATATCGCCCCGGGCCTGGTACGCCAGTATTCGCTGTGCGGGAATCCGGCCAATGGCGCGGTGTATCGCCTGGGGGTGTTGAAGGACCCGGCTTCCCGAGGGGGGTCGCAAAGCGTGCATGAAATGCTGCTCGAAGGGCGTGAAGTGCAGATCAGCGCGCCGCGCAACCTGTTTCCCCTGATGCCGGGCGCCGGGCGCAGCATCCTGCTGGGAGGTGGGATCGGCGTCACGCCGATGATTGCCATGGCCCACACCCTGTACCTGCAAGGGGCCGACTTCGAACTGCACTACTGTGCTCGCTCGCGCAGCCGCAGTGCCTTTCTCGCGGAACTGGCCGATGCGCCGTTCGCCGGCCGCGTGCATACCCACTTCGATGACGAGGCAACGGAGCAACGCCTGGACCTGACGCAGGTGCTGGGGCAGGGCGCCGGTGACACCCATCTGTACACCTGTGGTCCGGCGGGTTTCATGGACTGGGTGATCGCCGGTGCCCGAGGGCAGGGTTACCCCGAGGAACGTATCCACAAGGAGTATTTCCAGGTCCAGGTGGATACCCGCGGCGAGGGTTTCGAGGTGATCGCCGCACGGAGCAACAAGAGCGTCCAGGTGGCCGCGGGCCAGAGCATCCTCGATGCACTGGCGCAGGTCGGGATCAAGATCGAGATTTCCTGCGAGCAGGGGGTATGCGGGACCTGCTTGTGCGAGGTGCTCGAAGGCGAGCCCGATCACCGTGATGTGTACCTGACCGACGAGGAAAAGGCGGCCAACGACCAGATCCTGGTGTGCTGCTCGCGGGCTCGATCGAAAAAGCTGGTGCTGGATATCTGAGGGTTATGACCATGGTAGACGTAAACCAATTTCGCAATGCGATGGCCCTGCTCGGCGGCGCCGTGACGGTCATCACCACCGATGGCCCCGCCGGCCGCTTCGGCTTCACCGCTTCGGCGGTCTGCAGCGTGACCGACGTACCGCCCACCTTGCTGGTGTGCATGAACCGCTCTTCGTACTCCAATGCCCAGTTCAAGGCCAATGGTGCGTTGTGCGTGAATGTCCTGGCCGGTGCTCATCAGGCCTTGTCGGGCGTTTTCGCCAACAAGGTCTTGAGCATGGACGAGCGTTTCGCCGCCACCGACTGGGTCGTGCTGCAAAGCGGTGCCCCGGTGATGCAAGAAGCCCTGGTGAACTTCGATTGCCGTATCGCCCAGGTGCATGAGGTGGGTTCCCACAGCATCTTCTACTGCCAGATCCAGAGCATTCGCCACGGCGTCGCCGACGATGGGCTGGTGTACTTCAACCGGGCCTACCATCGGGTGTGCGAAGGGTCCAAGGCATGCTGAGCGGTGGGACGCCGGGCCCGGGTGGCTACAGGCTTTCCAGGTTGTGGAATACCACTTCCAGCATGTGGTTCAGCCGCTGTACCTGGGCCTGGGTCAGGCCCTTGAAACTGCGCTGGAACAGCTCGTGAGTGATGTCCTGCATGCGCTCGATGGCGCGCTGCCCGGTCTCGGTGATGCGCACTTGGGTGACGCGGCCATCCTCGGGGCTGGGTGCGGTATCCACCAGGCCGTCGTCCTTCATGCGGTAGACGATCTTGGTGATGGTCGACAGCTTGGCGATGGCATGGGTGGAAATCTCGGAAATGCTCGACTCGCCGTTCTCCTTGAGGATCCACAACACCCGCCAGCGCGGCACGTCGAGGTCGATCTTCTTGAGCAGGCGTTCCATGTTCTGGGTATAGCGGCCATGGGTCCGGGCCAGCCAGTAGAAAGGGAAGTCTTCCTTGCGAAAGTCGCTGCTGGCAGGGTCGTGGTGGGGTTGACCGGTGTTCTTCGGGTTGCTCATCGATTCACTGCTTGTCCGTGGAGATTCGCACCATCATCGCCAGTTCGATGCCCTGTCCCAGGTGGTGCGAACGGCCTGGGAAACACGGCGATTTTACTGGAATATTCAGTTGATTGTTCAACTAGTCGGCAGGCGCTGCGGCCACTGAAAGGCCCGCCTGCCGATCCTGGAAAAGGACGACGTGAAAATGACCATCATAGTTGAGTCCCTCGACCTGGGCGGCAGCGGCCCCCGGGTCATGCTCAAGGACACCATCGACGTTGCCGGCACCGCCACCCGTGCATCCAGCCGGGCCCTGGAACAGGCGCCGCTGGCCGAGCAGCACGCCGAGGTGGTCAGCCACCTGCTGGCCGCCGGAGCACGCCTGACCGCCAAGGTCAGCCTGCATGAGTTGGCGTTCGGCACCACTGGCATCAATCGCTATCTGGGCACGGCGGCCAACCCGCGTTTTCCGGGGCGTATTCCCGGAGGCTCCTCCAGCGGCTCGGCGGCTGCCGTGGCCGCTGGCCTGGCCGACTTCAGCCTGGGCACCGACACCGGCGGCTCGATCCGGGTCCCGGCCTGCTGCTGCGGGGTCTTCGGTCTCAAGCCGACCTTTGGCCGAGTCAGCCGCCAGGGCGTGATGCCGGCACGCAGCAGCCTGGACTGTGTCGGCCCCCTGGCGGCGAGCTTGCCCATGCTGATCCGCGCCATGGGCATGATCGACCCGACATTCGCCACTGCCCAGCTGCCCTCCCAGGCCAGGATCGGGGTACTGCCCGTTCCTGCCGCGCCGGCGATCCTGGAGGTGGTCCAGCACACGCTGGCAGCCAGTGACCTGACCCTGCTGGATGTCGAGCTTCAGCATTTCGCGGCGGCTTATGACGCGGGCCTGGCGATTATCAACCGCGAGACCTTCGAGGGCTGCGGCCACCTGCTGGCCAGCGGCCTGGTGGGCGCGGACGTGGCCAGTCGGCTGGCGGCCGCGGCCCAGACCAGCGACCTTGCCCTTGCCGAGGCCGAGGCAGTGCGCCGGCGCTTTACCGCCGAGGTCGACCAGGCGCTGGCCAGCTGCGATGTACTGGCCCTGCCGACCATGCCGGACTTTCCCCTGCGTGTGGAGGAGGCCGCCGATACCCGGGCGGTGCTGGGCATGACCTCACTGGTTCGGCCGTTCAACCTGTCCGGGCATCCGGCCCTGAGCATTCCCCTGGGCAGCGCGCAAGGATTGCCGGTGGGCCTGCAACTGGTGGCCGCCAAGGGGGCGGACGCCAAGCTGCTGGCGGTGGCACAGCGCCTGTTGCTCGGCGTCCATGACGCCAGTGGGTTCTGAGCCCGCTGGCGTCGCATCCCAAGCACTGAATACGAGGTTCACATGCCTGATATCCGCGAACTGCAGGCCCGCCTGCGCTTCTTCGAAAGCCAGCAGGCGATCAGGGCCTGCATCAATCGCTACATGACGCTGTGCGACGGCCTAGACGCCCGGACACCCCTGGACGAGCTGGCCAGCCTGTTTACCCGCGAGGCGGTGTGGGAGGGCAAGGGCGCCCGGTACGCGGCAAGTTTTGGTGGCTACCGGGGCCGCGAAGCGATTGGCGCGATGTTCGCCACGTACATGAAGACCCCGGCGCACTTTGCCTTGAACGCGCATTTCCTGGCCAGCGAGGTGATCCAGGTCGAGGGTGATGAGGGGCAGGGCAGCTGGATGATGTTGCAGGCCAGCACCTTCGCCGACGCCGGCTCGCACCTGAACGCCGCCCGGTTGACCGTGCGCTTTGCCCTGGAGGAGGGGCATTGGCGGATCGCGCATTTCCAGACCGAAAACCTGTTCAGCCGGCCAACCACGGCATGGAACAGTGATATGCCGTTGCCGGTCCCGGCTGGCTAGGCTGTTCGCAGCGCTTCGAGTGCCAGACGCGGGTGCCGGTCAGGCTCGGGAGTCGTCGGGGCCGAGCAGGGCGGCGTGGCGGAAGTCCCTGGCGCTGCAACCGAATCGGGCCTTGAAGACCCGGCTGAAGTAGGCCATGTCGGTGAAACCCGAGCGATAGGCCAGGGTGCTGATCAGGGCACTTTGCTGAGCGTTGCTGCGCAACTGCTCGGCACAGGCTTGCAGGCGCGCGCCGAGCAGGAAGCGGCCGAACGAGGCCTGCTCGTCCTGGAACAGGCTGTTGATGTAGCGCGGGGTGACGCCGAAGGCAGCCGCCACACCGGTCAGGGACAGTTCGCTGTCTGCGAGGTTGGCCCTGACATGATTCTTGATGCGGTACAGCAAGGCCGTCCGGCGCGTCGAAGGCTGGATGATGCCCTTGCCCCGCTCGGCCAGGGCCGTGGCCAGCAGGTCCAGGCCCTGCTGAGTGAGCCGGCGCCGGGACTCGATGCTGATGTCATCGTCAAGCCGGGCCAGGCCGGTCAGGTAGTCGAAGGTCAGCCGGGCCACTGGGTCTTTTCGTGACAGCGCCAGGGCGGTCAACTGCTCGATGTTACTGATGCGCTCGCGCAGGGCCTGATAGGGAACTTGCAGCACGGTCTGGTGAAAGTCGCCGCAGAACCGCAGCTCGTAGGGCTGGCGAGTGTCGTAGATGGCGAAATCCCCTTGCTCCAGGACCGCTTCGCGGCCGTCCTGGATGACCTGCGAGCATCCCTCCTGCGCCAGGTTGATGAGCACGTATTCCTCCGGGCTGCGCGAGATGCAATGGCGATCGCGGCGCACCAGCTGGCGGCTGGCACGAATGTCGACCACGGTCAGCACGTCCAGGTCGTGGGCTTGCAGCCGCCCATCGAAGTCCACCCCCGCGCCTATCCGGCACTCCAGCGGCACGAAGGTCGCGCACACCACTTCCTGCCAGAAGGCCTGGCGCTCATGGGGGCGGATATCGTCGGTATCGAATCGAGTGAGCATGGCCTGGCGTCGCCCAGCAGCGGAAAACCTGGGACAGGAATGCAATTCGAAGGCCAGAAATGACAGTTCCCTCACAGTCAAACATCGCTTCCCTGAGGTCCTAATCGCGCACTTGGGACCGCGCTTAACCTCTGGCCACCACTCAATGGAGGTCAAGACTCATGCAAGCCAAGATCAAGGTCGCCTGCGTCCAGGCGGCCCCGGTTTTTCTCGATCTGCAGGGCACGGTGGACAAGACCCTGGAACTGATCGAGGAGGCGGCCGGCCAAGGCGCCGAACTGATCGCCTTTCCGGAAACCTGGATCCCCGGCTATCCCTGGTTCCTGTGGTTGCAGGCGCCGGCGAACTACATGCCACTGGTGCAGCGCTACCACCAGAACTCCCTGGTACTGGATAGCGAGCAGGCTCGGCGGATCAGCGCCGCGGCGCGGCAGCACGCCATCCATGTGGTACTGGGCTACAGCGAGCGTGATCACGGCTCGCTCTACATCGGCCAGTGGTTGATCGATGACCAGGGCCGCACCCTCGGCACCCGGCGCAAGCTCAAGGCCACCCATGTCGAACGGGTGCTGTTCGGGGAAAGCGACGGTTCCTCCCTGGCGACCTTCGACAGCCGCCTGGGCAAGCTGGGGGCGTTGTGCTGCTGGGAACACCTGCAGCCGCTCAGCCGCTACGCGATGTATGCCCAGCACGAGCAGATCCATGTATCCGCCTGGCCGAGCTTCAGCCTCTATCGACGCGGCACCGCGGCGCTGGGGCCGGAGGTCAACCTGGCGGCTTCCCGGCTCTACGCCGCCGAAGGCCAGTGCTTCGTGCTGGCGTCCTGCGCCGTGGTGACCCCGGAGATGCTCGACCTGCTGTGCGCCACCGACGAGCAGCGCGCGCTGCTGGAAGCCGGTGGAGGGCATTCGCGGATCTTCGGGCCGGACGGCGCGGACCTGGCCACCCCTCTGGGCGAGCATGAGGAGGGGATCCTCTATGCAACGCTGGACCCGGCCGCGCTGGTGAGCGCCAAGCTCGCCGGCGACCCGGTGGGGCATTACGCGCGGCCGGACGTGACACGGCTGCTGTTCAATCGCAACGCCTACAGCCCCGTGGTGGAGTGTGACGCCACCACCCTCAGCGAAGTTCTGGACATGGCACCGCAGGAGGTCCTATGAGTATCGAATCGGCTATTGCTCCGCATCTGACGTGCCCGCGCCTTGAGCCGGCCAATACCCCACGCGATTACCAGGCGGTGTTCCCGGCCTGGACCGCCCGCTTCACGCCCCTGGTGGAGCAGGTGGTGATGGCCTATTTCGGAGTCCAGGGTAGTGCGCCCCTGGAGCTGGACAGCCTGGCGCCGTACATCGAGCGGTTTGCCCTGGCGGACGGTCCCCTGTACTGGGACCCGGCGCAATGCCAGGACGCGACGGGAGCGCACAACCTCGTGGCCATCGCCTATTGGGCCGATGTCGCGGCCTTCGAGCGTTGGCGCTGCGACAGCGGTTTCGACCAGTGGTGGCAGGCACCGGAGCGTGAGGCAGAAGCCACTGGCCGCTTCGTCGAGATAGTGACGCCGGGCCAGGAGCGGTTCGAAACGCTGTTTTCATCGCCCGATGGCGTCGATGGCATTGCCCACCTCGCCTCTGGAATGAGTGGTGTGGTGCTCGAGCACGGGTACTGGGGAAGTGTGCGCGATCGACTGCCCCGGGCCCAGGTGGACAAACTGGCCGGTGAGCACGGCGAGCGCGCGCAACCGTCCGCGACGGGCGCCCGGGTGCGGGTGCCGGGGCGGGAGAACCTGTGCCTGATCCGCTCCGGCCAGGACTGGTCGGCCACCTCGCAACAGGAGCGGGAGCTCTACCTCAGCGACATCCAGCCGGTGCTGCGTGCGGGGATGGATTTCTTGCGGGACGAAGGGCGCGATATCGGCTGTTGCAGCTGCCGCCTGATGCAGGTGCTGGATGCGTCCTCCGGAGTCCCGCTGGAGAAGAGCTTCGGGCTTGCGCATTTCGAAGACCTGGCCCAGCTCGAAACCTGGGCCAGGACCCACCCGACCCACCTGGCCATCTTCGGGCGCTTCATGCGCTACACCCAGGCGCTCGAGTTCCAGGTGGCGCTGCGGCTGTACCACGAGGTGGCGGTGATTCCCGCCAATGCCCAGTGGTTCGAGTACATCAATTGCCATGGCCAGACAGGCCTGCTGCGCGGCTGAACTTCAGGCGGGAGCGCCCTATGAACAAGTCCAAGATGGCGTTGTACTGCCTGCCGTTTGCCTTTGCCGAAACGATCTGTGCCCAGGAAACCGCACCGGGCGACTACGAGCCGGTGCCGGCAGGCAAGACCGCGTTGTTGATGTACTACCAGCATGCCCGGAGCTCGTCGTTCTACCGTTCCGGCCACAAGGCCTCGGACGATTTCCGGATGCGCTCCAACATGGGCCTGCTGCGCCTGGTGCAATCGGTGCCATTGAGCGACCGGCTGTACTGGGAGCCCCAGGCGATCCTGCCTTTCGGCCAGCTACGCACCGCGGGCGAGGCCCGCGTGCTGGGGGACGAGTCGGGGTCGGGCGACCTGAACCTGGGGTCGGTGGTCAAGCTCCGGCTCCCCACGCGCCACGGTGACATGCTGGGCCTGGGGGTGTTCGTCCAGGCGCCCACCGGCAGCTACGACCGGGACGATGCCCTGAACCTGGGGGAAAACCGCTGGCGTCTGATGCTGCAGGGCGCCTACGTGCACCACTTCGACGAGCGCTGGTCGCTGGACACCGTGGCCGATGTCAGCTGGTACACGCGCAACCACGACTACGGCCCGACCGGGGCGAGCCAGAAACAGAAGGCCCGCTATGAGTACCAGGCGTTCCTGCGCTATCAGTTGGCACCGGCCACCAGCCTGGGCATAGGCGGCGGGTACGTCACGGGGGCGCGCACCTCGCTGGCCGGTGACGACCAGGACGATGAACTCGGGACCTCCTATGCACGCCTGACCCTGACTCACTTTGTGGTGCCCGATGTGCAGGTCCAGGTGCAGTTGGGGCGCGACATGATGGTGGAACAGGGCTTCAAGGAGCGCGAACGGCTGAATCTGCGACTGGTGAAGTTGTTCTGATGCCGGGTGTCGCTTGCCATGGGCGAGTCTTGTTTTTTAAGACGCGCCTTATTCGTGGGCGATTGGCCTCGTAGGGAGAATCTTTCGCCGGAACGGGGGCCTTGCCCAGGTCCCCGGCCTGGTTCTTCTTAACAGAGTCTGGAGAGTAGTCATGTGGCGTTCATTAATGCCGGAGAACTTTCGAGGTGGTTGCACGATACTGGTCATTGTGTTGGCAGGGAGTTGCATGGAGCAGGCATCCGCTGCCAACCTCATTCTTGCACCTCTTGCCGATGGTTATAGTAATTGCTCCTATGTTGATAATGGCAATGGAACCAGCACGTTAACCGTCACCATTTCCTGGAAACAGGCTGAAGGCTACACTGGTGGGCAAAATTTTTTCTCTCGAGGCGTATTGTTTTATACCTATGATACCAATGGTCAGCTCCGACCAATGGCTATAGCGACATCAGTAACTCTTAATAATATTAGTTACGGGTTTTCTTATGATCGCCCTGGTTATGTGATGTATGCCGGCTCGAATTGGAAGAAGCCTGAACCATATTTAGGCACCGTTCGTCTCACCTTCAAGAACGTCTCTGTTACACAGTGGCCTGCAATCGGAGTGCGCGCAGGGAACTATACTAATAGTAACGACATTGCCGATAGTGCAGGGCTGGTTTATATAACTACCAGTAACAAGAATGGTGAATGCAAGATGCTGGTTGATCCTAGCGTACCGCCACCTCCCGACGATGTACTCATCAATATGGAGGCACCCGATTGGGATCTTGGCGAACTGGTCCGTGGCGGTGTGACACACAAGTCCTTTAGTTCACCCCAAGACCAGCTGTGCTTCACCTACAAGGGCAACAACTTCATCACTTACCAGGAGTACGTGATCGATGCGAGCAATCGCAACGGCCTGTCAGTCAACGGCAAGTACCAGCTCAAGCACCAGGATGCCCAGGCGCCCGGGCTGCCTTACCAGTTGACGCTGAATGAAAGCGCCAACAACGTGGTGCTGCCCAATCCTTCCCGCCGGGTGTTCAAGCTCAACAACAATGGCAAGACTTGCTTCATGCCGACCTTCGATGTCTCCACTGACAAGAACGCCAAGGGCGGGATCTACAGCGATGTCCTGACCTTCACCATCACCGCCAAGTCCTAGCTGCCAGTCCGTTACCGGGCCGGCAGCAGGAAGAAGCGTGCAAGTGTGCGCCAGCGACGCCGCTGGCAGCCGCTAGGTGCACCACTTCACGTGCGCTGGACACCACGGCTGAATCTGCGACTGGTGAAGTTGTTCTGATGCCGGGTGTCGCTTGCCATGGGTGAGTCTTGTTTTTTAAGACGCGCCTTATTCATGGGTGATTGGCCTGATAGGGAGAATCTTTCGCCGGAACGGGGGCCTTGCCCAGGTCCCCGGCCTGGTTCTTCTTAACAGAGTCTGGAGGGTAGTCATGTGGCGTTCATTAATGCCGGAGAACTTTCGAGGTAGTTGCACGATACTGGTCATTGTGTTGGCAGGGAGTTGCATGGAGCAGGCATCCGCTGAAACCCTTGTTCTTTCACCTCTTGCCGATGGTTATAGCAATTGCTCCTATATTGATAATGGCAATGGGACCAGCACGGTAACCGTCACCATTTCCTGGAAACAAGCGGTAGGCCACACTGGCGGGAATTTTTTCTTCGCTCGAGGCGTATTGCTTTACGGCTATGATGCCACTGGTAAGCTCCGGCCCAGCCCGCTTTATGCGACGGTATCAATGACTCTTAATGGTATTAAGGACGGCGGTTCTTACGTTGGCATCGGCTATGTGATGTATAGCAACCCCTCGGATTGGAGAATGCATAAGCCATATGTAGGCACCGTTCGCGCCACCTTTCGAAATACCACTGTTGAGCAGTGGCCTGCAATCGGAGTGCGCGCAGGGAACACTACTGATAGGTACGACGTTGCCGATAGTGCAGGGCTGGCTTATATAGCTCCCAATAACAAGAATGGTGAATGCAAGATGCTGGTTGACCCTAGCGTACCGCTACCTCCCGACGATGTACTCATCAATATGGAGGCACCCGATTGGGATCTTGGCGAACTGGTCCGTGGCGATGTGACACGCAAGTCTTTTAGTTCACTCAAAGACCAGCTGTGCTTCACCTACAAGGGCAACAACTTCGTCACTTACCAGGAGTACGTGATCGATGCGAGCAATCGCAACGGCCTGTCAGTCAACGGCAAGTACCAGCTCAAGCACCAGGATGCCCAGGCGCCCGGGCTGCCTTACCAGTTGACGCTGAATGAAAGCGCCAACAACGTGGTGCTGCCCAATCCTTCCCGTCGGGTGTTCAAGCTCAACAGCAATGGCAAGACTTGCTTCATGCCGACCTTCGATGTCTCCACCGACAAGAACGCCAAGGGCGGGATCTACAGCGACGTCCTGACCTTCACCATCACCGCCAAGTCCTAGCTGCCGGCCCGTTACTGGGCCGGCAACAGGAAGCGTGCGAGCACCGGCAGGTGATCGGAGATGCGCAGGGTGTCGTCCTGGCGGACCCGGGACTCCACCCGCTTCAGCCGCGGGCTGTGGAACAGGTAGTCGACGGTCCGGTCCGGCCCATCGAGACTGGGATCGTTGGGGTAGTGGGTGAGCCAGTGCGCGCGATCGACGCCACTGGCCTGGGTGTTGCTGGGGATCATCGGGTACTTGTCCCACAGCAGGTGCAACGTGCTGTCGGCGCTATAGGGGGCTCGTTGCGCTTCATCCAGGCGTCGGTACTGGCCCAGGGGCAACAGGTTGAAGTCGCCGCCGATCAGCCAGGGCGTGCCGCGCCCCTCCAGCTTGTCCAGCACCTTGGCGATGGCCGCCACCTGCCTGGACTGAATATCGCCGGGCTGCTCCGGCCGCTCCAGGTGCGTGTTCAGCACTGCCAGTTGCCCACCGTCGCTCAGGGGCAGGTAGCTCAGCAGGAGGGCGTCGCGGGGCTGGAACTGCCGGTTGATGACGTCGCTCGCCGGTACGGGCAGTTGCAGGCGCTCGGCGTGTTCGATGGGGTAGCGGCTGAGGGTCGCCAGTTGTCGGCCGACGCTGCCGAAGATGTGGGGGGAGGGAACGAAGTCGGCCTTCCAGTCGTAGGCCCGGGTGCTACACGGGTAGAGATCGGCCAGGCGTTCCTGGAGGAGCTTGAGCTGGTCCTGGTAGGCACTGGCCTTGGCGTTGTTGTCCACTTCCTGGAGCAGGACCAGGTCCGGTTGTTCGTCGCGAATGACCCGGGCCACCTCATCGAGACTGAAGGCCATGTCTTCCAGGGTGGGGCGCTCGTCCTCGCCGTGGGCCTGGTCGTTCCAGAACACGTAGCGCTTGCCGGCCAGGTATTGCAGGTTCCAGGTCATCACTTTCAGGGCCTGGCCCGGCACCAGCGGCGGCGCCTCGACACTGCAGGAGACCGCCAGGGTTTCCCTGGCCTGGGGGCGCCAGGTCAGGCTGTAGATCAGGCCGGCCAGCACCAGGCCGATCAGCAGCAGGCTCAACAGGGTGATGCGAAGTAGACGGATCATCGGCTCGGCTTATGGCGTTGCAGGATGGGGCCCGAGCATAACCGAGTGGGCGGCTGTCGCCCAAGGGGCAGAGCGGCCGAGCCGGGGCATCAGCGTTTGTCCGGCTGCTGGCTGATCAGCATGAACAGGCGGAACAGCACCACGCTGGTGAACAGCTGCAGGAAGCTGTAGGCGCTGTCGAGTGTCAGCGACAGGAGCGGCGAGGGGTCGGGGTAGGCCGCCTCGCTGGCACCCTTGAGCAGCCACAGCGGGGTCATCACGCAGAGAATGCACACCAGGATGCGCAGGAAGTGCCCACGGCTCAGGCGAAAGCTCTCGGTGATGGCGGCCAGCGGAGCCATCCCCTTGAGCACCAGCAGGTACTCGGCGAAGGCCAGCACTACCATCAGCCACAAGCCCGGGAGGAAATACAGCGACAGCCCCAGCAGGATCAGCAGCGTGCTGACGGCTGTCAGCAGGGCAAAGCGTGGCCACTGGACCAGGGCCATGGCCAGCAGGTCGCGGGTCCGTGGCGACTCACCACGGGTACGGGCATCGAGCAACAGGATCAGCGCACCGGTGTACAACGGGTAGACCAGCAGGCCGACGATCACGCTGTACCCGGAAAAGGCATTCGGCCCCAGGGCCTGGCCCACGCCCTGTTGCAGCAAGGCCTCGAAAATCACCAGCGGCAGGCACAGCTGGGCGATACGCCCCAGGTTGCGGCGGAAGAAGTACAGGGAGTCGCGCAGAACATCTAACGGATTCATCGAAGGGGTCGCAGTGGCGAAGCGGTTGGACACTTTAACCGATGCAGGCCCTGGCGAAGCAAACGTAAACCTTGGGTAAAGACCATTGAAAGTCCACGCGCGAGCCCCATAACTGGTGCGTGCCGTGACCCCTTCGGGTCATGGAGCGAATTTTTACCGGCAATCTAGAGGTCGCCATGAATAGCGAAGAGCAAACCCTGATCGATGGACTGTTTTCACGGTTGCAACAAGCCGAAAAGGATTCAGCCCCGCGTGACGCCCAGGCCGAGGCGCGGATCAAGGAGCATCTGTCTGGCCAACCTGCGGCCGGGTATTTCATGACCCAGGCGATCCTGGTGCAGGAGGCTGCCCTCAAGAGCCTCGATGAACAGAACAAGCAGCTGGCCCAGCAGGTCCAGCAGTTGCAGGCCGAACTGCAACAGGCCAGGTCCCAGGCGGCACCGGCACCGGCTCCTGCATCGGGCGGCGGTTTCCTGTCGAGCCTCTTCGGTGGCTCCCGGGAGCAGTCGCAAGCGCCTGCTCCCGGTTCCGCCCAGCCGACAAGCTCGGCGCCAGCCTCCGGTGGTGGCTGGCGTGAGCCGCCGCGCCAGGGTTTTGGTGCTCCACAACAAAACTTCGGTGCCCCGCCACAACAGAACTATGCCCCGCAACAGGCGCCGGGCGCAGGTAGCAGTTTCCTGGGGGGCGCGTTGAAGACCGCCGCCGGTGTCGCGGGCGGTGTGATGCTGGCCCAGGGCCTGAGCAGCCTGTTCCACAGCAATCAGCAACCTCAGGAGGTCGTTGAGGTCATCAAGGAAGAGCCGGCTCCGGCCAGCGATAACAGTGGCTGGGGCAGCGATGAGCAGCGTTACGCCAACAACGATTCCTGGGGTGGCAACGACCAGGGTGGCTTGAGCGACGCTGGCTATGACAACGACGACAGCTCGTTCTTCTCTGACGACGACTCCTTCGTCTGACCTACCGCCGGTCCGGGGTGCTGACCTGCCCCGGGCCGATAATTCGCGGAACAATCCCTGGCGCTGGCATACTGGGCGACTTTTCCGGCCTTGACGGCCGATCCAGCTCCCGTGCTGCTGCGCCATGAGGATTAGCGGTGAAAAAAATCGCGGTGTTCGCCGATGTCCAGAACCTCTACTACACCGTGCGCCAGGCCTATGGTTGCCATTTCAACTATGCGGCGCTGTGGGCTGATGTCAGCAAGCAGGGGCAGATCGTCGAAGCCTATGCCTATGCCATCGACCGTGGCGACAGCAAGCAGCAGCAGTTCCAGCAGATCCTGCGCAACCTGGGGTTCACGGTAAAGCTCAAGCCCTATATCCAGCGCAGCGATGGCTCGGCCAAAGGAGATTGGGACGTGGGCATCACCATCGACATCATGGATGCGGCCACTCAGGTAGATGAAGTGGTGCTGGCTTCTGGCGATGGTGATTTCGACCTGCTGCTGGAGCGCATCATCCACAAGCACGGGATCAGCGCAGTGGCCTACGGGGTGCCGGGGCTGACCGCCAATTCGCTGATTCGCGCGGCTAGCCGCTATGTGCCGATCGAAGGCGCCTTGTTGCTGAAAAGCTGAAACAGATTTCAAAAGGAGCAGAACAGGTTTGGAACGCATTGCCGTCATCGACTTCGAAACCACCGGGATTTCCCCGAGCAGCAGTTGCCGGGCCACGGAAATCGCCGTGGTGATGCTCGAGCAGGGGCGCATCGTCGAGCGTTACCAGAGCCTGATGAACACGGGGGTGCGGGTGCCACCCTTCATCGAGCAACTCACCGGCATCAGCAACGCCATGCTGCGCAGTGCGCCATCGGCGGACCGGGTGATGAACGAAGTCAACGAGTTCGTCGGCACCACGCCGCTGGTGGCGCACAACGCGGCCTTCGACCAGAAGTTCTGGGATTTCGAACTGGGGCGGATCAAGCGCACCCGCCTGCAGAACTTCGCTTGTTCCCTGTTGCTGGCACGTCGCCTGATGCCGGCCGCGCCGAACCACAAGCTCGGTACCTTGAGCGCCTACGCCGGCCTGCCACACACCGGCCAGGCTCACCGTGCCATGGCCGACGCCGAGATGGCGGCCAACCTGCTGGTGCACCTGGCGGGCGAGTTGCGCAGCACCCATGGCTTACGCGAGTTGTCCCACGATTTCCTGTGCAAGTTGCAGAAGGTCCCGGCGGCCAAGGTACCCGAGCACCTGCGACGCCACCGCTGAGGCGGCAAGGGTGAAGCAACGTCCTGCGGACCTTCACGAGCCGCTGCCGCAGGCTGCGCACGGGCGCGCAGCGGCCGCTGGGATCGAGGCCAGCTGGAAAAATCCTCAAGCAAGGCCCTGCGGGCCTTCGCGCAGCCTCGCCTTGGCTCGACAGCGGCTACAGGCCAATGGTGAATCAGGTGGAAGGTTTGCCGTTGCCGTCCAGGTGCCCCAGGGGCAAGCGCCGCTCGATGGCGCTGGACAGGACGATGGAGGTCTTGCTGAAACCGAACTGGGCGATGCGGTTGACCAGGTCCTCCAGCTCCGGCATCGACCCCACGGCGGCCTGCATGATCACGCAGGGGTCGCCGGTGACCCGATGGCATTCGGTGAGCTGGGGGATCTTGACCAGTTCGTCGTAGCTTCTCTGGTTGCCATGCTGGGCCAGGCGCAATTCGATGACGCACTGGATCGGCAGGCCCAGCTTGCTCATGTCGACCTTGGCCTGGTAGCCGGTGATCACGCCACTGGCCTCGAGCTTGGCCACCCGCTCGGCCACGGCCGGCGCCGAAAGGTTGACCTTGCGTGCCAGCTCGGCAAAAGTCGCCCGGCCGTTTTCCAGCAGGTTGGCCAGGAGCATGCGGTCATACTTGTCCATGGAAGGCTCCCAATCAGCCTGACTTTCGAAAGCAAGGTATATAGCCCCGAACTCCATGTTTTGGAAAGTGTACTGCTCTTAAAAACAAGTTTTGTAACTTAAGCTTTCCCGGGGCGACTTTCTACAATGGCGTCTCCCTGCCTGCCTCCCGAGCCGTATCCCATGCCTGGCCAAAGCCGTTTTCCCTTGCCGTTGATCGCCGCTTTTTTTGCCCTCTATGTGATCTGGGGTTCGACCTACCTGGTGATCCGCATCGGCGTCGAATACTGGCCGCCCCTGATGCTCGCCGGCATCCGCTTCGTGCTTGCCGGCAGCCTGATGTATGCCTTCCTGCGCTGGCGCGGGGTGCCCGCGCCGACCTGGGCACAATGGAAGGCGGCCGGGGTCATCGGCGTCCTGCTGCTGAGTTTCGGCAACGGCGCGGTGACGGTCGCCGAGCACCTGGGCGTGGCCTCCGGGGTGGCGGCCCTGGCGGTAGCCACGGTGCCCTTGTTCACCTTGCTCTGCGGTTATTTCTGGGGGGCACGCAATACCCGCCTGGAGTGGGCCGGCATTCTTCTCGGGATGATCGGCATCGGCATGCTCAACCTGGGTTCCAACCTGCAGTCCAGCCCTCTGGGAGCCGCCCTGTTGCTGTTCGCCGCAGCGGCCTGGGCCTTCGGTTCGGTCTGGAGCAAGCACTTGCCGCTGCCCCAGGGGGCCATGGCCAGCGCCGCGGAAATGCTCGTCGGCGGTGTGGTGCTGTTGCTCGGCAGCCTGTTGCGCGGTGAACGCCTGGAGGCCATGCCTCCGATGGAAGGCTGGCTGGCCCTGGCCTACCTGGCAGGTTTCGGTTCGATCATCGCCTTCAATGCCTACATGTACCTGCTCAAGCACGTGCGCCCGGCAGCCGCTACCAGCTATGCCTATGTCAACCCTGCGGTGGCGGTACTGCTGGGGATCGTTTTCGTCGGCGAGAGCATCGGTCTGGAGGAGGCGCTGGCGATGCTGGTGATCATCAGCGCCGTGGTACTGATCGGCCTGCCGCAATGGCGCAAGCCCAAGGCGGTGGTGCGGGACGAAGCGGCCTGATCACTGTCGCGGTGGCTGGCTGGTCAGGCTCTGCTGGAGAAAACCGCCGATAAGCTGGGCCACCTGCTGGTGAATCGTTTCGCGGCTGCGCTGGTCGCCGTCCCGGCAGATGACTTCATCCTCGGGGTGATCCTCTCTGAGCAGGGCCGGGGCGCCTGGCTTGCAGAGCTGCATGAAACTGAAGTGGCTGGCATCGGCGATCACCCGCAGGCTTGAAGTGGCCGCCGGCAGGTGAGCCCCCAGGTAGCCGGATTCCTCCTCCACCGGCATGCCGGCAATGTTCACCCCGGCGCCCAGGATCAGGGTCGGTGTCTGCACTGCTGACAGGCTTTGCGGGGTGAACCCTCGGACCAGTCCCGTGTCCAGGGCGACGATTGCCTTGATTCGCAGGTCCCGCAGGTCGACGCCCAGGGCGCCTTCGTTGGCCGGTGCGATGCCCAGCTCCGGAGCCAGCCCACACAGGCGTGGATTGGGATGCAGCCGGCATTCCTCGAGGAAGCGTTGCGGGCTGTAGCGGGCGCCGGCCAGCGCGGTAGCCGTCCAGCCGCCCAGGGAATGGCCGATGACGGCGATGCGCTGCGGGTCGACCGCGCCCGCCAGGGATTTGTCTGCGCTGAGTGTGTCTATCACTCGACTCACATCGCGGGGTCGCTCCCAGAGCTTCGCCGCTTCTGCAGGACGTCGGTCGAAGGTCGTGGTGCCCGGGTGGTCAGGGGCGGCGACCACATATCCCTGGCCGACCAGCGAGGTGACCAGCCAGCTGAGGTTGCGCCAGTTGCCACGATAGCCGTGGGACAGGACTACCAGCGGATGGGCCGCAGGGGTAGGCGAGGCATCCTTGACGGCGGGCAGGCCCTCAAAGACCGGATTCTCCGCGGACACCAGAAGCGGGCTGGCGGTTGCAGTGGGGTACCAGAGGGCAACATGCAGGGGGCGCTGGCTGCTTGCATCCGCCACGGTGATTTCACGAAATCCGACGAGCTCGGCGGCGTAGGACAGGGGCAGGAACAGGGAGAGTGAAAGGCCCGCGAGTATCCGTGCGGACAAGGCAACGTAGTTCATCGGCGACTCCATGGACACAAAAATGCCGGGCGATACCCGAATGCCGATCAGTCAAGGAAATGGTAGGAGCGAGGCTTGCCCGCGATGGGCTTCAGGGCGCCGCGTTTATCCAGTCAACACGCGCTACCGTTAACGATCATCGCGAGCAATCGAGCGTCGACCGGCTGCTCCCACAGGGATCACTCGCTTGCTTGAACAGCGTTGGGGCAATACCCGGCGTTGTGGTTTCAGGCTGAAGGGATCACTCGAACCCGCCCAGCAGCACCGCGGTGAAGATCACCGCCGCCAGGGCCAGGGAAAACAACAGGCTGATTCCCGCCACTTGCCATAACGAGACGAAGCGTCCGTTACAGGCCTTGTGCTCTATCACCTGGGGGCCGAACAGCTGGCGCGCGTAGGCGTTCATCCCGTAGATCGGCGGGATGATGAAGACCACAGCGGGGACGCTTTCGGGAAGGAGCAAGCCTGCCAGGCTCATGGCGATGAAAAGACCGATGCCCATGGCCCAGACTTTTTTCACCTCGGCCTCGCGGCCCAGTGCCTTGAGGTTCTTGCTGATGAAATAGGCACCTGCCACGGAGGTGCCGATGAAGGTGCTCAGACCGATGGCCGCGATGCTGTAGAGGCGCAGGTTCTGATCGGCGGCCTGGGCGATCCGAAGTTCGGCGCCGGGGGCCTGAAACGGATTTTCGTTGTCCATGCGGGGTGGGGCTCCTGAGGGGGCAAGGCAGTGAAAATACAGGGTACGGGGCAGGGTCGAACCCTTCTTTTGGGCCGACCGGTGGGCGAGCATACACGCTCCCGGGCTGGCGGGCATGGTCCGCAAGTGCATCGGTGAATTAGGGTAAACTGCCGCCCATTGCCTCCCTGTGCTGACTTTTTCCTACGGTATCCCCATGACATTCGCCTCTCTTGGCCTGATCGAACCCTTGCTGCGCGCCCTCGAACCCCTCGGCTACCAGACCCCGACCCCGGTGCAGGCCCAGGCTGTTCCCGCGGTGCTGGCCGGTCGTGACCTGATGGCAGCAGCCCAGACCGGCACCGGCAAGACCGCAGGTTTCGCCCTGCCGCTGTTGCAGCGGCTGACCCTGGAAGGGCCGAAGGTCGATAGCAATTCGGTACGGGCGCTGATCCTGGTGCCGACCCGCGAGCTGGCCGAGCAGGTGCACGAGAGCGTACGCCAGTACGCCGAACACCTGCCGCTGCGTACCTACGCGGTGTACGGCGGGGTCAGCATCAACCCGCAGATGATGAAGCTGCGCAAGGGCGTCGACCTGCTGGTGGCGACCCCGGGGCGCCTGCTGGACCTGTTCCGGCAGAACGCGGTGAAGTTCAGCCAGTTGCAGACCCTGGTGCTGGATGAAGCCGACCGCATGCTTGACCTGGGGTTCTCCGAAGAACTCAAGAGCATCTATGCCGCCTTGCCGAAGAAGCGCCAGACCCTGCTGTTCTCCGCGACCTTCTCCGACCCCATTCGCATGCTGGCCGGGCAGATGCTCGATGATCCGCTGAGCATCGAGGTCAGCCCGCGCAACGTCGCCGCCAATACGGTCAAGCAATGGGTGGTGCCGGTGGACAAGAAGCGCAAGCCCGAGCTGTTCAGCCACCTGCTGCGCAAGAACCGCTGGAAGCAGGTGCTGGTGTTCGCCAAGACCCGCAACGGTGTGGACGCCCTGGTGGAAAAGCTCCAGGGCCAGGGCGTGAATGCCGACGGCATCCACGGTGACAAACCCCAGGCTACCCGCCAGCGCGCGCTGGACCGGTTCAAGGCCGGCGAGATCCAGATCCTGGTAGCCACCGATGTGGCAGCCCGTGGCCTGGACATCGAAGACTTGCCGCTGGTGGTCAACTTCGACCTGCCGATCGTGGCCGAGGACTATATCCACCGCATCGGCCGGACCGGGCGCGCCGGCGCTACCGGCGAGGCGATTTCCCTGGTCTGCGCGGATGAAGTCAACCTGTTGTCGGCGATCGAGATGCTCACCCGCCAGACCCTCAAGCGCCACGAAGAGTCGGACTTCGAGCCTGAGCACCGGGTGCCCGAGACCGATGCCAGTGGCCAGGTGGTGAAGAAACCTAAAAAGCCGAAGAAGCCCAAGGCTGCTGGCGGCGCCGGCAAGCGCAACCTCGGCCGTTGGGTCGACAGCGGGGAAGTGGCTGCCGAGCCTGCGGTAAAACCGGTGCGCAAGGTCCCGGCATTCAACACCGGGCCGCGCAAGCGCAAGCCATAAGCGCCGCGACCGGTTGCGAGCGGCACGTTCAAGCGAGCTTGCCGCTGCTGGTATCGGCCTAGTGCCTGTGGCGCTCCTCGAGCCATTCGAGGATGCCGCGCCCGGCGCGGCGCCCGCTGGCGAAGCAGGCGGTCAGCAGGTAGCCGCCAGTGGGGGCCTCCCAGTCGAGCATTTCTCCGGCGCAGAACAGCCCTGGTACCTGCCGGGTCATCAAGCGCTCATCCAGTGCCTCGAAACACACGCCACCCGCGCTGCTGATGGCTTCGTCCAGTGGCCGGGCCTGCACCAGCGTCAGTGGCAGCGCCTTGATCGCAGCAGCCAGCCGCGCCGGATCATTGAAGCACTCGGCCGGTGTCAGTTCCCGCAGCAGGGCGGCCTTCACCCCTTCGATTCCCAACTGGCTGTGCAAGTGCTTGGCCATCGACCGTGAGCCTCGGGGCTTGGCCAGCGCCGCCTGGACCTTGTCCCGGGGCTTGCCCGGCAACAGGTCGATATGCAGGGTGCCCTGGCCATGCTGGTTGATCGCCTCGCGGATGGGCGCCGAGAGGGCGTAGATCAGGCTGCCCTCGATGCCGCGGGCGGTGATCACGCACTCGCCCAGGCGTGGCGTGTCGTCATTCAAGCCGATAGCGACATTCTTCAAGGGCGCGCCGGCGAACTTGCTGCGCAGCAGCTCGCTCCAGGCACTGACCTCGAAACCGCAGTTGCTCGGCTGCAGCGGCGCTACCTGGACCCCGCATTGCTCCAGCAAGGGTAGCCAGGCGCCATCGGACCCCAGGCGTGCCCAGCTGCCACCACCCAGTGCCAGCAGGGTCGCATCGACCTGGACCGCATGCTCTCCCTCGGGATGCTGGATGCGCAGGCTGGCGTCGGCATTCCAGCCGAGCCAGCGATGGCGGGTGTGGATAACCACCCCGGCTTCGCGCAGGCGCTTGAGCCAGGCGCGCAGCAGCGGTGCGGCCTTCATGTCGGTGGGAAACACTCGTCCGGAGCTGCCGACAAAGGTCTGGATACCCAAGCTGTGAATCCACTGGCACAGGGCCTGGGCATCGAACTCGCGCAGCAGGGGGGCGATCTGTGGCGCCCGTTCGGCATAACGCGCAAGGAACGCCGGGTAGGCTTCGGAGTGGGTGATGTTCATGCCGCCCACACCCGCCAGGAGGAATTTTCGCCCTACCGATGGCATGCCGTCGTACAGGTCGACCCGGACTCCCGCCTGGCTCAGGACCTCGGCGGCCATCAGGCCGGCAGGGCCGCCGCCGATGATGGCAACGTGGTGGGGCGTGGAGGAAGGGGATCGAGTCATGGCGGAAGCGGTGCTGATGGAATGAGGCGCGCATTCTACCCGAGGTAGGGCCGTACTGCTGTGCTAGCGGGCCTGATCAAAAAATGAGCGCGACGTTGCAGGCCATGTGGATCAAGGGCTGCAACGGCTTTCGCGCAGGTTATCCACAAGCGGTTCCACAGGGATTGGGGGTAAGCGACGCACATCTGGATGACCGCTCGATGACCCTGGTCAAAAACTAGGCACTGCTCTGCAAGCCATGTGCAGCAAGGGCTGGTGCGAGTTCCCCGCAGGTTGTCCACAGGTGGTTCCACAGAGATTGGGGGTAAGCCGCATGACCAGGACGGGAACGCCTGGTGCCTGTTCAAAAAATGATCGCCAAGCTGCAAGCCTTGAAAATACTGGGCTGGAGTGGGTTTCCAGCAGCTTATCCACAGGCGGTTCCACAGGGATTGGGGGTAAGCGGTTCACGTCAATGTGACGTTTCGAGGTGCCTGATCAAAAAATAGACGATTGGTCCTGGCCCTTGTGGGGCAAGGGCTGTGCAGGGTTTCACTCAGGTTATCCACAAGCGGTTCCACAGCGGATGTGGGTAAGGGCAGCGGGCCTCAGCGGCAGCCCAGCGACTGCCAGACTCTCTGGGCACTGTGGTGCAGGATGCCATGGCGCCGGGCCAGGGCCTGGCGGTCCTTGCTGTAGCCACCGCCAATCACGCCCATCACCGGGATGTCCCGGCCCAGGCAGTGGCGCATGACTCGCTCGTCGCGCGCGGCCACGCCGGCATCGGTGAGCTTGAGGTAGCCCAGGGCATCGTCCTGGTGCACGTCGACCCCGGCGTCGTATAGCACCAGGTCCGGCTGGTACAGCGGCAGCAGGTAGTTCAAGGCGTCGTCCACCACTTGAAGGTACTCGGCATCGCCCATGCCCATGGCCAGGGGGATGTCCCAGTCGCTCTGGGCCTTGCGCACCGGGAAGTTCTTTTCGCAGTGCAACGAGACAGTCACCGCATCGGTGGTGTGCTGCAGGATTCGAGCGGTGCCATCGCCCTGGTGCACGTCGCAATCGAAGATCAGCACGCGGCCCACACGGCCACTTTCCAGCAGGTAATGGCTGATCACCGCCAGGTCGTTGAAGATGCAGAACCCGGCCGGGTAGTCGTAGTGGGCATGGTGGGTGCCGCCGGCCAGGTGGCAGGCCAGGCCATGCTCCAGCGCCTGTTCGGCAGCCAGCAGCGAGCCGCCGACCGCGCGCACGGTGCGCCGGGCCAGGGCCTCGCTCCAGGGCAGGCCCAGGCGCCGCTGGTCTTCCCGGGACAACTCGCCGCTCATGTAGCGTTCGATATAGCCAGGGTCGTGGGCCAACGCCAGCACCTCGGCCGGGCACAGCTCTGGGCGCAGCAGGTCGGCATCCCGGGTCAGGCCGCTGTCCACCAGGTGGTCGCGCAGCAGGCGGAACTTGTCCATGGGGAAGCGGTGCTGCGGGGGGAATTCAGGGCTGTAGTCGTCGTGATAGATCAGCGGCAATGTCATGGCATTTTCTTAGAAGGACCCGTGAAGGATCCTACCAGCGATGTAGACTTGCACCCATGAAAACGGAGGGCACCGATGGAGCCGATACTGCAACTGGAAAGCGCGCGCTTGTTGCTGCGCCAATGGCGTGACGATGACTTGCAGGCTTTCGCGGCGATGTGTGCCAATCCGCAGGTCATGCGTTACTTCCCCGCACCGTTGAGTCGCCTGGAAAGCGCCGCCTTGATCGGTCGCATACGCGGGCATTTTGCCGAGCATGGTTTTGGTCTCTGGGCCCTGGAGCGCAAGGACAACGGCGCCTTCATCGGTTTTACCGGCCTGGGCGTAGTGGGGTTCGAGGCGCCTTTCACCCCGGCGGTGGAAATTGGCTGGCGCCTGGCCCCTGAACATTGGGGCCTGGGTTACGCCAGCGAGGCAGCCTGGACCGCCTCGCGTTGCGCTTTCGAACGCCTGGCCCTGGACGAAGTGGTAGCCTTCACCACCCGGACCAACCTGCCATCGCAGAAAGTGATGCAGGCCATTGGCATGCAGCACGCCGCCGGGGAAGATTTCGATCATCCGAAACTCGCGGGTGATCACCCGCTGCGCGAGCATGTGCTGTATCGCATCACCCGAGAACAATGGTTGGAAACCTTGCATGGATAGCAATCGCGCACGTCTAGAATGTGCCGATGAGGTTGCTTGCCCCGAATCGATTTGACCGCCGCAGCCGAGATTGCGCGGTTTTGCTCTGTGTGAGGAGAGTCTGAATGAGTCATGTGCTGGATGATCTGGTCGATCTGTTGACCTTGGAACCCATCGAGGAAAACCTGTTTCGTGGGCGCAGCCAGGACCTGGGTTTTCGCCAGCTGTTCGGGGGCCAGGTACTCGGCCAATCGCTGTCCGCAGCCAGCCAGACGGTGGAGGAGGCGCGTCATGTGCATTCCATGCACGGCTACTTCCTGCGCCCCGGGGATGCCGCGCTGCCGGTGGTCTACCAAGTGGACCGGGTTCGCGATGGCGGCAGCTTCAGCACCCGGCGCGTGACGGCGATCCAGAAGGGCAACCCGATCTTCACCTGCAGCGCTTCGTTCCAGTACGACGAGCAGGGCTTCGAGCACCAGAGCAGCATGCCCCAGGTCGTCGGCCCGGAAAACCTGCCCTCGGAGCTGGAGATCGCCACACAGCGGGCGCACCTGATTCCCGAGCACATGCGTGAAAAACTGCTGTGCCCCAAGCCCATCGAAGTGCGCCCGGTGACCGAGAGGGACCCGTACAACCCGCAGCCGATGGACCCGGTGAAGTACGTCTGGTTCCGCGCCGACGGCACCCTGGCCGACAACCCGGCGCTGCACAAGTACCTGTTGGCCTACGCGTCCGACTTCGGCCTGCTGGTCACCTCGTTGCTGCCCCATGGCAAGTCGGTGTGGCAGAAGGATATGCAAGTGGCCAGCCTCGACCACGCCTTGTGGTTCCATGCCGACCTGCGTGCCGACGACTGGCTGCTGTACGCCATGGACAGCCCCTGGGCCGGCAACTCCCGGGGCTTCTCCCGGGGCAGCGTGTTCAACCGTGCCGGCCAACTGGTCGCCTCGGTGACCCAGGAAGGGTTGATTCGTCATCGCAAGGATTGGGCATGAGTCTTTCGGATATCGAGCATTGGGTCTTCGACATGGACGGCACCCTGACCGTTGCCGTGCATGATTTCGAGGCGATCCGCCAGGCGTTGTCGATCCCGGCGGACGAGGACATCCTCACTCATCTGGCGGCCCTGCCCGCGGATGAGTCCGCAGCCAAGCATGCCTGGCTGCTGGAGCACGAGCGCGACCTGGCCCTGGGCTCACGCCCGGCGCCGGGGGCGGTGGAGCTGGTGCGGGACCTGGCCGGGCGCGGTTATCGCCTGGGCATCCTGACCCGCAATGCCCGGGAACTGGCCCACGTGACCCTGCAGGCCATCGGCCTGGCCGACTGCTTTGCCGAAGCCGACGTGCTGGGCCGCGACGAGGCCCCGCCCAAGCCCCATCCCGGAGGCCTGCTGAAGCTGGCCCAGGCCTGGGATGTGGCGCCAGGGCGCATGGTCATGGTCGGTGACTATCGTTTCGACCTGGACTGCGGTCGCGCGGCGGGCACTCGCACGGTGCTGGTCAACCTGCCGGACAATCCCTGGCCGGAACTGACCGACTGGCACGCCCGTGATTGTGCGCAACTGCACCACCTGCTTCGCGCCTGAGCCTGGGCGCCGTTCTACCTGAACAGCGCCGCCTGACCCTGGGCCGAGGTGAACATCCCGTCCCCGTCATGCCCGACCCCGGGCACTTCCACCAGGCGCTGGCGCAAGCCCTGGGGGTGGCGCTTGAGCAGGTAGGCGAAATAGTTGTGCCCGCGCACCAGGCGATAGGCGCCCTGGGCTTCTGCAGCGCAGCCCTTGTCCAGGGCCGGGTGCTCGGGGTCGACGTCCTGTTGTCCCAACAGGTAGGTGATATCCCGTCCCGCGTAACGGCGTTCCAGTTGTTCCGGCGACAGCCCGGCGATATAGGCCGGGCGCCCCTCCAGGCCGTACTTCCACTGGTTGAAGCCGGGGCAGGCGCCGGGCTCGACAGTCACCGGGCGCCAGGCGTCGAAGTAGGCGTAGGACGAAGGATTGGCGACCACGAAGCGCAGGCCGATACCGGCCCGTTGCAGCTCGGCATGGTCGCCACTGGCCAGGGCGTAGCGCTGCACCACCTGGGCGCCGCCCGAGTGACCGGCGATCACCACTTCCCGCAGGTCGGGAAAGCCCTGGCGATCGCTCAAGCGCAGGAGGATGGCGTCCAGCGCCGCGTAGGAACTCAGGGCCTGGGGCGCGGTGGCAGGCTCGCCAGCCATCCAGGCGTTGCCCCGCCAGCGCAGGAGGCTGGCGGGCAGGTGATGGCGGGCGATGTCGTCCTGGTTGAGAAACTGCGGAGCGATCACCAGGGTCGTGGCGTCTTGTCCGGCCTGCCTGGCGACGGTCTCGCCGCTGTGCAGGTAGGTCTGGGCATTGCGCAGCCGGCCATGGACGATCACCAGCACCCGCTGCACGCCGGGTAGTGGTTGGCGCCAGTCCTGGCTCAGGCCCAGGGCCAGTTCACCGGCCGGCAGCTCCAGGCGCCCGGGGCTGATGACCTTGACCCCGTGCCCAGCGGCCTGGGCGCCGAGGCTGCCCAGGCACAGCAGCGCCGCGAGCAGGCGACGCATCTACAGGCTCTTGGCGGCGAAGGTGTCGCACTGGCCGACCTGGCCCTGGCTGAAGCCGGTCTTGAACCAGCGCACCCGCTGGGCCGAGGTGCCATGGGTGAAGGAATCCGGCACCACGCGGCCCTGGCCTTGCTGTTGCAGGCGGTCGTCGCCAATGGCGTTGGCGGCATTCAGCGCTTCTTCCACGTCACCGGGCTCCAGCCAGTTCAGGCGTTTTTGCGCATGGTAGGCCCAGACCCCGGCCAGGCAGTCGGCTTGCAGTTCCTGGCGCACCAGCAGGCCGCCGTCGCCTTCCATCTGCCGGCCCTGCTGGCGCGCGGCCTGCATCTTGGCCGAGACCCCGAGGAGGGTCTGCACGTGGTGGCCGACCTCATGGGCGATCACGTAGGCCTGGGCGAAGTCGCCGGCGGCGGAAAAGCGCTGGGCCATTTCCCGGAAGAAGTCCATGTCCAGGTACACCTGGCGGTCGGCGGGGCAGTAGAAGGGACCACTGGCCGAGGTTGCCGAACCGCAGGCGGAATTGACCCGGCCACGGAACAGGATCAGCTTGGGCGCCTGGTACTGGCGACCGGCTTGCTGGAAGACCTGGCCCCAGGTGTCTTCGGTGTCGCCGAGGATCGCGCGGACGAACTCAGCCTGTTCGTCGTTGGCCGGTGGCGCCTTGCGTTCCTGGGTGGTGGCCGGGGCCGAGACCTGGCCGCCACCCTGGCCGAGCAGTTGCCCGAGGATCTGCAACGGGTCCTGGCCGGTGGCCCAGCCGATGCCGACGATCAGCACGATGGCCGTCAGGCTCAATCCCTTGCCACCGCCGAACCGCATGCCGCCGCCACCGCCACCGCTGTCATCTCGCACATCCACGACGTTGTCGCTGCGCCGGCCTTTTTTCCAAAGCATGGGGGAATCCTCGTTTTTTCTGCAGGTCAGTGTTGCTGGTGGCTCGAACCGGCGCCAGTCCGGTCGTCAGGGATTTTTGCCCACGCTACCATGGCCCGGTACCGGGTCGGCCGGTTCCGCACGCATTTTGGGGCCCCCTATTGAACATCGATACCCGTATCAAATTCCGTCACCTGGTGGGTTTTCTTGAAATGGCCCGCCAGGGCAGCCTGGCTCGGGCTGCCGAGGTACTGGCGGTGAGCCAGCCAGCGATGTCCAAGACCCTCAAGGAACTGGAGACGCTGCTGGACACCCGGTTGTTCGTGCGCAGCAAGGCCGGGCTCAGCCTGACCGAGGCCGGGCGGGCGTTCCTGGGTTACGCCGGTCCTTCGGTGCAGGCCCTGCGCGATGGCGTCAGCAGCCTGCGCGGTGGCGAACACGCCGTGCAGGCGGTGCGCATCGGTGTGCTGTCCACGGTGGAGAGCCTGCTGCTGCCCGAGGTGATGCGACGCCTGCATGAGCGGCACCGGGCATTGACGGTCAGCGTGGTGACCGGCCCCAGTGCCTATCTGCTCTCGCAGTTGCGGGTCGGCGACCTGGACCTGGTGGTGGGGCGCATGACCGAGAGTCCGGAGATCCAGGGCTTGAGTTTCGAGCATCTGTACAGCGAGTCCATGACCCTGGTTGTCCGTCCCGGGCATCCGCTGGCGGTCGGTGCGCTGGACCGCGATGCGTTCAGCCGTTATCCCCTGGTGCTGCCGCTGGCCGGCACCAGCATCCGCAAGCATGCCGACAGCCTGTTCGTGCAATGCGGCATCGCTCAATCGCCACAGCGCCTGGAAACCCTGTCGCTGACCCTCGGCCGGCGCTATACCTTGTCCAGCGATGCCCTGTGGATCGCACCGCTGGATGCGGTGCGCCTGGACCTGGCCAGTGGCGAGTTGCGGGAGCTGGAGCTGGGGCTGCGCGAGCCCGGTGGCTCGGTGGGTATTTCCAGCAATGCCAGCCTGCCGTTGCCCCTGGCGGCGCAATGGGCGGTGCAGGTGCTGCGGGAGGTCGGATCGGCTTACCGCGAGGGGGCCTATCCTTAACCTTTCGGTTATGGGTGAGGGGCGGCTTTTCAATGTTCGGCCCTCCTGGTTTGTTTGAAACTCTGCGAGCTGCGCTCCATCAATTCAAACAACAGGAGATCGACATGCCCAATGCAGACGGCAGTCGCTTCGTGATTCGCGACCGTAACTGGCACCCCAAGGCCCTGACACCCGACTACAAGACTTCCGTCACCCGTTCCCCGCGCCAGGCGCTGGTGAGCATTCCCCAGTCATCGAGTGAAACCGGTGGCCCGGACTTTTCCCACCTGCGTATTGACCGCCTGGATAACGACCTGCTGCGCAACTTCGACCACGGCGGCTTGCCGATCGGCGAGCGGATCATCATTACCGGGCGGGTCTGCGACCAGTATGGCCAGCCGATCGCCCATACCCTGGTGGAGATGTGGCAGGCCAATGCCGGCGGCCGCTACCGACACAGGAACGACCGTTACCTGGCGCCCCTGGACCCGAACTTCGGCGGAGTCGGCCGGACCCTGACCGACCGTGATGGCTACTACAGCTTCCGCACCATCAAGCCCGGACCCTATCCGTGGCGCAATGGCCCCAACGACTGGCGCCCGGCGCACATTCATTTCTCGATCAGCGGCCCGTCGATCGCCACGCGACTGGTGACCCAGTTGTATTTCGAAGGCGATCCGCTGATTCCTCAGTGTCCGATCGTCAAGTCGATCGCCAGTCCGGAGGCGGTGCAGAGCCTGATCGCCCGCCTGGACATGAGCCATGCCAATCCCATGGATTGCCTGGCCTATCGCTTCGACATCGTGCTGCGCGGCCAGCGCAAGACCCACTTCGAGAACGCCTGAGGAACCTGCCATGCCTGTTCAACTACTGCCTGAAACCCCTTCGCAAACGGCCGGCCCCTATGTGCACATCGGCCTGGCCCTGGCGGCTGCGGGAAATCCTTCCCGGCCCGAAGAAGTCTCCAACCGCATGGCCAGCAACGATGCACCGGGGCAACCGATCCTGTTGCTGGGCCATGTCTACGACGGCAACGGCCACCTGGTACGCGACTCGTTCCTGGAGTTTTGGCAGGCCAACCATGAAGGGATCTACGACCCGATTTTCGATACGCAAAAGCCCTTCAACTGCTTCGGTCGGGCCGCCACCACTTTCGATGCTGGAGAGTGGATTGTGCATACAGTCAAGCCTGGAATTGTAAACAACGTTGCAGGTCTGCCCATGGCGCCGCACATCAACGTGATGCTGTTTGCCCGAGGAATCAACATCCATCTGCACACCCGCCTGTACTTCGCCGATGAGCCGCAAGCCAATGACCAGTGCCCGGTGCTGAACCTGATCGAGCAGCCGCAGCGCCGGGAAACCTTGCTGGCCCGGCCCTGCGAGGTGGATGGCCTGCGTGCCTACCGTTTCGATATCCGGATTCAGGGCGACGGCGAGACGGTGTTCTTCGACTTCTAAGTCAACTTCTGCGGGCCGATTGCACTGGGGCGCCCGGGGAAGAAGGCAAGTTGTAGAAGATCTGTAACCGGGAGGAGTTCGGCACCTTCTCGGCGCTTTCTTTCGCGGTACGACGCGGCCCATAATCGCCCGCTTGTGAGTGATGGCCGTGAGCCCATAATGACAATGACCAGTGAACGCTCCGTAGTGCCCGGCGAACCTGTTCTCGAGCCGCGCAAGAGTCGCAAGAACAATCCGGAAAAGACCCGCGAGAATATCCTCCAGGAAGCCATTGTCGAATTCGTGCAGCAGGGTCTGCACGGAGCCCGGGTGGATGCCATCGCCGAGCGCATCCATACCTCCAAGCGCATGATCTATTACTACTTCGGCAGCAAGGAGCAGCTGTACGTCGAAGTGCTGGAGAAGCTCTACGGTGACATCCGCAGCACCGAGAGCCGCCTGAACCTGGCAGAACTGCGCCCGCGCGAGGCGATTCGCCGGCTGGTGGAGTTCACCTTCGACCACCATGATCACAGCGCCGATTTCGTGCGCATCGTCAGCATCGAGAACATCCATAACGCCGAATACGTGAAGCAGTCCCACGTGATCAAGGCCATGAACAACAGCATCCTGAATGCCCTGGACGAAATCCTCGAGCGTGGGGTGAAAGAAGGCCTGTTCCGCAGTGGCCTGCATGCCCTGGATGTGCATCTGCTGATCAGTTCGTTCTGCTTCTTCCGGGTCTCCAACCGCCACACCTTCGGTGAGATCTTCCAGCTCGATCTGCCGGACGCAGGGGTCAAGCAGCGGCATCGCGAGATGATCTGCGAGTCGGTGCTGCGCTACCTGCAGGCCTGAGTCGTTGCCGGCACTGGTGTGGGCGATGACAGGCCCCTTAAGATCGCTTCGCGAGCCGGCCGGCTCCACGATATTTCCCTCGACAAGGAAGGCACCATGGGCAACCCCATCCCCACCCTGAAAATCATCCTGATCCTGATGATCGTCGTCGACACCTTCTGGTTCGGCGAGCGCTTGCTGTCCATGACTGGCCTCAACCTGTTCAATTGGTTGCCGAGCTCGGTGATCAACCTGGTAGGCATGTTCGGCAGCTTGCTGATGATCCTCTTCAATGTCCTGCTCATTGCTCTGCTATCGCGCGTGCAGCTCAAGCCCGAATGAACTCGTTGCCGCTGCTGCAGACCACGGCAACGGATTATGGCAATTGAAAATCATTCTCGACTGATCGTAAGATGCCCGGCAATTTCCTACATGCTCCAGGGAGTCGGTTTGTCGGACGTGGATCTCAAGGGACTGTTTCTCAAGCATGCCGCTGCCTTGCGTGGGTATCTGGCACGCCGGGTGCGGGACCCGCAATTGGCTGCTGACCTGGTGCAGGAGAGTTTCCTGCGCCTGGCGGAGCAGACCCGTGGCGCACCCATCGACAACTCCAAGGGCTATCTCTATCGCACGGCGAACAATCTTCTGATCGATCATGTCCGGCAGGAAGCGCGGCGCAAGACCGAAACCGTGCCCCATGAAGTGCTGGCCGAGATCGAGGATGATGGAGCCGGGCTGGAGGCGCAGGCGATGGCTCAGCAACAGCGCATGGCGTTAAAACAGGCAGTGGCCGAGCTGCCTGAGCGGACCCGGGAGATCTTTCGCCTGAACCGCATCGAGGGCATGACCCACGCCGAGGTGGCGCGGTGCCTGAACATCTCCGACAGCTCGGTGCAAAAGCACCTGTCCAAGGCCCTGGCGTACGTCATGCAGCGCTTGCAGGCTACCGACGGTCGGCCGGCGGACGAGTGAATTACCGTAAAAGCCGGGGTCAGACGTCACTGCTTATACATAACGAGAAATCGAGATTCACACGTGAATAGCCAGGGTTCGCAAGAACAGAACATCACCGAGGCCGCCGCCGACTGGGCGGTGCGTTTGCAGGCGGGGCCTCTGAGCCCTGCCGAGCAGGCCGGGCTATCCCATTGGCTGGCCGCCGATCCGCGCCACGGCCAGGCCCTGGCATTCGCCCAGCGCACCTGGGATGCCCTCGGCGAGCTGCGCCTGGACCCGGAACTGGCCAGTTCGGCCGTGCCACGCCGGGCTTCACGGCAAACCACGATCACTGTCCCACGGTCTCCGCGCCGACGCTGGTTGCCCAGGGCCGCCAGTGCTGCGGTGCTGGTCCTGGCGCTTACCCTGGGTTGGTTGCAGGGGCCGCAGGCGCTGCTGTACCTGGAAGCCGACTACCTGACCGGCAAGGGCGAGTTGCGTACCGTGCAACTGGCGGATGGGAGCACGGTCGAGCTCGATTCTTCCAGTGCCATTGGCCTGGATTTCACGGGTAGCCAACGGCAGGTCCGGTTGCTTGCCGGCTCCGCGGTATTTGACGTGGCGCCCATGACCGGCAAGGAAACGCGGCCTTTTGTCGTGCACAGCGCCGGTGGCCAGACCCGGGCCCTGGGGACGCGTTTCGTGGTCGGCCGTGAAGGCGACCAGCAGGCCTGGGTCGGGGTGCTGGAGCACAGTGTCGCGGTAAGCCTGGATGCCCCGGCGGTAAAGGGGGCTCGCGAACGGGTGCTGCAGCAAGGACAGAGTGCCCGTTATGCCCCGGACTCGGGAGTGGTGGCCCTGGACGGGTTCGATCTGCAACGCGCCACCAGCTGGCGCAGGGGCGTGCTGGTATTCGATCGCCAGCCCCTGGCTGTGGTGATCGAGCGCCTGAATCGCTACCGCCCCGGACGCGTGGTGCTGACCAACGAAGCCCTGGCCCAGCGCGAGGTCAGCGGAGTGTTCCACCTGGATATGCTGGACGCAGCCCTGTCCAGCCTGACCCAGGAGCTGCAGCTTCGGCGTTTCGACCTGGCTGGCGTCAGCCTGATTTACTGAGGCTTGCAGGCCTTTTCCTACTCTCCTGAAAAATAATCGGAAAAAACCTTACTGAGTTTTCCTGCTTGGCACGTCTAGCTAACTGAGATGCATTCGCATAAACAGAAATGGCCAGCGCAGGAATGATCAACATGAGGCTAGGCAGTCGCACTGGATTTCACGTCGCAAGTCGTTTGGCCCTGGCCATCCAACTGGGCGTAGCAGGGCTGTTCACGGCAAGTGGCTTGCTGCACGCGGCAGAACCTGTGGATGCCATGCAACGGCAGGCCGAACGGCAGAACGGGCTGGATTTCGATATCCCCGCCCAGGCCCTGGGCAGTGCCGTGCTGGCCTTTGCCGAGCAGGCCGGGGTCCAGGTGCTGTTCGACAGCCAGCGCCTGCATGGCCTGCAGAGTTCGTCGCTCAAGGGGCGCTATGGCGCCGAGGACGGCCTGGCCCGCTTGTTGGGCAGTGCCCCAGTGACGTACCGCTTCACCAGCGAACGGCAGGTGACCCTGAGCCGGGTCGAAACCGAACAAGGCGGGGCGCTGGCGCTGGCGCCCACGACGATTTCCGGCAACCTCGAAGGCCGCCAGCGTGACTGGACCTACAGTGCACCACGCTCGGTGAGCGTGGTCAGCCGCGAGCAACTCGATCGCAACCCGCCTCGACACGCAGCCGAGATGCTGGAGGAAACCTCTGGCGTGTACTCGGCGGTCAGCCAGCAAGACCCGGGGCTTTCGGTGAATATCCGCGGTATCCAGGACTATGGCCGGGTCAACATGTCGGTGGACGGCATGCGTCAGAACTACCAGCAGAGCGGTCACCAGCAACGCAACGGCACCCTGTATGTCGATCCGGAGCTGCTGTCCGAAGTGGTGGTGGAGAAGGGCGCCACTTCCACCATGGGCGGTGCCGGGGTGATCGGTGGCATTGCCAACTTCCGTACCCTCGATGCCCGCGACCTGATCAAGCCTGGCCAGGAAATCGGTGGGCGGGTCCGCGCCACCACCGGCCTGGGCGGGCGGCGCAACGGCACGCATTTCATCGGCAGCTCGGCCTTCGCCATCGGCACCCAGGCCTGGGACATGCTGCTGGCCGCCAGTGAACGGCACCTGGGCGACTACGACCCCGGGACCAAGGGCGGGATTGGCGAGCTGCGTACCGGGGCCTGGATGGATCCGTCGATCAACGATCGGGTGAAGCACTCCAAGGTCGCCTATTCGGGTTCGGTGATGCGCTCGCGCCTGGCCAAGCTGGGCCTGAATCTCCCGCAGGATCAGCGTCTGCAACTGAGCTACCTGACCACCCAGGTGTCCTACGACGATGCCAACATGATGAACACCGAGAAGAAGGACCAGCTCTGGGAAAAGCTCGGCAGCAGCGATGTGCGTTCGCAGAACTTCGGCCTCGACTACAGCTACGCCCCGGACAATCCGCTGATCGACTTCAAGGCCAAGCTCTATTACGTGGACAACCGCAATGACCAGAGCACCCTCAAGCGCGGTATCAATCCCGGCTACTCGATTACCTACCAGACCGATACCTATGGCGCCCAGGCGCAGAACACCTCGACCTTCGCCCTGAGCGAGCTGTCCACGGTCAAGGCCAACTACGGCCTGGAATTCTTCTACGACAAGGTCAGGCCCGACTCCAGCCAGCCGGTGCCCGCGGGTTCGGCGGTCAGCGCATCGCCAGCAGCCAGCATGACCCCCGAGGGCGACCGGGCCCTGGGCAGCGTGTTCACGCGGCTGGACTACGACTATGACGGCTGGCTGAACCTCAATGCCGGCTTGCGCTATGACCGTTACCGGCTGCGCGGCGAAACCGGGATCAACACCCGCACCTTCGTGGTTGGCAAGACCCCGCAGCAAGTCTCGATGCCGGTGGCCTATGACATCGACGACCAGCAAGGGCGCTTCTCGCCGACCTTCGGCCTGTCGGTCAAGCCGGGAGTGGAGTGGCTGCAGCTGTTCGCCAGCTACGGCAAGGGCTGGCGTCCGCCAGCGGTGACCGAAACCATGATCACCGGCCGTCCCCACGGTGGTGGCTCGGAGAGCATGTACCCCAACCCGTTCCTCAAGCCGGAGCGTTCCACCACCTGGGAAGCAGGATTCAACATCTTCAAGGAGAACCTCTGGTTCGATGACGACCGTCTCGGGGTCAAGGTCGCCTACTTCGATACCCAGGTCGATGATTTCATCTACATGGCCATGGGCGTGCAGCCCCCTGGCTACGGTATGGCAGGCATCGGCAACAGTGCCTATGTCAACAACCTCGGCGGCACTCGCTTCAAGGGCGTCGAGTACCAACTGGACTATGACAATGGCCACGCCTACGGCCAGCTCAACTACACGCACATGATCGGCGACAACGAATTCTGCATGAAGACGGCGTGGCTCGGCGGCGTGACCCAGCCGGTGAAGAATGGTACCGGGCGCGGCGCGATCGTCACCGGCATGCGCCCCGATGACGCCGCCAACAACGCCAGTCAATGCAAGGCCGCGATCCTCGGCTCGGCCGAGCAAATGCCCATGGATCGCGGAACCCTGACCGTGGGCGCGCGCTTTTTCGAACGCAAGCTGGATATCGGCGCCCGGGCTCGCTACAGCGCCGGTTATTCGATCGCCGGCTCGGCCTCCGGCACCGTGGGCCAGACGGGCGTCTACCCGGCCGACTGGAAGCCCTACACCGTCTACGACCTGTATGGCAGCTACCGCGCCACCGATGAGCTGACCCTGCGCCTGGCCATGGAGAACGTCACCGACCGCGCCTACCTGGTGCCCCTCGGGGATGTGCTGGCCTTCACCCTCGGCCGTGGCCGGACGGTGCAGGGCACCGTGGAATATCAGTTCTGACCGTTTTTGCCCAGTGACGGGCAAAACCGCAGCAGGCACTGGCCTGCTGCGGACATGACCCACCTATGTATTGGAGTTTTGCATGAGCATTTCGATCTCTTACAGCGCTACCTATGGCGGTAACACTGTTGCGCAATACCTGACTGACTGGTCGGCCTACTTCGGCGACGTCAACCATCGCCCGGGCCAGGTGGTCGATGGCACCAACACCGGTGGTTTCAACCCGGGCCCGTTCGACGGCACCCAGTACGCCATCAAGAGCACCGCCAGCGATGCGGCCTTCGTCGCCGATGGCAACCTGCACTACACCCTGTTCAGCAACCCGAGCCACACCCTGTGGGGCTCGCTGGACACCGTCTCCCTGGGTGACACCCTCAGCGGTGGTTCGGGCAGCAACTACAACCTGGTCACCCAGGAAGTCAGCTTCACCAACCTGGGCCTGAACAGCCTGAAGGACGAAGGTCGTGCGGGCGAAGTGCACAAGGTGGTCTATGGCCTGATGAGCGGCGACAGCTCGGCGCTGGCCGGCGAAATCGACGCACTGCTCAAGGCGATCGACCCGAGCCTGTCGGTGAACTCGACTTTCGACGACCTGGCCGCTGCCGGTGTCGCTCACGTCAACCCAGCACCTGCGGCGGCTGCCGATGTGGGTCTGGTGGGTGTCCAGGACGTGGCCCAGGACTGGGCGCTGGCCGCCTGAGTGCAGGCCTGAGGCAAAAAAAAGCGAATGCAGGATCGCTCCTCCATTCGCTGGCTTGACTCACCTCCGTCGCCCGAGTTTTCGAAGGCCAGGGCGGCGGCGGTGGCAAATTCTGGGGAGCGCCGCGGTGCCTGTCAATGTACCGGGCGTGCCTCTTGCCGCTCCACCCGGTCGGGAGGGAGGGCCACCTATCCGTTAATTTCCACAGGACATCTGGATGAGCAGGCCGAATTCACTTGCCGCTTCCGAGACGCTGTCGGCCCTGGCGGCCTACAAGAGCGGCTTCTTCAACATCGGCCTGTTCTCGGCGGTGATCAACCTGCTGATGCTGGCCCCGGCGCTGTACATGCTGCAGGTCTACGATCGGGTGCTGGCCTCGGGCAACCAGATGACCCTGTTGATGCTGACCCTGATGATTCTTGGCCTGTTCGGCCTGATGGGGGGGCTGGAGTGGGTGCGCAGCCAGGTGGTGATCCGCCTCGGCACGCAGATGGACATGCGCCTGAACCAGCGGGTGTACGACGCCGCTTTCGAA
The DNA here is from genome assembly GCF_020520285.1 of Pseudomonas sp. L5B5. Lineage (NCBI taxonomy): Bacteria > Pseudomonadati > Pseudomonadota > Gammaproteobacteria > Pseudomonadales > Pseudomonadaceae > Pseudomonas > Pseudomonas sp. L5B5. The sequence goes on from NZ_CP084742.1 coordinate 5,123,539, forward strand.
GCCCAGCTCAAGGGCAGTCCCCAGGCTGCCGGGCAGGCGCTGAGCGACCTGACGGCACTGCGCCAGTTCGCCACCGGCAATGCCTTGTTCGCCTTCTTCGATGCGCCGTGGTTCCCGGTGTACCTGCTGGTGATCTTCCTGTTCCATCCCTGGCTCGGGTTGCTGGCCCTGGGCGGGGCGGTGCTGCTGGTGGTGCTGGCCTGGATCAACCAGCATATCTGCCAGGCCCCACTGGCCCAGGCCAGCCAGCTGTCCATCATCACCAGCCAGCAGGCCACGGCCAACCTGCGCAACGCCGATGCGATCGAGGCCATGGGCATGCTCGGCGCCTTGCGTGCGCGCTGGTTCGTCGGCCACCAGGGTTTCCTGGCTCAGCAGAACCTGGCCAGCGAGAAGACCGCCACCATCAGCGCCTGGTCCAAGGGCGTGCGCATGGCCCTGCAATCCCTGGTGCTGGGCCTCGGGGCGTGGCTGGCGGTGCAGGGGCAGATAACCCCGGGAATGATGATCGCCGGTTCGATCCTGATGGGCCGGGTGCTCAGCCCCATCGACCAACTGATTGCCGTGTGGAAGCAGTGGAGCTCCGCGCGCCTGGCCTACGAGCGGTTATCGGAACTGCTGCAGGCCAACCCGCCACGCCCGGTGCGCATGAGCCTGCCGACGCCGGTGGGCAAGTTGAGTGTCGAGCAACTGACCGCCTGCGCCCCGGGAAGTCGTCGTCCGGCGCTGAGCAACCTTGGCTTCACTCTGGAGGCCGGCCAGGTCCTGGGAGTGATCGGGCCTTCGGGGTGCGGCAAGTCGACCCTGGCCCGGCTGCTGGTCGGGGCCTGGACACCACTGGCCGGCAAGGTGCGCCTCGACGGGGCCGACCTGGTGCAGTGGGACAGGCAACAACTGGGGCCGCATATCGGCTACCTGCCCCAGGACATCCAGCTGTTTGCCGGCAGCATTGCCGAGAACATCGGGCGTTTCGGCACGCTGGATGCGGAGCAGGTGTTGCAGGCGGCGCAAATGGCCGGGGTGCATGAGCTGATCCTGCAACTGCCCCAGGGTTATGACACCCGGCTGGGGGAGGGCGGCGCCGGCCTTTCGGGTGGCCAGCGCCAGCGCATCGGCCTGGCCCGTGCCCTTTATGGCCTGCCGGCGCTGATCGTGCTCGACGAGCCCAACTCCAACCTCGATGAAGCTGGCGAGCAGGCGCTGCTGCAAGCCATTACCCAGCTCAAGCAACGTCGGCGCACCCTGGTGCTGATCACCCATAAACCCAACGTGCTGAGCCTCACCGACCAGTTGATGATCCTGCGTGAAGGCCAGTTGCAAGCCTTCGGGCCCACGGCGCGGGTGCTGGAGGCCAGTGCCAAGGCCAAGGCCGCGCCGCCTTCGCCGGTGCCGACGAACAATCCGGTGGCCAGCCTGAACATGAATTACCGCCTGGGCGTGGCCGGCGGGGAAGGGAAAAAAGCATGAAGGCATCTTTATCCACAGGCGCCGCCGAGGGGGCCGCCACCAGTAACGTGCTGGTCCTGGACGACCGGCGCTATTCGCGGCTCGGCTGGTTGCTGGTGCTGGCCGGGTTCGTCGGTTTTCTCGGCTGGGCTGCCCTGGCCCCGCTGGACAAGGGCGTGGCGGTATCGGGCAAGGTCATGGTCTCGGGGCATCGCAAGACGGTGCAGCACCCGAGCGGCGGGATCATCGAGCGGATCGAGGTCAAGGAGGGCCAGCAGGTCAGCGCCGGGCAGGTGCTGCTGCGCCTCAACGAGACGCCGTTGCGCACCCAGATGCAATCCCTGCGCAGCCAGTACCTGGGTTCCCTGGCCAGCGAGGCGCGGCTGAATGCCGAGCGCGATGGCGCCAGCGACATTGTCTTCGACCCGCAGCTCCAGGCCCTGGTGCACGAGCCGGAGGTCGCTGCCAGCCTGGCCTTGCAACGCCAGCTGTTCAGCAGCCGGCGCCAGGCCTTGAGCATGGAACAGCAAGGGATTGGCGAAACCATCGCCGGCTCCGAGGCGCAATTGCGCGGAACCCGGGATTCCCAGGCCAGCAAGCTGCAGCAGCGCAAGGCCTTGGACGAGCAGTTGCAGGGGCTGCGGGAGCTGGCCCGGGATGGCTATATCCCACGCAATCGCCTGCTGGACAGCGAACGCCTGTATGCCCAGGTCGAGGGTTCGATCGCCGAGGATTTCGGTCGTATCGGCCAGTTGCAGCGACAGATCCTCGAGTTGCGCCTGCGCATCCGCCAGTCGGCCGAGGACTTCCAGAAAGACCTGCGCAGCCAGTTGGCCGACACCCGCATCCGCACCGAGGATCTGCGCAATCGACTGGCGTCCGCTGAATTCGAATTGGCCAACAGCCAGGTCCGAGCACCGGCCGCCGGAGTGGTGGTGGGCCTTGAGGTCTACACCGAGGGCGGGGTGATCAAGCCCGGCCAGCCATTGATGGACATCGTGCCCCAGGGCGAGCCGTTGCTGATGGAGGCGCGAGTACCGGTGCAACTGATCGACAAGGTTCACCCGGGCCTGGCGGTGGAACTGATGTTCCCGGCCTTCAATCAGAGCACCACGCCCAGGGTGGCGGGAGAAGTGACCCTGGTGTCCGCCGATCGCCAGGTCGACGAGCGTACCGACGAGCCCTACTACACCTTGCGCGCAGCGGTCAGTCCCCAGGGCATGCAGCAGTTGCAAGGGCTGCAGATCCGTCCGGGCATGCCGGTGGAGGCCTTTGTCCGCACCGGTGAACGCTCGATGCTCAACTACCTGTTCAAGCCTCTGCTGGACCGGACCCACATGGCGTTGGTGGAAGAATGATCCGGACCTGGCGATACCTGTTCCTGTCGTGCCTGCTGCTCGCTCCCGGCGCCCACGCGCTGGGTTTGCTGGATGCCTATGACCTGGCCCTGCGCAACGATCCGACCTTCCAGGCGGCGATCAAGGAGCGTGATGCCGGGGAGGAGAACCGGGCCATTGGCCGTGCCGGACTGCTGCCGAACCTGTCCTGGAACTACAACAATTCGCGTAACCGCTCGCAGGTGACCCAGGAAACCCTGCGTGGCGACGTCACCACGGATCGCGACTACCGCAGCTATGCCTCGACCCTGACCCTGCAACAACCTCTGCTGGACTACGAAGCCTATGCGCGCTTTCGTCAGGGAGCGGCCCAGGCGCTGTTTGCCGACGAGCGTTTTCGCAGCAAGAGCCAGGAACTGGCGGTGCGCCTGCTGGGGGCCTACAGCCAGGCCTTGCTGGCCCAGGAGCGTATCGAGCTGAGCCTGGCCCAGAGGCGGACCTATGCCGAGCGGCTGCAACTCAACCAACGGCTGCTCAAGGGCGGCGAAGCCACCCGTACCGATGTGCTGGAGACCCAGGCCCGGCTGAGCCTGGCCCTGGCGGAGGAAATCGAGGCCCGGGACCAGCAGGACGCTGCCCTGCGCGAGTTGCAAGCCATCGTCGGCGAACCGGTACAGATCGATGAGCTGGACCCGCTGACTCGGCAGTTCGAGATCCAGCCGTTGCAGCCCAATCGGTTCGATACCTGGCGAGACCTGGCCATGGCCAACAACCCGCTGCTGGCGTCCCAGCAGCAGGCTCTGCGAGCGGCCGAATACGAGGTAGAGCGCAAGCGAGCGGGGCATCTGCCCAAGGTCAGTCTCTACGCCAGCAGCCGCCAGACGAGCTCCGACTCGGAAAGCTCCTACAACCAGAAGTACGACACCAACACCATCGGCGTGCAGGTCAGCCTGCCGCTGTTCGCCGGGGGTTCGGTGTCGGCCTCGACCCGCCAGGCGGCGAGCCAGCTGTCCCAGGCGCAGTACGAGCTGGATGCGCAGACCGCCACCACGCTCAACGAGCTGCGCAAGCAGTTCAATCTCAACACCAGTGCCGCAGCCAGGGTCAGGGCCTATGAAATGGCGGTCGACTCGGCCCAGGCCCTGGTGGCCGCGACCCAGAAAAGCGTGCAGGGCGGCGAACGGGTCAACCTCGATGTGCTGGATGCCGAGCAGCAACTGTTCAGCGCTCGCCGCGACCTGGCGGATGCCCGGCACGCCTACCTGCTGGCACGTGTCCAGCTCAAGTACTACGCCGGCCTGCTGAACGAGCAGGACCTTGCGCAACTGGCCGGTTATTTCCACCCCCTGGGCTGACCCCGTAGCCGCTGTCGAGCCTGCGAGGCTGCGACCAGGCCCGCAGGGCTTTCAATGACGGCCGCTTACAGAATGAAAACGGCCGTCACGAGGACGGCCGTTGGCGCAAGCGCGCAAGGATCAGCGTCGAGTCAGCAGGACCCCGGACTCCATGTGATGGGTCCAGGGGAACTGGTCGAACAGCGCACAGCGGGTGATGCGGTGAGTGTCATGCAACTGGGCGATGTTGGCCGCCAGGGTCTCGGGGTTGCAGGAGATGTACAGGATGTTGTCGAAGCGCCGGGTCAGTTCGCAGGTGTCCGGGTCCATGCCGGCCCGCGGCGGGTCGACGAACACGCTGCCGAACTCGTAGCTCTTCAGGTCGACACCTTGCAGGCGGCGGAACGGCCGAACTTCGTTCAGGGCTTCGGTCAGTTCCTCGGCCGACAAGCGCACCAGGGTGACGTTATCCACAGCGTTTTCGCTGAGGTTGCTCAAGGCGGCATTCACCGAGGTCTTGCTGATCTCGGTGGCCAGTACCTTGCGCACCCGGGTGGCCAGGGGCAGGGTGAAGTTGCCGTTGCCGCAGTACAGCTCCAGTAGGTCGTCCTGGCGTTCGCCCAGGGCTTCATAAGCCCAGTTGAGCATCTTCTGGTTCACCGTGCCGTTGGGCTGGGTGAAGGCACCTTCGGGCTGGCGATAGCTGAAGGTACGCCCGCCCACCTCGAGTTTTTCCACTACGTAGTCCTGGCCGATGACTTCGCGCTTGCCCTTGGAACGGCCGATCACGCTGACCTTGAGGGCGGCAGCCAGCTGGCTCGCAGCCTTGTGCCAGTGCTCGTCCAGGGGGCGGTGGTAACACAGGGTAATCATCGCGTCGCCGGCCAGGGTGGTGAGGAACTCCACCTGGAACAACTTGTGGCTCAGCGGCGCACTGGCTTGCCAGGCGGCCTTGAGCTGGGGCATCAACTGGTTGATGCGCTGGCTGGCGATGGGGAACTGTTCGATGAGGATCGGCGTGCGCTTGTCGTCCTGGGAAAACATCGCGTAGTGGCGTTCACCGGCCTCGCGCCACAGGCGGAACTCGGCGCGCAGGCGAAAGTGTTGCAACGGCGAGTCGAAGACCTGGGGCTCGGGCGCATCGAAGGGCGCCAGCAGGTCACGCAGGCGCGTGACCTTTTCCTGCAACTGGGTGGTGTAGCTTGCGGCGTCAAAAGTCATGCGGGGTAGCCCAGCTTGATCACGAACAGGATCGACAGGATCACCAGGGGCGCGTTCAGCTCACGGGCACGACCCGACAGCAGCTTGATCACGGTCCAGGCAATGAAGCCGAAGGCGATGCCGTTGGCGATGGAATAGGTGAATGGCATGGCCAGGGCGGTGACCACCACGGGGGCGGCGACGGTGATGTCTTCCCAGTCGATTTCCGCCAGCCCGGAGGTCATCAGCACGGCAACGAACAGCAGCGCCGGTGCGGTGGCGAAGGCCGGAACGCTGGCTGCCAGTGGCGAGAAGAACAGCGCCAGCAGGAACATGATCGCCACCACGATGGCGGTCAGGCCGGTGCGGCCGCCAGCGCTCACGCCCGCTGCGGATTCGATGTAGCTGGTGGTGGTCGAGGTGCCCAGCAGGGAACCGGCCATGGCCGCGGTGCTGTCGGCGATCAGGGCCCGGCCCATTTTCGGCATGTGGCCGTCCTTGCCCATCAGCCCGGCACGCTTGGCCACGCCGATCAGGGTGCCGGAGTTGTCGAACAGGTCGACGAACAGGAAGGCGAAGATCACGCTGACCAGGCCGATATCCAGGGCGCCCTTGATGTCCAGCTGCAGGAAGGTCGGGGCCAGGGACGGAGGCATCGAGGTCACGCCGCCGAACGGGGTGACACCCATGAGAATGGACACGACGGTCACCGCGAGGATGCCGATCAGCACCGCGCCACGCACTTTCAGGGCTTCCAGGGCGACGATCAGGGCAAAACCCAGGGCCGCGAGGATAGGGGCCGGCTTGCTCAGGTCGCCCAGGCCGACCAGGGTCGACTCGTTGCCCACCACGATCTGGGCGTTATGCAGGGCGATCAGCGCCAGGAACAGGCCGATACCGGCGGCAATCGCCGAGCGCAGGGGCAGGGGGATGCTGTTGATGATCCATTCGCGGATGCGGAAGATCGACAGCAGGAAGAACAGCACCGCCGAGATGAATACCGCACCCAGGGCTACTTGCCAGGTGTGGCCCATGTGCAGGACCACGGTGTAGGTGAAGAAGGCGTTCAGGCCCATGCCCGGTGCCAGGGCGATCGGGTAGTTGGCGATCAGGCCCATGACGGTGGAGCCGATGGCTGCCGCCAGGCAGGTGGCGACGAATACCGCGCCCTTGTCCATGCCCGTCTCGCCGAGGATGCTCGGGTTGACGAAGAGAATGTAGGCCATGGCCAGGAAGGTGGTCACGCCCGCAAGTATCTCGGTGCGCACGTTGGTGTTGTGTGCCTTGAGTTGAAACAGCCTTTCCAGCATGTCTGCTCCCCGTGGCGCCGCCGGGCGCCGTGAATGTATCGACTCCAACAGCAAAGCACAGACTTTATAAGGTGCCTGCGGATTCGCTCTGGGTCGGAAAAAGCCGCGCATCATACCAGCAGCGTGGGCCAATGGCTGCGATCGTCGGCGATGTTTTGCCCGACTGGCAAGTAGCGCATACTGCGCCCTGATTTTGAGGGGGACTTATGGGCAGTAGAGTGAAATTGACCGCGTTGGCGCTGCTGGGGATCGCGGCCTGCTGGCTGGCGGCTCCGGCCATGGCGCGCTCGGCGCCGCCCTTGAGCCAGGTGGAGATCCTCAAGGTGCTGTCGTCTTCCTGCGGGCTGGAGGATGTCGCCGATGGCCGCGAGCAGACTCACTGTGACCACAGCGGGCCGGACATCAAGGTCTATGTGCTGGAAATCGGCTACGGTCGTGAGCCCCATGTGACCCTGGATGGCTTCGAGGTCGACGGCACCCGCACCGCGGTATGCGAAGACGGCTCCAGCTACGTGCCTTGCGGCAATTCCGGAATCACCGCCGGCTATCTGTATATCTTCGACCTGGCCGGCAAGCAGGAAGGCACCTTCCGCTTCAGCAATACCTCGATCAACGCCCCGGGCAATTCCATGAGTGCGCAGATCTACATCAAGTAGTCCTGGATCGGCGCCAGGCTCACCGCCGACACCCTGCTGGTGGATGTGCTGATCGAGGATCAGTCGACGTGGGCCGCGATGGGCTCGATCACAGGTTGCAGGTCCTGCTCGGTGTGCCAGATGTCGTAATCGGCCTGTACCGCCAGCCAGGCCTTGGCCTTGCCGATGCCGGCGCGTTCCAGCCTGACCGCCAGTTCCGCCCGGATCGGTGCACGGCCATTCAACACCTTGGACAGGTGCGGGCGGGCGTAGCCGATATGCCGCGCCAGTTCCGTCACGCTGATGCCCAGTTCGGGCAAGACATCCAGGCGCAGGGTGTCACCGGGGTGGGGCGGGTTGTGGATGGGCATGATCCTGCCTCCTGTTCAGTGGTAGTCCAGATAATCCACCAGCTCGATATCCGAACCTGTGAAACGAAAGATCACTCGCCAGTTGCCGGACACCATCAGGGACCAATAGCCGTGCATGTCGCCCCTGAGCGGGTGCAGCCGCCAGCCCGGCAGGTTGAGGTCTGCCGGTTCACTGGCGTGATCCATGAACGACAGCTGGCGGGCCAGCCGTCGTGCATGCTCAGCCCGTATTCCACGAGTCGATCCGGTTTCATAGAAGGCGCGCAGGCCTTTGTGCTGAAAGGACTTGATCATGGGGGAAGAGTGTAAGGCGTTACCTTACACTTACCGCAGCGGTTTTGTATTGCACAGAATGATCAACAACCTGTTACGAGCCCACCACCGGGCGCTTCTCTGTCGCAGCTCGGTTCGGCAAGGAGTCAGTCACGGGGCTTGTGAGCGGGTAACAAAGGCTAACCGGTCGCGCCTTGCACAGCCCGTCCCATCACCCCTATAGTTCGCGCCGTCGCTGCCAATTCAGCGGCCGGGTTTGGTCACCCGAAATTAGAAGGCGCACGCGCCACCCTGGTTTGCAGGCACTTTTTCGTGTCCGCACGCTTAATGGTGGGCTGTGCGCGGGACACCTTCGGGTGTGCCGGGTGCCTTCTTCCCGGTTGACCAACCTGTGCACAGTCCGCCACCCATCGTTTGGTCACGATTGGGGCGGTCATTCATAAAGAAGGATCTAATGATGAATACCTCGAAAATTGCTGCCCACTATGTGCCGCTTAAGTCCAACATAAGTCGGCCAGGCGTCTTCTTTATCAACGCTAATGCGTCCCCTGAGGCACTGCACGAAGCCGCCGAACAACGCATGCGCACCGCTGCGAATCTGCTGGAAACCCTCTGCTGCCTGAACTTCAGCCACGGCGACGTGAAGGACATCCCGCACATCATCGACGTGCTCTATGTACTGACCCAGGATGGTTGCGACCTGCTGGAGGCGGCGAAATGGCGAGTCGCCGCCGGGGGGCGACCCAACCACTGATGCTTGAGTCTCGGCTGCGCCTGTCCGGCGCGGCTTCAAGCCTTGGCTGGCTCGACCCGCTCGATCATCCGGTCACGCTGGGCCAGGGTCGGGAACAGCTTGATCCAGGTCCCGGTCACCACCAGCGTGCCGACCCCGCCCAGCACCACTGCCGGCACAGTGCCGAACCAGTGGGCCGTGAGGCCGGATTCGAATTCCCCCAGCTGGTTCGACGCGCCGATGAACAGGCCATTCACCGCACTGACCCGACCGCGCATTTCGTCCGGTGTCTCCAGTTGCACGAAGGAGGCGCGGATCACCATGCTGATCATGTCCGCCGCCCCCAGCACCACCAGCACCGCCAGGGAAAACCAGAACGAGGTCGAGAGGCCGAAGGCGATGGTGGCCACGCCGAATACTCCGACGGCGGTGAACATCACCCGCCCGACCTTGCGCTCGACGCTGAAGCGCGCCAGCCACAGGGACATCAACAGGGCGCCGACCGCGGGTGCCGAGCGCAGCAAACCCAGGCCCCAGGGACCGGTGAGCAGGATGTCCTTGGCGAACACTGGCAACAGCGCAGTGGCGCCACCGAGCAATACAGCGAACAGGTCCAGGGAAATGGCGCCGAGGATGTCCGGGCGGCTGCGGATGAAACGAATGCCTGCCAGCAGCGAGTCGAGGGTGGCCTTGCCCTTGTTCAGGACGGCCTGGCGGGCTGGCAGGTTGAGCATCAGCAGGCAGGCGATCACGTACAGGATCACGGTCGGGCCGTAGACCCATGCGCTGCCGAAGGCATAGAGCAAGCCGCCCAGGGCCGGGGCGACAATGGTGGCCGACTGCTGTGCGGACTGCGCGGCGGCCACTGCCCGGGGAAACAGCGCGGCAGGCACGATGCTTGGCAGCAAGGCCTGGGTGGTGGGCATCTCGAAGGAGCGTGCGCCACCGAGGAGGAAGGCCAGGATGAAGATCATTTCCCGGGTGACGTTGTCGGTCAGGCTGCCGATGGCCAGGGCCAGGGCGATCAAGGCCTGCAGCGACTGGCAGATGGCCGCCACCCGGCGTCGGTCGTAGCGGTCGGCCACATGCCCGGTGTGCAGCATGAACAGCACCCGCGGGGCGAATTCCACCAACCCCACCAGGCCCAGGTCGAGCACGTTGCCGGTGAGCTGATAGAGGTTCCAGCCAATGGCCACGGTGAGCATCTGGAAACCGCTGGCGGTGAAGATCCGCGCCAGCCAGAACGCGATGAACGGACGATGGTGGCGGAGCAGCAGAGGGTCTTGGCTGGGCATCTGGAGGCAAATCTGAGCGGGGAGTGAAACGAGATTATCACCAAGATGTAACCAATGGTTGCAGCCGGCGGAAAATTCGTTAGCCGCGCATCTATCTCGGTTTTCCGGGGAAATCCTGCCGGGTCCTTGGCGGTGCCCGCCATCGCAGCTCGCGATGGACACCAAGCTGGCGGCAATCCTGCGCATTAAGGCGGAAATGCCCGGGAAAAGCCCGGTTTTGACAGGGTGAGGCAAGCTGTCACGCGGCAAATAACCACAGAGTTGTCGGGCAGATTTAGGACTATTCTTTCAACGTTGCTTGATCCAGATCAAAACCTTTTTGCAAAGGCTGATGTGGTGGCCCAAGTGCCAGAATCCCTGCGTAGCGATGGTTTAAAAAAGAACGAATTCGAATTCGCCGCACTCCATATCCGTGGGGGCAGTGGGTGCAGGCCTCTGGCCGGCAGCCGGTATTACCTGACAGAGGAAAGCTTATGTTCGGTTTAGAGGCTCTTGATCTCGCCCGAATTCAGTTCGCGTTCACCATCTCGTTCCACATTCTGTTCCCGGCAATCACCATCGGCCTGGCGAGTTACCTGGCGGTGCTCGAAGGCTTGTGGCTGAAGACCCATGACGACACCTACCGCGATCTCTACCACTTCTGGTCGAAGATCTTCGCCGTCAACTTCGGCATGGGGGTGGTGTCCGGCCTGGTGATGGCCTACCAGTTCGGCACCAACTGGAGTCGATTCTCCGATTTTGCCGGTTCCGTCACCGGCCCCTTGCTTACGTATGAAGTGCTCACGGCGTTTTTCCTCGAGGCCGGTTTTCTCGGGGTGATGCTGTTCGGCTGGAACAAGGTCGGGCGCAAGCTGCACTTCTTCTCCACGGTGATGGTGGCCATCGGCACCCTGATCTCGACCTTCTGGATCCTCTCGTCCAACAGCTGGATGCAGACTCCACAAGGTTATGAAATCGTCAACGGCCAGGTCATCCCGGTGGACTGGCTGGCGGTGATCTTCAACCCATCCTTCCCCTATCGCCTGGCGCACATGGCCGTTGCCGCGTTCGTGGCCACGGCGTTCTTCGTCGGCTCCTCGGCGGCCTGGCACCTGTTGCGCGGCCGGGACAATCCGGCGATTCGACGCATGCTCTCGATGGCCATGTGGATGGCCCTGATCGTGGCACCGGTACAAGCGGTGATCGGCGACTTCCACGGTCTCAATACCCTCAAGCACCAGCCGGCGAAGATTGCCGCCATCGAAGGCCACTGGGAAAACGTCGGCAACGAACCGACTCCGCTGATCCTCTTCGGCTGGCCGGACATGAAGGCCGAGAAAACCAAGTTCGCGGTGGAAATCCCTTACCTGGGCAGCCTGATCCTCACCCACTCCCTGGACAAGCAGGTGCCGGCGCTCAAGGAGTTCCCGCCCGAGGACCGGCCCAACTCGACCATCGTCTTCTGGTCGTTCCGGATCATGGTGGGCCTGGGCATGCTGATGATCTTCACCGGCCTGTGGAGCCTCTGGCTGCGCAAGCGCGATCGCCTGTACAGCTCGCGTCCGTTCCTCTACCTGGCGTTGTGGATGGGGCCGTCCGGGCTGATCGCGATCCTGGCGGGGTGGTTCACTACCGAGATCGGCCGCCAGCCGTGGGTGGTCTACGGCCTGATGCGCACCGCCGATGCCTCTTCCGGGCACAGTTTTGTGCAGATGAGCATCACCCTGGCGCTGTTCGTGGTGGTGTATTTCGCGCTGTTCGGCGTGGGTATCGGCTACATGATGCGCCTGGTGCGCAAAGGCCCGGTCATCAATGAAGGTGCCGAAACCAGCCACGGTGGTCCCGGGCAGAAACGCACCCCGGCCCGTCCGCTCTCTGCGGCCGATGATGACGACCACAGCACCAGCCTGAACAAGGGGAACTGAGTCATGGGTATCGATCTTCCGCTGCTCTGGGCCGTGATTATCATCTTCGGCATCATGATGTACGTGGTCATGGACGGGTTCGACCTGGGCATCGGGATTCTTTTCCCGTTCGTCAAGGACAGCCGCGATCGTGACGTGATGATGAACACTGTCGCTCCGGTCTGGGATGGCAACGAGACCTGGCTGGTGCTGGGCGGGGCGGCGCTGTTCGGCGCTTTCCCGCTGGCCTACTCGGTGGTGCTCTCGGCGCTCTACCTGCCGCTGATCCTGATGTTGGTGGGCCTGATCTTCCGGGGCGTGGCCTTCGAGTTCCGCTTCAAGGCCAAGGAAGACAAGCGCCATATCTGGGACAAGGCCTTCATTGGCGGCTCGGTGGCGGCGACCTTCTTCCAGGGCGTGGCCCTCGGAGCGTTCATCGATGGCCTGCCGGTGGTCAACCGCCAGTTTGCCGGTGGCTCCCTGGACTGGCTGACCCCCTTCACCCTGTTCTGCGGCCTGGCACTGGTGGTGGCCTATGCCTTGCTCGGCTGCACCTGGCTGATCATGAAGACCGAAGGCAAGCTGCAGCTGCAGATGCATGACCTGGCCCGTCCGCTGGCCTACGTGGTGCTGGCGGTGATCGGCATCGTCAGTATCTGGACCCCCCTGGCCCACGCCGAAATCGCCGCGCGCTGGTTCACCCTGCCGAACCTGTTCTGGTTCCTGCCGGTGCCCATCCTGGTGCTGGTGACCATGTACGGGCTGCTGCGCGCCGTGGCTCGCAACGCCCACTACACGCCGTTCCTGCTGACCCTGGTGCTGATCTTCCTCGGCTACAGCGGCCTGGGCATCAGCCTGTGGCCGAACATAGTGCCACCGTCGATCTCCATCTGGGACGCCGCCGCGCCGCCGCAGAGCCAGGGCTTCATGCTGGTGGGCACCTTGTTCATCATCCCGTTCATCCTGGGCTACACCTTCTGGAGCTACTACGTGTTCCGCGGCAAGGTCACCCACGAGGACGGTTATCACTAGCCAGGCATCGCTCCTTTGTAGGAGCGAAGCTTGCTCGCGATGGCGCCCGTGCAGGCGCCATCGCCTCCCTTTTGAAAGGAGCATTCGATGATGGCTGGTAAACATTCATTGCAGGAAATCGAAGAAGCCGAGAAGAAGCCGCTCTGGCGACGTCTGGGCTGGCTGGCCGGTATCTGGGCCGGCAGCGTGTTGGCGTTGTTCGTCGTCGCCAGCCTGATGCGCATGTTCATGAATGCCGCGGGCCTGACTACCCACTGATCTTCATCACCGCTCATCCCGTCCCGTGCCGTGCGGCGCGGTTTATAACCCTCCATTGGAGGGTTTTTTTTGTCCTGGGCTTGCTGCGCCTTTTCTTTGCAGCACCAGCCGGTCGGCTTGCAATGAACGAGCGCGCGGTTTTTCAGGCATTCCGCGGGGCTTCATCGCAAGGGGCAGAAAGGGTTACTTGCGGGCTTTGAGGATCACGAACTTGGGCGTCGCCGCCACTTGCTCGACGCCGCGGAACAGCCGGGCGAGCTTGCTGTGGTAACCCAGGTGGCGGTTGCCGACGATGTACAGCGCGCCGCCCACCACCAGGGCCTCGCGAGCCTGCTGGAACATGCGCCAGGCGAGGAAGTCGCCGACCACCTGTTGCTGGTGGAAGGGCGGATTGCACAACACCACGTCCAGGGACTGGGGCTCCTGGCCGGCCAGGCCGTCACCGGCGCGCATCTGGGCTTCGCGCTCACCCAGCACGGCTTGCCAGTTTTCCCGGGCCGACTGCACCGCCATGAAGGATTCGTCCACCAGGGTGTAATGGGCCTGGGGGTTGTCCAGGGCGCTGGCGATGGCCAGTACGCCGTTGCCGCAGCCCAGGTCGGCGACCCGGGCGTTGCCGAGGTTTTGCGGCAGGTGCGGGAGGAAGGCGCGGGTGCCGATATCCAGGCCTTCGCGGCAGAACACGTTGGCGTGGTTGAGCAGCTCGATGGCCGGCTTGTCCAGGCGATAACGGGTCGGGTAGGGCGATGCCACCAGCGGCCGGGCTTGCGCGGTGGCGATCAGCAGACGGGCTTTCTTCACCGCCAGCGAGGCTTGTACCGGGCCGATGTAGCGCTCCAGCAGGTCGCCAGCGGCCCGGGGCAGGTGCTTGACCATGGCAGCGGCCACCACCTGCGCGCCAGGGGCCAGTTGGCCTTGCAGGCGGATCAGCTGTTCCTCCAGCAGGGCCAGGGTTTTGGGGACACGAACCAGCACCTGGTCGAAGGGGCCTTCCACGGGCTCGCTGGCCGGCACCACGCGCACGGCATCGAAGGCCAGCCCATTGCGCGCCAGGTTCTTTTCCAGCGCCAGAGCGCCAAGGTAGGAATCACCGCTGCTGGTGACCGTGACCTTGCCCAACAGGCTCGCCGCCAGGGCGCCGAAACTGTCGTTGAGTACCAGCACCCGGGTCTCGCGGGTCGGTTGCTGTTCGGCCAGGTGGTTGAGCAGGTACTCGTCCGCGGCATCGAAGGCTTGCAGCGGCTCGTTCTGCTGTTCGGGCTGGCGGATCAGGTCGAGCTGGGCGAAGGGGCTGGCAAGCAGGGGCATGGGCGGACTCTAGGTAATAGGTGAAGCCTGTCGGCGCAGGAGCGTGGCGGACAGGAGCCTTCGGGCAACGCTGTTGCAAAGCGCAGGTGGGATTTGGGAAGTAGCCGCGATTTTACGGTTTTTCGCCGGGGATTGCCCGCGGTCTATGCCACTACAAACCGCCGGTGTTTCTGCAGGACGCTTTGCGGGACACTAGGGGCATCGGTTTTGTGGAGTTCGTCATGACTGCCAGTGAAGAAAAGTACACCCGCCAGACCCTGCTCGACGTCCAGCCGCTGACCCCCAGCCTGTTCACCCTGCGGATCACCCGGGACCCGGGTTTTCGCTTTCGTGCCGGCCAGTTCGCCCGCCTTGGGGTGACCCGGGCCGACGGCAGCACGGTATGGCGTGCCTATTCCATGGTGTCCTCGCCGTTCGACGAGTTCCTCGAGTTCTATTCCATCGTCGTGCCCGGTGGTGAGTTCACCAGCGAGCTCAGTCGCCTGTGCGAGGGCGACAGCCTGCTGGTGGATCGCCAGGCCTTCGGTTTCCTGACCCTGGATCGTTTCGTCGACGGGCGTGACCTGTGGTTGTTGTCCACCGGCACCGGTATTGCGCCATTCCTGTCGATCCTGCAGGACTTCGAGGTTTGGGAGAGGTTCGAGCGGATCATCCTGGTGTACAGCGTGCGCGAAGCCAAGGAGTTGGCCTATCAGCAATTGCTGGCCGAGTTGCCCCAGCGTGAGTACTTGGCTGAAGTTGCCCACAAGCTGCAGTTCATCAGCACCGTTACCCGCGAACAACACCCGGGCAGCCTCAATGGGCGTATCACCCAATTGATCGAGAACGGTGAATTGGAACGCGTGGCAGGTGTCGAGCTGAGTCCTGAGCATTCCAGGGTGATGCTCTGCGGCAACCCGCAGATGATCGATGACACTCGGGCCCTACTCAAGCAGCGGGACATGAACCTGAGCCTGAGCCGACGCCCGGGGCAGGTGGCAGTGGAAACTTACTGGTAGGGGAGCAACCGTGGCCACTGATCGAGCAGAGGCCACAGGTGGGTACGCAGTGCCTCAGGGCTTGTTGTTCTGGGCCTTGAGCAGATCGCGGATCTCCCCCAGCAGCTCTTCTTCCTTGGTCGGTACCGGCGGTAGCGTCGGGGCCACGGCCTCTTCGCGCTTCAGACGGTTGATCACCTTGACCCCCATGAAGATGGCGAAGGCGATGATGACGAAATCGATGATGCTCTGGATGAACTTGCCGTAGGCCAGGACTACCGCTGGCGTATCGCCTGCGGCCGCCTTGAGGGTAACGGCCAGGTCGGCGAAGTTGACCCCTCCGATCAGCAGCCCGATTGGCGGCATGACCACGTCACCGACAAAGGAGGAGACGATCTTGCCGAACGCGGCACCGATGATGATCCCCACGGCCATGTCGACCACATTACCTTTGACCGCGAAGGCCTTGAACTCACTTAACACGCCCATAGGTTATTTCCTTGTTGCAGATGAGGTTGGTTACAGCAGTGTAAGTCAGCAAAAAGCATTCTGCCGACTCAACTTTCTACAGTTCGCGGTTTATGACCGGTTTATCGACAAAGAGTTTAATCAAAGTGCCACTATTTTCGCGCGCGATATACCCCGTCATCGACGGTATAACCACAACATTCTGTCAATCAAGCGGTTGCGGGCTTTCTATTTAGCTTTCAGATATTTAGCCACTAGCCTCTAGCAGGCGTATCGAGATGCGCCTTATATAACTAGAGGAATTCCACATGACTGCTTCTCTTGGCCTGGGGAGTCTTTCCCCGCGCGGCGTACTGGGCGTGCTTGCTGCCAGTATGCTGTCCCTTTCCGTACAGGCCGCCACGCTGACCCGCGACAATGGCGCGGCGGTAGGCGACAACCAGAACTCACAGACCGCGGGGCCCAACGGGCCGGTGCTGCTGCAGGACGTGCAACTGATCCAGAAGCTTCAACGCTTCGACCGCGAGCGCATTCCAGAGCGCGTGGTGCATGCCCGTGGCACCGGTGCCCATGGCACTTTCACGGTGACTGACAGCCTCACTGACCTGACCCGGGCCAAGGTGTTCGCTGCTGGTGAAGTGACCCCGGTGTTCGTGCGCTTCTCGGCGGTGGTGCATGGCAACCATTCTCCGGAAACCCTGCGCGACCCTCGGGGTTTCGCCACCAAGTTCTACACCGCCGATGGCAACTGGGACCTGGTGGGCAACAACTTCCCGACTTTCTTCATCCGCGATGCCATCAAGTTCCCCGATATGGTGCATGCCTTCAAGCCCGATCCACGGACCAATCTGGATGATGATTCGCGGCGGTTCGATTTTTTCTCCCATGTACCCGAAGCCACCCGTACTTTGACCGAGCTGTACTCCAACTCCGGCACCCCGGCCAGTTATCGAGAAATGGACGGTAATGGCGTGCACGCCTACAAGTTGATCAATGCCAAGGGCGAAGTGCACTACGTGAAGTTCCACTGGAAGAGTCTGCAGGGCTTGAAGAATCTCGACCCGCAACAAGTGGTCGAGGTACAAGGCCGCGACTACAGCCATATGACCCATGACTTGGTAACCCACATTAATAAAGGGGACTTTCCCAAATGGGACTTGTATGTCCAGGTATTGAAACCCGAAGACCTGGCCAAGTTTGATTTCGACCCGCTGGATGCCACCAAGATCTGGCCCGGTATTCCCGAGCGCAAGGTCGGGCAGATGGTGTTGAACCGCAATCCGGGCAATGTCTTCCAGGAAACCGAGCAGGTGGCCATGGCACCGGCCAACCTGGTGCCGGGTATCGAGCCCTCGGAGGATCGGCTGCTGCAGGGCCGGGTGTTCTCCTATGCCGACACCCAGATGTATCGCCTCGGGGCCAACGCCCTGCAACTGCCGATCAACGCACCGAAGGTCACGGTGAACAATGGCAACCAGGACGGCGCGATGAACCCGGGGCACACCCGCAGCGGGGTCAACTACCAGCCCAGCCGCCTGGAGCCTCGCGAGGAACCCCAGGCCGCGCGCTACAGCCAGTTGGCGCTGACGGGCAGCACCCAGCAGGCGAAGATCCAGCGTGAGCAGAACTTCAAGCAGGCCGGCGACCTGTATCGCTCCTACAGCAAGAAGGAGCGCCAGGACCTGATCGACAGCTTCGGCCAGTCCCTGGCCGGCACCGACGAGCAGAGCAAGCACATCATGCTGTCCTTCCTTTATAAGGCCGACCCTGAGTACGGCACCGGAGTCACCCAGGTGGCCAAGGGTGACCTGGCGCGAGTCAAGGCCCTGGCCGCCAAGCTCACGGATTGACCCCATCCCGCGTCACGCCCTCGGGCGTGACGCCTCCTTTATTTGCAGGGGTTTCTTGAAACAAAGGGAGTCGCACCATGCGCCTGTTCATTTCACTGCTGCTGGCCGCCTGCGCTCTGGAGGCTTATGCGGAGCAACCGAGCCCCGCCGACCCGGTGGCGATCAAGGTCCAGCTGGAAAACTACTATTTCGATGCCGCTCGCCGTGGCGATGTAGAGATGCTCGACACCTTCATCGAGTCCGGTTATTCCCTCGATACCCGCGACGACAAGGGCTACACCGCGCTGATCCTCGCGGCCTATCACGGTCAGGGGCTGGCGGTGGAGCACCTGCTGGTCGCCGGGGCCGATGCTTGCGCCCAGGACCTGCGTGGCAATACCGCGCTCATGGGGGCGATCTTCAAGGGCGAGGTGCGGATTGCCCGGCGCTTGATGGCGGCTGATTGCAGCCCCGACCAGCGCAATGCCGCTGGCCAGACGGCGGCCATGTATGCCGGGCTGTTCAAGCGCACCGAGCTGCTCCAGGCCCTGGCAGCCAAGGGGGCGAACCTCGACGCCGAGGATCCGTTGGGCAATAGCGCCACGCGCCTGGCCAGTGGGCAGATACGCACCGTCGCGCCGCACTGATCAGCGTCAGCTGAGCTATCATCGCGGTTTTTGCCGGGGGTTCAGATGGCCAAGGCCAAGCGCATGTATGGCTGCACCGAGTGCGGCTCCACCTTCCCCAAATGGGCCGGGCAATGCGGCGAGTGCGGAGCCTGGAACACCCTGACCGAGACCATGATCGAAAGCGGTGGTGCTGCGGCTCCGGCCGGACGCACCGGCTGGGCTGGGCAACAGGCGCAGATCAAGACCCTGGCCGAGGTCAGCGTCGAGGAAATTCCGCGTTTTTCCACCGCGTCCGGCGAGCTTGACCGGGTGCTCGGCGGCGGCCTGGTGGATGGCTCTGTGGTGCTGATCGGCGGCGATCCGGGGATCGGCAAATCGACCATCCTGCTCCAGACCCTGTGCAACATCGCCACGCGCATGCCGGCGCTGTATGTCACCGGCGAGGAATCCCAGCAGCAGGTGGCGATGCGGGCCCGACGGCTGGGGCTGCCCCAGGACCAGCTGCGGGTGATGACCGAGACCTCCATCGAGACCATCATCGCTACCGCTCGAATGGAAAAACCCAAGGTCATGGTGATCGATTCCATTCAGACCATTTTCACCGAGCAACTGCAATCGGCCCCGGGCGGCGTGTCCCAGGTGCGCGAGAGCGCGGCCTTGCTGGTGCGTTATGCCAAGCAGAGCGGCACGGCGATCTTCCTGGTGGGCCACGTGACCAAGGAAGGTGCCCTGGCCGGTCCGCGGGTGCTGGAGCACATGGTGGATACCGTGCTGTATTTCGAAGGCGAGTCCGACGGGCGCCTGCGCTTGCTGCGAGCGGTGAAGAACCGCTTTGGCGCGGTCAACGAGCTGGGCGTGTTCGGCATGACCGACCGTGGCCTGAAGGAGGTCTCCAACCCTTCGGCGATCTTCCTCACGCGGGCCCAGGAGGAGGTTCCGGGCAGCGTGGTCATGGCCACCTGGGAAGGCACGCGGCCGATGCTGGTGGAAGTCCAGGCGCTGGTGGATGACAGCCACTTGGCCAATCCGCGCCGGGTGACCCTGGGCCTGGACCAGAACCGCTTGTCGATGCTGCTGGCCGTGCTGCACCGCCATGGTGGCATTCCAACCCACGACCAGGATGTGTTCCTCAACGTGGTGGGTGGGGTCAAGGTGCTGGAAACCGCCTCCGACCTGGCGCTGATGGCGGCGGTGATGTCGAGCTTGCGCAACCGGCCGCTACCCCATGACCTGCTGGTGTTCGGCGAGGTCGGCCTGTCCGGTGAGGTGCGTCCGGTGCCCAGTGGCCAGGAGCGCTTGAAGGAGGCCGCCAAGCACGGCTTCAAGCGGGCCATCGTGCCCAAGGGCAACGCCCCGAAGGAGCCGCCGGCAGGGTTGAAGATCATCGCCGTGACCCGCCTGGAACAGGCGCTGGACGCACTTTTCGAATAAATCGGGCTGTTACTGAAGGGACGCAAACGACATGGGCATGACAAGCATGAAGGACTGGCTGCTGGGCATCGGCCTGCTGTGTGGTTGCAGCCTGGCCCTGGCCCAGCAGGCCGAGGTGCCGCCAGGCTACTGGGTCGCGCAGCAGGTGCCGGTGGGGGACGGTTCGACGCTGCAGGTGCTGGAAGATGTGCGCATCACTGAGCGGATGCATGATGAAAACTGGGGCAGCAGCATGGATGCGGACAGCCTCCCCGAAGCTGAGGACGGCCAGCCGGCGGAACCGTTGGAGGCCCAGGCGCGCCTGGTTTCGGACAGTGGCCAGGTATTGGCGCAGAGGGCCCTGGGTTATCCCCTGGCCAATGTGAAGAAGGCTCCGCTCAGCGGCCTGCCATTGCCGACGTTCTTCCTGTCCATCGACCAGACCGCGCCCCTGGGCAGCTACAGTGGCCCGATCACCGAGGTGCTGGTGCCGGCGCAGAATCATCTGGACCCGGTGCCGTGCCTGGACGAGAGCGGCGAGAAGCGGCCGCTGATGTTCAGCCGTACCGGCAAGGCGGCCTGGCAGATAGTGCCTGCCAGCGGGGGCGGGACCGAAACCATCCAGCAGGTGTCGTCGGCCTCGACCATGGAGGGCGAGGAGTTCATCACGACCTATCGCACCTTCCGTTATGTCGATGGGCAGTGGACGGCGGTTTCGCGGGAGCAGGCAGGCTACTGGGACATGGAAAACGACTTTCCCGAGCCTGCGCTGTTTCCCTGAATCGGTCGGCCGGTCAGATATCGATCAGCGCGCCCAGCTCCCTTTCCAGCTCCTCGGGGTCGCCCAGGTTCAGCTCGATCAGGCGCCGCAGGTGCTCGATGGATTCCAGGCCGATATGCAGGCAGACGAAGCCCAGCTGGCCATTGTTGTCGTGGGCCAGTTGCACATCCATGCGTACATCGGCGTCCTGGCCCAGGTGGATATCGGCTTCGAAGGGACGCTCGGGATCGCCCATCCAGGGCGCGGGGCGTTCGATCAGCAAGCCCTTGAGGGATAGGTCCAGCAGTTGCACGGGCCAGCGGTAGGTCCCCTGGCTGAGTTCGGTCCGGGCATCGAAGGCGATGCGTTTGAAGCGTCGGCGGTCGTCGTGTTGCTCGCTCATGGGCTGGCCCTCTGCGTGGTGCACTGACTATAGACCCCGGCGCCGGCCTGCCGCTACAAGCCATGTCGCACCTTGCGAAGCAGTCGCCGTAACCGGTGCCGGCAGCACTCGCCAGGCACTGCCAACCGACCCTGGATTCGGTCCGCACCTTGAAAGAGTGCTCTAGACCAACGTGGGGGCTGGCCTTTGAGTGGAGTAGCGCTACACTCGCAAGCGCTGTCTTTCTGTCCACCTGGCTGGAATATAAAAATGAAAAACAATAATAGCCCGCTACGCCACCTGCCCTGGCTGGTGCTGGCAATCGTAGGAGCATGCGCCCTTGGCGTAGTTGCATTGCGTCGAGGCGAGGCGATCAACGCCTTGTGGATCGTGGTCGCTGCCGTGGCCATTTATCTGGTGGCGTACCGGTACTACAGCTTGTTCATCGCCAACAACGTGATGCAGCTGGATTCGAGCCGGGCCACTCCCGCCGTGCTCAACAATGACGGTCTGGACTATGTGCCGACCAACAAGCACATCCTGTTCGGACACCATTTCGCGGCCATCGCTGGCGCGGGTCCCCTGGTGGGCCCGGTCCTGGCTGCACAGATGGGCTACCTGCCCGGAACCCTGTGGCTGATTGCCGGCGTGGTCCTGGCCGGTGCGGTGCAGGACTTCATGGTGCTGTTCCTGTCCACCCGGCGGAACGGCCGTTCCCTGGGCGACATGGTCCGTGAGGAGATGGGCCGCGTGCCTGGCACCATCGCGCTGTTCGGCTGCTTCCTGATCATGATCATCATCCTTGCGGTGCTGGCGCTGATCGTGGTCAAGGCCCTCGCCGAGAGCCCATGGGGCATCTTCACGGTGATGGCGACCATCCCGATCGCGATGTTCATGGGCGTGTACATGCGCTACATCCGCCCAGGCCGCATCGGCGAGATCTCGCTGGTCGGCGTGCTGCTGCTGCTCGGTTCCATCTGGCTGGGCGGCCAGGTAGCGGCCGATCCGGTCTGGAGCAAGATGTTCACCTTCACTGGCATCCAGATCACCTGGATGCTGATCGGCTACGGTTTCGTCGCTGCGGTGCTGCCGGTGTGGCTGATCCTGGCACCTCGTGACTACCTGTCGACCTTCCTCAAGATCGGCACCATCATCGCCCTGGCGATCGGCATCCTGATCACCATGCCCGAGCTGAAGATGCCGGCCCTGACCCAGTTCACCGACGGCACCGGCCCGGTATGGAAGGGCGGCCTGTTCCCGTTCCTGTTCATCACCATTGCCTGTGGCGCGGTATCCGGCTTCCATGCGCTGATCTCCTCGGGGACCACGCCCAAGTTGCTGGATAACGAGACCAACGCCCGTTACATCGGCTATGGCGGCATGCTCATGGAGTCCTTCGTGGCGATCATGGCCATGGTTGCCGCTTCGGTGATCGAGCCTGGCGTGTACTTCGCCATGAACAGCCCGGCGGCCATTGTCGGCGGCGACGTGGTTACCGTTGCCCAAACCGTCAGCAGCTGGGGCTTTGTGATCAGCCCGGAACAACTGCAGGCAGTGGCCAAGGACATCGGTGAAAACACCATCCTGGCCCGTGCCGGTGGTGCCCCGACCCTGGCGGTGGGGATCGCGCAGATCCTGCACCATGTGCTGCCGGGTGAGAACACCATGGCCTTCTGGTACCACTTCGCGATCCTGTTCGAGGCGCTGTTCATCCTCACGGCCGTGGATGCCGGCACCCGCGCCGGGCGCTTCATGCTCCAGGACTTGCTGGGTTCCTTCGTTCCGGCGCTCAAGCGCACTGAATCCTGGACCGCCAACCTGATTGCCACCGCTGGCTGCGTGGCGCTCTGGGGCTACCTGTTGTACCAGGGCGTGATCGATCCGCTGGGTGGCATCAATACCCTGTGGCCACTGTTCGGCATCTCCAACCAGATGCTGGCCGGTATCGCCCTGATGCTGGGCACCGTGGTCCTGATCAAGATGAAGCGCCAGCGCTACATCTGGGTCACCTTGCTGCCGGCCGTGTGGCTGCTGATCTGCACCACCACCGCCGGTTTCATCAAGCTGTTCGACCCAAGCCCGGCCATCGGTTTCCTGGCGCTGGCCAAGAAGTACAGCGATGCCCTGGCCAACGGCCAGATCCTCGCTCCGGCCAAGGACATCACGCAGATGCAGCACGTGATCTTCAACGCCTATACCAACGCGGCACTGACTGCCCTGTTCCTGCTGGTGGTGTTCAGCATCCTGTTCTACGCGCTCAAGGTCGGCGTCGCCGCCTGGGGCAGCAAGGAGCGTACGGATAAGGAATCGCCTTACCAGACAGTACCGGACGCCTGACCCGAGGATTGCAACGATGTTCAATGACCTGAGTCGCCTCGGTAAATACCTCGGTCAGGCCGCACGCCTGATGGTCGGCATGCCCGACTACGACAACTATGTCGAACACATGCAAACCAAGCACCCGGACAAGCCGGTGATGTCGTACGAGGCGTTCTTCCGTGAGCGCCAGGAAGCACGTTACGGCGGCAAGGGCGGTCCGAAGTGCTGTTGAGGCACTGCGTTTAGGCAATACCCCTGTAGGAGCCGGCTGGTCGGCGATAGCGATCTTTGGAACGCCATCACCGGCCAGCCGGCTCCTACGTTTTCAGGCATGGGAGACCCCGTTTTGCACAATCCTGTTCCCGTCACCGTACTCAGCGGTTTTCTCGGCGCCGGCAAGACCACCTTGTTGCGCCATCTGCTCAAGGCCGAGCACGGCTTGAAGCTTGCCGTGATCGAAAACGAATTCAGTGATGCCGGTATCGACAGCCAGTTGCTGGGCGATGAGCCGGTGCAAGTCATGACCCTGTCCAATGGCTGTGTCTGCTGCACCATCCACACCGACCTGAGCAAGGCCCTGTACCTGCTGCTGGAGCGCCTGGACAGCGGCGAGATCGCCTTCGACCGGCTGGTGATCGAGTGCACCGGCCTGGCGGACCCGGCGCCGGTGGCGCAGACCTTCTTCATCGATGAGGAACTGCGCGATCGTTACATCCTCGACGGCATCATTACCCTGGTCGATGCTGCACACGCCGAATTCCACCTGACCCAGACCATTGCCCAGGCGCAGATCGGCTTTGCCGATCGGCTGCTGGTGAGCAAGCGCGACCTGGTGGACGAGGCCTCGTTCGAGGCCCTCTGCCAGCGCCTGACGCGGATCAACCGCCGGGCATCGATCCATGTGGTGGACCACGGCAACATCGAGCTGGCGCAGTTGCTGGACGTGCGCGGCTTCAACCTCAATGCCGACCTGGGCGGCGGCATCAGCCTGCGCCCGGTGAGCAAGGCACCCTCGCTGGACCGTATCGCCAGCCTGGTGCTGCGTACCGAGCAGGCCCTGGACCTGGAGCGCCTGAGCGAGTTCATGAATGAACTGCTGGAAGACCATGGCAAGCAGTTGCTGCGCTACAAGGGCGTGCTGAATGTCATCGACGAGCCCCGGCGCATGGTGTTCCAGGGGGTGCTCAAACTCTATGGCTTCGACTGGGACACCGAGTGGGCCGAGGGTGAAACCCGCGAGAGCGTCATGGTGTTCATCGCCGACGACCTGCCGGAAGAGAAGATCCGCCAGGGGTTTGCGCGGATGCTGGCCGGCTGAGGCTGCTGGCCGCTGGCTGTTCTTCCAGTCCCTTGAGCACGCGCAGTTGCAGATGCTCCAGGTGCTGCTGCATCAGCGCCTGGGCCGCGCCGGTATCGGCTTGCAGCAAGGCATCGACGATGGCGGCATGTTCCTGCCAGGCGCAGGGATGCAGGGCGCGATCCGCAAGCTGGGCGATGGCCAGGGATGTCAGGGGCACCAGGCTGCCGAGGAAGCGGGCCAAAGGAGCGTTGTCGGCGATCTGTGCCAGTCGCAGGTGAAACTCCCCTGAGAGGCGAATCGCCGGGCCATGCCGGTGTTGCTCGATGGCCTCGCGCTCGCGCACAACCAGCTCGCGCAGGGGCTTCAGGCGGCTGTGGGGCTGCTGGCAGGCCAGGTGCACCAGGGCGTTTTCCGCCAGGCACCGGGCATGCAGGACCTGCCGGGTCTGTTCCCGGTCCGGCGCGGCCACTTGGGGGCGCTGGTTCGGGCGCAGGATGATCACTTGCTGGTGGGCCAGGCGCGCGAGCACCTGGCGGATGATGCTGCGACTGACGCCGAAGGTCTGGCCCAGGCTGTCTTCGGTGAAGCGACTGCCGGGGGCGATGCGCTGTTCGAGGATGGCCTCGAAGATCTGCGGGTAGACATCGTCCACCAGCAGCTTTTTTTCCCCACGCTGGCGCAGGCTGGCCACCGGGGTGAAGCAAGGGTCTTGCAGGGCGTGGCTGGCCATGACCGTTCTCCAGTGCAGTGGCTGATACGAGAGGGATTACTGGATGTTCGAATCCAGCCGATCGTCCGGGATATCCAGTTCGATGCCCATGCGCTGGCCTTCCTGGAGGATGTGCCGGCGCATTTCGGCACTGGCCTGGGCGCTGTTGCGGTTGCGGATCGCCCGCACCACCGCTTCGTTTTCCTCCAGGCGCTCGGCCAGGTGCTCAGGTGAATTGCGCAGGATCTGCGCGCTTTGCCTGAGAGCGTTGCTGGTCTGCTGCACCACGTTCTGGAAGATCGGGTTGCTGGTCAGGGTGAACAGCTCTTCGTGGAAGGCGATATAGGCGTTGACCCCGGCTTCGGCATCGCTGGCCTCCAGGGCTTCGCGCATGTCCATCAGGGTCAGGCGCAGCTGGCCGATCTCCCGGCTGCTGATGGATTGCGCCACCAGGCCGACGATGAAGGGCTCCAGGGTATAGCGCAGCTGCAGGACGTCCTCGAGGCGGGCACCGGCCAGCGTACCTTCCGGGCCCTGGATTTCGTCCATGGGTGCATCGAGCACCAGCACGCCCTTGCCCGGCATGGAGCGCACCATGCCCAGGGTTTCCAGGACAATCACCGCTTCGCGCAGGCTTGGCCGACTGATGCCCAACTGTTCGGCCAGTTCGCGCTGCCCTGGCAGCATGTCGCCGGAGCGCCATTGGCCGCGGGCGAGGGCGGCCCGCAGCTTTTCTACCACTGAGTTCACAACCGTTGACGAGCTGATCACTGTCTACTCCATGTATGGGGGCGCGAGGTCGCGCGCTGATTGTTGGGCCTGCCGCAGGCCGGTACAAGCCCGGATCAGAATTGCTGCTGGGTTCCGCCCGCCGCCTTGCGAGCCTGGAAACCATAGCCTTGTTGCCCACTGAGGACCTTGTCGGCTCGCTGCAGATCGATGTCCTGCTCCCAGCGGGCGATGGCGACGGTGGCTACGCAATTGCCGATCAGGTTGGTCAGGGCCCGGCCGATGCCCATGAACCAGTCCACTGCCAGCACCAGCACCAGGCCTACCACCGGGATCGCCGGGATCGCGGTCAGGGTGGCCGCCAGGATCACCAGGGCCGAACCGGGAATGCCGTGGGCGCCCTTGGAGGTGATCAGCGACACCAGCAGGATGGTCAGCAGGTCCGACATGGCCAGCGGCGTACCAGTGGCGTTGGCGATGAAGACGATGGCCAGGGTCAGGTAGATGGAGAACCCGTCGAGGTTGAACGAGTAGCCGGTGGGGATCACCAGGCCCACCGTGGAGCTGCCGATCCCCAGGTGTTCCAGCTTGCGCATGATCTGCGGCAGGACCGCATCCGACGATGCGGTGCCGAGGACGATCAGCAGTTCTTCACGCAGGTACTTGATGAAGGGCAGCAGGCGCAGGCCCGACAGGCGCATTACCAGGCCCAGGATCAGCGCGACGAAGGCGAAGCACGTCAGGTAGAACAGGCCCACCAGGCTGCCCAGGTGCTGCAGCGAATCCAGGCCGTACTTGCTGGTGGTGAAGGCAATGGCGCCGAATACGCCGATGGGCGCCAGGCGCACGATCATGCCCATGATGCGGAAGATCACATGGCTCAGTTCGTTGATCAGTCGCGAGATGCCTGAAGCGGCCTCGCCGACCAGGTTCAGCGCGCTGCCGAAGAGGACCGAGAACAACAGGACCTGGAGGATGTTGTTTTCAGCGAAGGCCCCGAGCACCGAGGTGGGGATCAGGCCCATGAGGAATTGCGCCGTGCCGTGCATGTGCTGGCCGCGCTGGGCGATGTCCCCCATGTCGGCGGAGGACAGTTGTTCCAGATGAATGTTGGCGCCGCTGCCGATGCCGGTGCCGAAGGCCATCAACAGGCCGATCACCAGGGCCAGGGTGGTGAGTATCTCGAAGTAGATCACCGACTTCAGGCCAATGCGACCGACCTTCTTCAGGTCACCGGCGCCGGAAATGCCGCTGACCACGACGCAGAACACGATGAGGCCGATCAGCATCTTGATCAGCTTGATGAAGGCATCGCCCAGTGGTTTGAGTTGCGAGGAGTATTCGGGGAGGGTGAGGCCGCACACGATGCCGAGCAACAGCCCGAGCATCACCTGGAGGAAGATCGAACGCGAGCACCATTTGAGCATGGGGGGAGTCCTGGTCGGTGTCCGGCCTGCCGTGCATGCGAGATGCAGCGGGTGGCGGACTTAATTATTGTGGTCTTACCGGTTTGTCCAGTACAGGCGCAGTCTACGCTCGGTTTTTTTGGGTTTACAAGGGAATTCGAACGAATTGGCTTTACCGGTCTGACCAGTGGCATTGCGCCGGCGACTCTCAATATCGAACCCAGGGTTCTGCGACTGCGCGCAAGGGCCGTTCCAGAGCCCTGGAAGGTGCCGCGCAACTGTCGCAGGCCGTGGCAGTGGCGTTTTCTCCAGGCATGAAAAAGCCCGGCGCTGGGCCGGGCTTCCTTGCTGCGGTGCGGGGCGATTAAGCGCCGTATACCGGCAGCTTCTTGCAGATGGCCTTGACCTTCTCACGCACGGCGTCGATCACCGCTTCGTTGGAGAGGTCGGCCAGGATGTCGCAGATCCAGCCGGCCAGCTCGCGGCATTCGGTTTCCTTGAAGCCACGGGTGGTCACGGCTGGAGTACCGAAGCGCAGGCCGGAGGTGACGAACGGGGAGCGCGGATCGTTAGGTACGGAGTTCTTGTTCACGGTGATGAAAGCCTTGCCCAGAGCGGCGTCGGCGTCTTTACCGGAGATGTCCTGCTTGATCAGCGACAGCAGGAACAGGTGGTTCTTGGTACCACCGGACACCACGTCGAAACCGCGCTCGATGAACACTTCGGCCATGGCCTGGGCGTTCTTCACCACTTGTTCCTGGTAAGCCTTGAACTCAGGCTGCAGTGCTTCCTTGAAGCAGATGGCCTTGGCGGCGATCACGTGCTCCAGCGGGCCGCCCTGGGCGCCAGGGAATACCGCGGAGTTCAGCTTCTTCTCGATGTCGGCGTTGGCGCGAGCCAGGATCAGGCCGCCACGTGGACCGCGCAGGGTCTTGTGGGTAGTGGTGGTCACCACGTCGGCGAATGGCACCGGGTTCGGGTAGACGCCAGCGGCGACCAGACCGGCCACGTGGGCCATGTCGACGAACAGGTAGGCACCGACCTTGTCGGCAATCTCGCGGAAACGCGGGAAGTCGAGGATCTGCGAGTAGGCGGAGAAACCGGCCACGATCATTTTCGGCTTGTGCTCCACGGCCAGGCGCTCGACTTCGTCGTAGTCGATCAGGCCGTTGGCGTCGATGCCGTACTGAACAGCGTTGTACAGCTTGCCGGAGGAGGAAACGGTCGCGCCGTGGGTCAGGTGGCCGCCGTGGGCCAGGCTCATGCCCAGGATGGTGTCGCCACCTTGCAGCAGGGCCAGGTAGACCGCAGCGTTGGCCTGGGAGCCGGCGTGTGGCTGGACGTTGGCGTAATCGGCGCCGAACAGCTCCTTGGCGCGGTCGATGGCCAGTTGCTCAACCACGTCGACGTACTCGCAGCCGCCGTAGTAGCGCTTGCCCGGGTAACCTTCGGCGTACTTGTTGGTCAGTACCGAGCCTTGAGCTTCCATCACCGCTGGGCTGGTGTAGTTTTCCGAAGCGATCAGCTCAATGTGCTCTTCCTGGCGCTGAGCTTCTTGCTCCATGGCGGCAAAGAGATCGGCGTCGTACTTGGCAATAGTCAAATCACGGCTGAACATGGCGGTCCTCAAGGATCGGGGGGCAGAAAAGGCAGGCATTCTAACCCAATGGGTTTTGGATGGCATATGAAAGGACATCATGTCGCACAGAAGCAGCGTTCAAGTGACGAAACGCATGCCACAAGCCGCAAGCTCCAGGCCGCAAGCTGGCAGCGGATCGCTTTCCTCTTGCCGCTTGAAGCTTGCCACTGTTTCTAGTCGAACATGAACAGGGCGTCGTTGCTGAACTGCGCCTCGAAGCGGTTGGCGGGCATTGGCCGGCCGAACAGGTAGCCCTGCACTTCGTCGCAGCCGTGTTCGCGAAGGAAGTCCAGCTGCTCGTGGGTCTCGACCCCCTCGGCGATCACCGCCAGGTTCAGGCTGTGGGCCATGGCGATGATGGCGCGGGCGATCTGCGCGTCCTGCTCGCCCGATGGCAGGCCATCGACGAAGGTGCGGTCGATCTTCAGCACGTCGATGGGGAACTGCTTGAGGTAGTTCAGCGACGAGTAGCCGGTGCCGAAGTCATCGACCGCGATGCTCAAGCCCAGGTTCTTCAGGCCGTCGAGGATCTGCATCGCCTCGCTGACTTCGCGCATCAGGATGCTTTCGGTCAGCTCCAGTTCCAGGCATGCCGGCGGCAGGCCGGTGTCCCTGAGAATGGTGGCAATGCGCATGCCCAGCTGGCCGTCGGAGAACTGCCGGGCGGAAATGTTCACCGAGACCTTCGGCACCCGCACCTTGGCCTGGTGCCAGGCCTTGAGCTGGCGACAGGCTTCGCTGATCACCCAGTCGCCCACGTCCACCACCAGGCCCAGTTCCTCCAGCACCGGGATGAAATCCCCCGGCGGTACCAGGCCTCGACGCGGATGGCGCCAGCGCAGCAGCGCCTCGGCCCCGGTCAGGCGCTTGCCGTCGCCGCTGAATTGCGGCTGGTAATAGAGCACGAACTCCTGCTGCTCCAGGGCATGGCGCAAGTCGCTTTCCAGTTCCAGGCGCTCCAGGGCGCTGGCGTTCATGTCCGCCTGGTAGAACTGGAAGTTGTTCTTGCCACGTTCCTTGGCGTGGTACATGGCGGTGTCGGCGTTCTTCATCAGCTGGCTCAGTTCGTTGCCGTCCTGGGGGCTCAGGGCGATGCCGATACTGGCGGTGACGAAGAACTCCCGTCCTTCGAGGACGAAGGGTTTGACCAGGCTGGCGAGGATCTGCTCGGCAACGTGGATCGCCCGGTTCAGGGCAATTTCCCGGCTGGCGCGCGGTTGCAGCAGCAGGGTGAACTCGTCGCCGCCCATGCGCGCCACGGTGTCGTCATCGTCGACGCAACCCAGCAGGCGGACCGCCATTTCCTTGAGCATGCGGTCGCCGGCGGCGTGGCCCAGGGAGTCGTTGATCGGCTTGAAGCGGTCCAGGTCGAGAAACATCAGCACTACCCAGGACTTCTGCCGCTCTGCCGATTGCAGCGCAGTGTGCAGGCGGTCCTGGAACAGGGTGCGGTTGGGCAGATGGGTCAGGGCATCGTAGTAGGCCAGGCGGTGGATTCGCTGTTCACTGGCCTTGCGCTCGCTGATGTCGCTGAAGAAGCACACGTAGCTGGCCAGGTCGCCTTCGTCGTCGAGCACCGCGGTGATCCCGACCCAGGCCGGATAGTGCTCGCCATCGCGGCGCTTGAGCCAGACTTCGCCTTCCCAGGTGCTGTGCTGGTTCAGTTGCTTGATCACGTAGCGCAGGTGGGCTTCCTGCTGTTCGTCCACGGTGAGCATGTTGGGCAACTGGTCCAGCACCTGGGATACGGCGTAGCCGCTGACCCGGCTGAAGGCTTCGTTGGCCTGGACGATGTAGCCGGCGGGGTCGGTGATGAGGATCGCCGAAGTCGAGTGCTCGAAAACCGTGGCCGCCATGCGCAGGTCTTTTTCCGCCCGGCGTTGCTGGCTGATGTCGCGGCCGACCCCGAGCACGCCCTCGAAGGCGCCATGTTCGTCCCAGACCAGCACCAGGCGCAGCTCGATGGGGATCTTGCGGCCATCGGCCCGCAGGCAGTCGAACAGAAATAGCTGGGTCTGTACCTGGCTGCGTAGTTGCGCCAGCTGCTCGGGTTTGTCCAGGGCCTTGCTGACCCGGTCCATGAGGGTATAGATGCCGCTCAGTTGTTGCGGGTTGGCGATGGTCGATTGCCAGCCGTTCTGGAAGACCCATTCCACGTCGTAGCCGAGCACCGACTGCACCGAGGGGCTGACGTAGTTCAGCGAGAGCTTGTTGTCGGTGGAGAAGATCACGTCGCTGATGCTTTCGGCGAGCATGCGGTAGCGTTGTTCGCTGTCGCGCAGGGATTCGCTGGCCTCGATCTGGTCGGTGATGTCCTTGGCCACGCCGATGATCCGCGTGACCTGGTCGTAACGATCCCGGGCCAGGGCCTGTTCGCGGATCTCGAAGCGACGCCACTCGCCACTGCGATGGCGAAAGCGCAGCTGGCACTGCAGCAATTGGGCATAACCGGCGTGCCGCTGTTCCTGGCGCAGATGGTGATAGAGATCGGCGTCTTCGGGGTTCAGCAGGATCTCCCAGAAGTACTCGCCCATCTGTTGCAGTTCGGTCTTGTTGTAGCCCAGCGTCTGCCCCAGGTGATGGTTGCTGAAGATCATCCGCTGGCTGATCACGTCCTGCACGTAGAGGTGGTCGGGCACGGTGCGCACCACGTCCGACCAGAAGCCCTCGCGCTCCAGCAGCGACAGTTCGATGAGCTTGCGGCTGGTGATGTCGCTGATGCTGAGGATCACTGCCCGGTAGTCGTCGGGCTGTTCCGGCAAGCGCAGGACCAGCCACAGGTGCTGGTCGTGGCCCTGGGCGTCGTTGAGCTTGATCTCCAGTTCCAGCTGCTGGTGCCGGTTGACCAGGGCCTCGAGCAACTGGTCGCCAATGGCGCTGCCAGGGTTCGGGCTGCCCTCGATCAGCAACTGCCAGGCCTGTTCGCTGGACTGCACGTTGAGCAGGCTCAAGGCAACCTGGTTGACCTCGGTGATGCGCAGTTCCTGGAGGAGCTGGAGGCGTTGATCCGGGTGGGCGCTCTGCCAGCGCTTGAGCTGGTTGGCCGAATGCAGCTGGTGTTTTTCCAGCAGGCCCGGCAGTCCGGAGATGTCCAGGACGCAGAGGGCCACGCCGGTGCCTTCGAAAATGTCCTGGTAGCGTCGCCGGCCTTCATGCAACTGGCGCTGGCGCCGGCGTATGTTGAGCAGGGCGATCACCGGCAGCAGGGCGAAGGCCAGCCCTAGCAGGCACTTGCCGATGAAGGCCGGCAGCAGTTCCTCGATCACCGCGCGCTGGTCGAACAGGCCGCGCAGTTGCCAGTCGCTGTTGCTCAGGGGCACCAGCAGCACGCTGCTGGCCATCTCGTCGGGGCTGAGCATGCCCGGGGTCGGGGTGCTCCGTTCGTCACGCTTGATCACCTGGCGGCTCAGGCGGTTCTCGATCACCCAGGTCGGCTTGAAACCGTCCTCGCTCTGGCGGACCAGGCTCTGCAGAAAACCGGGGGCCAGGCGCAGCACCCAGTAGCCGCGGGTCGAGCCACTGGCCTGGTGCAGTAGTACATGCACCACCGAACCGTCGGCGGGGTTGCTGTAGTAGAAGCGCTGGGAGCGACTACGCTGCACCAGCTCGCCAAGCCAGACGGCATCCTGGCTGCCCTCGGCAGAGTCGCTGATGACCTGTCCCTGGGTATCGAGCAAGGCGAAGCTGCGCAGGTCCGGCAAAGAGCGCTGGAGTTTGTGCAGCAGCTGCTGCTGTTGCTGGCTGTCCTGGGGCGCTTCGACTATGGGTAGCAGGTTGAGGGCGATCTGGGCGTTGAGCGCCAGGTTCAGGCTAAGGTGGTCGGCCAGGTCGGCGCTGTAGTCGATGGCATGCTGGCGCTGGTCGTGGCGAGCCTGTTGCAGTTGGTCAAGCAGCTGCCAGAACAGCAGGGCCAGGAGCAGCAGCACCAGCGTCGCCAGTGCGCCTTTGAGGGTGCCACGCAACGGAGAAGTCGACGCAGAGGCTGTCGCGCGCGCGGGCAGTGGCGAAGTAACGTTGGACAAGCTGTGATCCTGCGGTTTGGCTGGGCTGGCGCGACGTGCACTATAAGCCGGACGCCCGAAGGGCGGCTAGCATGCCTTGAGTTGTGGCAAAGTGCCAGTCCCGCCTGGCTGACTAAAGGAGCAGGCCGCTATTGATCAAGGAGTCCGCCAGCCGCGAGAGGATCGCTAGCGCAAAGCAACAGATGAGCACCGACGCGGTACGGTTGAGGGTGTGCGGGGCAGCCAGGCATGGCCGCTGCGCTTGATCCGGGCACCGAGCAGCACCCAGGCACACCCCACCGGAATCACCATGGCCGTGAACTGCAAGACAAAATGCAGGTAGTGGCCCGATGGCAGGCTCATGCCCGACTTTGCCCATGGCCATGTTTGTGAGTGTTTCGAGCCTTGTTTCAACAGCTCTTGGGCTATGGTCGGGGCCCTTGTTCTACGTGGTCTACAGCAAGAAAAAGCTCGGCTGAAGCTCCCGGCGGTCTGCCCGCCGTCGCTCAGTTAGGTTAATCTTGAAGGTTGGGAGTGCTGTATATCGCACCATGAGGCTTAGCAGGCCTGTTCTCACCTTCTTCACGAGGTCCATATTTTGGCTCAATACGTTTTCACCATGCATCGGCTGGGCAAAGTTGTTCCGCCGAAGCGGGAAATCCTGAAAAACATCTCCCTGTCATTCTTCCCGGGGGCCAAGATCGGCGTGCTGGGTCTCAACGGTTCGGGCAAGTCCACATTGTTGAAGATCATGGCTGGCGTCGACACCGAGTTCGAAGGTGAAGCCCGCCCGATGCCGGAGCTGAACATCGGCTACCTGCCCCAGGAACCGCAACTGGACCCGACCAAGACCGTGCGTGAAGTGGTCGAGGAAGCGGTCAGCGTGATCAAGGACGCCCAAGCCCGCCTGGACGAGGTCTACGCGGCCTATGCCGAGCCGGATGCCGACTTCGACAAGCTGGCCGCCGAGCAGGCCAAGCTGGAGGCCATCCTGCAGGCCAGCGACGGTCATAACCTGGAGCGCCAGCTGGAAGTCGCCGCCGATGCCCTGCGCCTGCCGGCCTGGGACGCCAAGGTCGAGCACCTGTCTGGTGGCGAGAAGCGCCGTGTGGCCCTGTGCCGCCTGCTGCTGTCGGCCCCCGACATGCTGCTGCTCGACGAACCGACCAACCACCTGGACGCCGACTCCGTCGCCTGGCTCGAGCACTTCCTGCACGACTTCCCGGGCACCGTGGTTGCGATCACGCACGACCGTTACTTCCTCGACAACGTCGCCGGCTGGATCTTGGAACTGGACCGCGGGGCCGGCATCCCGTACGAAGGCAACTACTCCGGCTGGCTGGAGGCCAAGTCGGACCGTCTGGCCCAGGAGTCCAAGCAGCAGTCGGCCCATGAGAAGGCCATGAAGGAAGAGCTGGAGTGGGTGCGCAAGGGCGCCAAGGCCCGCCAGTCCAAGTCCAAGGCTCGTCTGCAGCGCTTCGAGGAAATGCAGTCCCAGGAATTCCAGAAGCGCAGCGAGACCAACGAGATCTACATTCCGGCCGGTCCACGCCTGGGTGACAAGGTCATCGAGTTCAAGAACGTCAGCAAGGGTTATGGCGATCGCGTGCTGATCGACAACCTGTCCTTCTCCATGCCCAAGGGCGCCATCGTTGGCGTGATCGGCGGCAACGGCGCCGGTAAGTCGACCCTGTTCCGCATGCTCATGGGCAAGGAGACCCCGGACTCGGGCAGCATCGAGATCGGTGAAACCGTGCAACTGGCCTGCGTCGACCAGAGCCGCGAGGACCTGGACGGCAGCAAGACCGTGTTCCAGCAGATCTCCGACGGTTCCGACCAGATCCGCATCGGCAACTACGAGATCCCGTCGCGTACCTACGTCGGCCGTTTCAACTTCAAGGGCGGTGACCAGCAGAAGTTCGTCAAGGACCTCTCCGGTGGTGAGCGCGGCCGCCTGCACCTGGCGCTGACCCTGAAAGAGGGCGGCAACGTCCTGCTGCTCGACGAACCGTCCAACGACCTCGACGTCGAGACCCTGCGTTCCCTGGAGGAAGCCCTGCTGGACTTCCCGGGCGCCGCCATCGTGATTTCCCACGACCGGTGGTTCCTGGACCGCGTGGCCACTCACATCCTGGCCTACGAGGACGATTCCCAGGCCGTGTTCTTCGAAGGCAACTACACCGAGTACGAAGCCGATCGCAAGAAGCGCCTGGGCGAAGCTGCTGCGCAACCGCACCGTGTACGGCACAAGAAGCTGGCCTGATCGGCTTGCTGCTTGAAAAGGACGGAGCCCATCGGGCTCCGTTTTTTTATGCCTGGAGAGTCGGTGGGCGGGTAATTTTCGGCCTTTGGCC
Source organism: Pseudomonas sp. L5B5 (assembly GCF_020520285.1). Lineage (NCBI taxonomy): Bacteria > Pseudomonadati > Pseudomonadota > Gammaproteobacteria > Pseudomonadales > Pseudomonadaceae > Pseudomonas > Pseudomonas sp. L5B5. The sequence goes on from NZ_CP084742.1 coordinate 5,158,866, forward strand.
AGCGTTCAAAGTGAGTGCAAAGCTGCGACTTTTTGTCACCAATCCAGTGCGTACCAGGCCCTGGGAATGGGTCTATTTATATTTATTGCACCATTTAAATTCATAAGTGCGACATTTTGCTCTGTCCCAGTGCAGATTGAATTGCTAAAGTCCCTGACAAATCTCCCCTTAACGACAATAAATCCGCCGAGACTTTTCATGATCGAATCCGTCGAAGATTTCCTCGCCCGCCTGAAAAAGCGCGATCCGGACCAGCCAGAATTCCACCAGGCGGTGGAAGAAGTACTGCGTAGCCTATGGCCGTTTCTTGAAGCCAACCCGCACTACCTGGACTCCGGAATTCTCGAACGGATCTGCGAGCCGGAACGCGCCGTGGTATTTCGCGTGTCCTGGGTCGACGATCAGGGCAAGGTTCGGGTCAACCGGGGCTTCCGTATCCAGATGAACAGCGCCATCGGCCCGTACAAGGGGGGCTTGCGCTTCCATCCGTCGGTCAACATGGGCGTGCTGAAGTTCCTGGCGTTCGAGCAGACCTTCAAGAACTCCCTGACCTCCCTGCCCATGGGTGGCGGCAAGGGCGGGTCCGATTTCAACCCCAAGGGCAAGAGCGACGCCGAGGTGATGCGTTTCTGCCAGGCCTTCATGAGCGAGCTGTATCGGCATATCGGCGCGGACGTGGACGTGCCGGCAGGGGATATCGGCGTCGGCGCCCGGGAGATCGGTTTTCTCTTCGGCCAGTACAAGCGCCTGAGCAACCAGTTCACCTCGGTCTTGACCGGCAAGGGCATGAGCTATGGCGGCAGCCTGATCCGCCCGGAAGCCACGGGTTTTGGCTGCGTGTATTTTGCCGAGGAAATGCTCAAGCGTCGTGACGACCAGGTCGAGGGCAAGCGCGTGGCGATCTCCGGCTCCGGCAACGTGGCGCAATATGCGGCTCGCAAGGTCATGGACCTGGGCGGCAAGGTGATCTCGCTGTCGGACTCCGAAGGAACCCTGTACTGCGAATCCGGCCTGAGCGAAGAACAATGGCAGGCCGTGCTGGAGCTCAAGAACGTCCAGCGCGGGCGCATCAGCGAGCTGGCCAGTCGTTTCGGCCTGGAGTTCCGTGCCGGCAAGACACCCTGGGACCTGGCTTGCGATATCGCCCTGCCTTGCGCGACCCAGAACGAGCTGGATGCCGAGGCTGCCCACACCCTGCTGCGCAATGGCTGCATCTGTGTCGCCGAAGGCGCGAACATGCCCACCACCCTGGAGGCTGTGGATATCTTCATCGATGCGGGCATCCTGTTTGCACCGGGCAAGGCGTCCAACGCCGGTGGCGTGGCGGTGAGCGGGCTGGAAATGTCGCAGAACGCCATGCGGCTGCTGTGGACCGCCGGGGAAGTGGACAGCAAGCTGCACGCGATCATGCAGTCGATCCACCATGCCTGTGTTCACTATGGTGAGGAAAACGGTCGTATCAACTACGTCAAGGGCGCCAATATCGCCGGTTTCGTCAAGGTAGCCGATGCGATGCTCGCCCAGGGCGTGGTCTGAGGTCCCTCAGGCCGGCTCGATCCGGATGATTTCGATCAACCGGTCTCCCGCCGGCCGCTGCCACAACACTTCGTCCCCGGGCCGAGCTCCCAGCAAGGCCCGGCCCAGGGGCGACGCCCAGTTGACCAGGCCGCTGGCCGCATCTGCTTGATCCTCTCCGACCAATTGCACGCTCTGCTGGCGGTCCTGCTCATCGGCGAAGGTGACCCGGCTGCCGATCTGCACCTTGTCGGTTGAAGTAGCCGCGCTCACCACCTGGGCGCTGTGCAGGCGCTGGGTGAAATAGCGCAGGTCGCGGGCAAGCTCGGCTATCCGTTGCTTGTCGGCGGCATCCCCCAGGTCGTTTTGCTCGCTGTGCTGGCTGTGCAGCAGGGCCACCCGGGCCTGCAATTGGGCAAGACCCTGGGGCGTGACGTAGTTGGGTTGGGCGCTGACCTGGCGTTCCACCGGCTGTTCGGCCTGGGCGGCGGCCTGGTCTTCATTGACGAAAGCGCGGCTCATGGTTTTCTCCCTGAGTGGAGGACTGGACCATGGTTGCAGGCTTTTGACCTCGCCGGTTAGCTGAAAACGACTTACGGCGAGCGATAGACCCGGGCCGCATCGCGGTCCTTTTCCTGTTGCCAGGCCCGTTCACGCTCGTCCCAGTGCCGCTCTCGATAGTCGTTGCGGTCCTGGTTCTCCAGCATGGCCTGGCATTGGCGGAAACCGTCATCCCAGCCTTCGGCGTACTGCCGGTCCTCGAGGTAGCGGGGCACGTCCTTGCGAAACTCTCCGCTGATGGACCCCGCGGCCTGGCGGCCACTGACACAGCCGGCATCGAAGCCATCGGCGAATGCTGGCGGATAGCCCTGCGCGAGCAGATGCTCGTGGGTTGATTCACAGCCACCGATCAGGGCCAGTGCCAGCAATGCCCAAGCGTAACGCCACATCGAGGAACTCCCAGACTTCACATGAGTGAAGTCTAGAAGGGCGATTGTCGGTGGCGCGTGAAAACCTTGTCGCTAGCAGCTTGACGCTCGCAGCTGCCGTTAATAGTGGTACCACTTGAGTTCGAGCATGACTTCATTGACCGGGCTGGCCAGCTGGCTGAACTCGCGTTGCGCGCTCAGGCGCAGGCCCAGGTTGCGCGATAGCTCCCACTGCTGGTTGAGGCTCAGGCTGCGGCGTACTTCGCCGTTGGTGAAGTAGTCGCCCTTGGCTTCCAGGCTGAAGTTGCCCAGCGGGTTCTTCCACAGGATGCCGGAGTTGAAGCCTGCAGCCGGGGCAATGAACCCGGCGAAGTCGGCGTTGTGCTCAACCCGCACCGTACCGAGGGCAAAGCCCAGGGTCTCCTCGCCCAGTTGCCAGGTACCGCCGGCACCGCCGTTGACATGGCTGACCAGGGTTTCGTCGTCATGCTTGCCCGGCACTCGCTCCAGGCCGCCAGTCACCTGCCAGGACCAGGGTTGCAGCAACTCGTTGCGCGGAGTCAGGGAACGAATGGTCGCCAGGTCCAGCTGTTGCAGCTGCCAGCGATTGCCCTCGTACTGGCGCAGCTTCATTTGCAGGATCTCGATTTGGGCTCCCAGGGGAAAGCCTTCGGCGTTGTCGTTGAGATCGTGATAAGCCATGCGCAGGCCGTATTCGGCAAAGGCCTTGTCGTCGCGGGTTCCCACCCCGAGCTGCCACGTCCGGGACTGGTGACCATCTTCCGGCAGGCCCGGGCGCTCGATCTGCAACTGCGGCGCAGGGTTCTGGTTGATGGCCTTGAGCAGTTCGAAGCTGCGTTGCGAACGTTCGGCATCGCGCTCCAGGCCGTTGGCCCGATAGCGCTCGAGGCGGTAGGCGGCATCCACGATGAGTGCCTGGCGGGCTCGGGGCAGGGCCTTGAACGCAGGCTCCTGCAACTGCTTCTGGTCCGCACTGACCTTGAGTACCCACTGCTGTTCCTCGTGGCTCAAGGGTTGGGCGCGGCTGAGCAGTTCGCGTTCCCGGGAAGGGCGATAGTCGATCCGCTCCACCAGCCCGGCGTCCTTGACTGCCTTGACGGTGTCCGTGGGGATCGCGGTCAGGGGAAATTGCTCGGTCAGGCGCAGGCTGGGGCGGGCTACCTGCAGCAGTTCCAGCAAGCGGTAGGAGCAGTTCTCGTCGAAGAAGAAGTAATCGAACTTGATCTGCTTCAGCTCCCAGACATGCTCCACCATGCGCTCGGTCTCCTCCTGGGTCAGGTTCAACCGATATTCCCACAGGTCGCGGTTCTCCAGGCTGCGGTACTCGGACAGCTTCTCCTGGTAGGGCACCAGTGCGAACAGTCCGGGATAGCCGCCCATCAGGCCTTTCCAGGCATAGAGAATGCTGTTGTCCGAGCCTTCGATGTAGGCACCGAAGTTGATGGCGTAGCTGAGCAGGGCGGTGTTGTTGCTCTGTACGTCGGCCTGATCGATGCGCAGCAGGGTGTGGCCGAACATCGATGAGGGGCTGTTGAGGTAGGCCGCCGGGAAGATCATCACGGTGCTGTGGGGGGCGACATCCTTGAACCACTGGGTGAATTCGCGGCACTGGACGTCGGGCAGGTCCTTGAGCCCCAGCTGTGCCTTGAGCCAGCGGGTACGGGCCGGGTACACGCACTGGGCATGCCGTTCGCCGGCGCTGGCCGGAGCGTAGAGCGCATCGAGGGTTGCGCTCAGTTCGGCATCGGGGTGATGGGCGCCGTCAGCAGCGAGGAAGAATCGCGGGTCGCTGACGTAGCTGCGCCAGCCGCCGAGCTTGGCGGTCTCGTAGTGGCCAATGGAGATCCAGAACGGGTCACTGGCCAGTTGCTGCAAACGTTGGGAATCAATGTGGGGCGCGGCAGACAGCGGGGCGCAGGCACAGAGCGCCAGGTAGGCAAGGCGTTTGAGCATGGTGGGCAACTTGAGTCGGAAATACAAAAGCCCGCAATGGGCAGCATCAACAAGAAAAAACCCGCTCCCCGAAAGGAGCGGGTGGGGGTCGGCTTAGGCTGGAGTGGCGTACTTGGCCAGGCGTGTATCGCCCTTCAGTACGGCCAGGGTGTTGGTGTGCACGTCTTCGGCGGTCACGTCGGCCTTGCTGAAGATCTGCTGGAAGTGTTCATGGGTCACCGCGGCGAAGTGCTCACGGTCTTCGGGAGCGACACCCAGAACCACGGCGTAGGTAGTCAGGGCTTCGCCCTGGCCTTTGGCCATGTCTTCGGACAGCTCGTTCATCATGCCGTTCATGGCGAACCAGGACTTGCCACCGTAGGTCAGGGCAGCGTTGGTGGAGCAGCCGTTGGTGCCGGAAGTCATGCCGAATGTCGCGTTGCCGGAGGTGCCGTTGGTGGTGGACGCCAGGAAGTGGGCTGGAGTGCCGCGCTGGCCTTTGAACAGCATGTTGCCCCAACCGCAGTCCGGGCCGCCGGGCGCTTGAGCCATGGCGTTCAGGGAGACGGCGGTGAAGAGAGTACCGAGAAGAATCCGTTTCATAGCGTTGTTCTCTTTGTGCATACCAATAATGGACAGGGAGGCTGGTCCGTGTCGGCACCAGGGGACCGGTTATGTATCCGGCCGCGCAATTTGGAGTTTAGGCAGATTCCATCGGTTCCGTAACTATTTACAACGTGATGCCTGAAATGCCGGATACCACCCTGGCATGGGGGGACAGCCGGGGCTCCACCTGCGCCTTGCCATCAGCCGTGCCTTGCCAGTGGGGCACAGCCAGCGCCAGAATGCCGCCATCCGCCCCGCCTGATGTAAGGAAGTCCGATGCCTGATCCTGTTGCCGCCAGCCTGCGTCTTGCGCCTGAAGCCTTGACCCGTCCTTTTTCCGCTGAGCAGTTCAGCTTCTCGACCACCAATGATCTGGAGCCTTTTCGCGGTGTGCTTGGCCAGGAACGTGCAGTCGAGGCCTTGCAATTCGGCGTGGCCATGCCGCGTCCCGGCTACAACGTATTCGTCATGGGCGAGCCGGGCACCGGCCGCTTTTCCTTCGTCAAACGTTACCTCAAGGCCGAGGGCAAGCGCCTGCAGACGCCGTCGGACTGGGTCTACGTCAACAACTTCGACGAGCCGCGCGAACCCCGGGCGCTGGAGCTGGCAGCGGGCGCCGCGGGCAGCTTCATCTCCGACATCAACGGCCTGATCGACAACCTGCTGGCCACCTTTCCTGCGGTTTTCGAGCATCCGTCCTATCAGCAGAAGAAGAGCGCCATCGACCGGGCCTTCAACCAGCGTTATGACCGCGCCCTGGACGTGATCGAGCGCCTGGCTCTGGAGAAGGATGTGGCGCTGTACCGTGACAGCAGCAACATCGCTTTCACGCCGATGTACGAGGGCAAGGCCCTGGATGAGGCCGAGTTCGCCCAGTTGCCGGAGGCCGATCGCGAGCGGTTCCACGAGGACATTTCCGGCCTGGAAGAGCGGCTCAATGAAGAGTTGGCGAGCCTGCCGCAGTGGAAGCGTGAATCGAGCAATCAGATGCGCCAGCTCAACGAAGAAACCATCACCCTGGCCTTGCAGCCGTTGCTGGCGCCGCTGTCGGAGAAGTATGCGGAAAACGCCGGGGTCTGCGGCTACCTGCAGGCCATGCAGGTGTACCTGCTCAAAACCGTGGTCGAGCAATTGGTGGATGACAGCAAGACCGACGCAGTAGCCCGCAAGCTGCTGGAGGAGCAGTACTGCCCGAGCCTGGTGGTGGGCCACCCTGCCAGCGGTGGCGCCCCGGTGGTGTTCGAGCCTCATCCGACCTACGACAACCTGTTCGGGCGTATCGAATACAGCACCGACCAGGGCGCGCTCTACACCACCTATCGACAGTTGCGCCCTGGGGCATTGCATCGGGCCAACGGTGGTTTCCTGATCCTGGAAGCCGAGAAGATGCTCAGCGAGCCCTTTGTCTGGGATGCGCTCAAGCGCGCCCTGCAATCGCGAAAGCTGAAGATGGAGTCGCCTTTGGGGGAGATGGGGCGCCTGGCCACCGTGACCCTGACGCCGCAGGTGATCCCGTTGCAGGTCAAGGTGATCATCATCGGTGCTCGCCAGCTGTACTACACGCTGCAGGACCTGGATCCGGACTTCCAGGAAATGTTCCGCGTGCTGGTGGACTTCGACGAAGACATCCCGATGGTCGACGAGAGCCTGGAACAGTTCGCCCAGTTGCTCAAGACCCGTACCTCGGAGGAGGGCATGGCACCGCTGACCGCTGATGCGGTGGCGCGCCTGGCCACCTACAGTGCGCGCCTGGCCGAGCACCAGGGACGCTTGTCGGCCCGGATCGGCGACCTGTTCCAACTGGTCAGCGAGGCCGATTTCATTCGCCACCTGGCTTCGGATGAAATGACCGATGCCGGGCATATCGAGCGTGCGCTCAAGGCCAAGGCCACCCGCACCGGTCGGGTCTCGGCACGAATTCTCGATGACATGCTGGCCGGCATCATCCTCATCGACACCGATGGCGCCGCAGTGGGCAAGTGCAATGGCCTGACCGTGCTGGAAGTGGGTGACTCGGCGTTCGGCGTGCCGGCGCGGATTTCCGCCACGGTGTACCCCGGTGGCAGCGGTATCGTCGACATCGAGCGGGAGGTCAACCTGGGCCAGCCGATTCACTCCAAGGGTGTGATGATCCTGACCGGCTACCTGGGCAGCCGTTATGCCCAGGAATTCCCCCTGGCGATCTCCGCGAGCATCGCCCTGGAGCAGTCCTACGGTTATGTGGACGGCGACAGTGCTTCGTTGGGCGAGGCGTGCACCTTGATCTCGGCGCTGTCGAGGACGCCGCTCAAGCAGTGCTTCGCCATCACCGGTTCGATCAACCAGTTCGGTGAAGTGCAGGCCGTTGGCGGGGTCAACGAGAAGATCGAAGGTTTCTTCCGCCTGTGCGAAGCCCGTGGGCTGACTGGCGAGCAGGGCGCGATCATTCCCCAGGCCAACGTCGCCACCCTGATGCTCGACGAGAAGGTCTTGCAGGCGGTACGCAATGGGCAGTTCCATGTGTATGCGGTGCGCCAGGCCGACGAAGCCCTGAGCCTGCTGGTAGGCGAGCCTGCTGGTGAGCCGGATGCCGAAGGGCAGTTCCCCGAGGGCAGTGTCAACGCTCGGGTGGTGGAGCGTTTGCGGGTGATCGCCGAGATGATCAGCGAGGAAGACCTGAAGGAGGCAGAAAAGGAGCAGGCGCAGGAGGCGCTGACAGAAACCAAGCCGGCCTGATGGCGGTCGATGGCGAGGGCATGGGCCCTCGCCGTTGGCGTCGGTGCGCTGACGCCAATTTTTCAAAATAGACCATTCGGCGCCTGTTGGATCGGTCAACTTTGTTTATCGGGCTTTTCTTCTATCCTCAGGGCAAGGAGAACGACAATCGTCGCTGGATCGAAACAGCCTTCGACCGATGGCTGAATAGTGGATCTACCCGAGGGTCGCCGCCATGTCGCGCAACCTTTGCCTCACTCGCCAATGCCTTGGCCTCGTTACCCGTATCGAATGCTGTATCCGCCCCTTGGCGGGAGACAACGGTATGTGGACGCTTCTCTTTGCCGCCGGAATGGCCGGTGAACAACCTTCAGCGATCAAGTCCCAGGGGCCGTTCTGTGGTCCGGTGGTCGCCGAGTCCATTCTCGATTCCATCGTTGAAAGCCTGACGACTCACGGTTATCAGCTGGCTGACGACCCGCAGATCTGGTGCCTGCATCTGCAGGCCCAGTTACGTCAGATCAATGGAGGGCGGGGACGAAACGGTGATCTGCAGTTCCATCCCGAGCATTGATGGCCAGGCCTCTGTGCCGGGCTAGGGCGCAGGGGCTGCGGACTCGACCTTGTCGAGCTTGACCTCGAAACCATATTCCACGGTGTTCAGTTCACTGCGGTTGTAGGTTTCCAGCTGGCTCGGCTGGCCGTAGAAGTAATGGACGTCATACAGTGCCGGCCCGTAGTTCGGGGCACTGTGGGTGACTGCCAGGATTTCCTTGAGGTACTGGCCGCTCGCATCCTTGGCATAGAAGCGCCAGGCGTCCGAAGGAAAGAGTTTCTGGTCGACGATCAGGGCATTGCCCTTGAGCTCGAGGCCCTTGGGCAATCGCTGTGGATCGACAGCCTGTTTTTCGATGCTGGCCAGGAACAGGGGGACCGAGCCGACGGCATAGGCCGGGGTCTCCGGAAACAGGTTCAGGTCATAGGTGATGACGCCGCGCATCGCATCGATCTCGAAGGCTTCATCCGGCAACTCGATGGGCTCGCCACGCTGGCCCTGGTCGTTCTGGGTGAAGAAGGTCAGCGGCGTGTCACCGGTACTGAACTGCGAGCCCAGCAGTTCGTCGTTGAAGGTCCGTGGATGATTGAACTCGATCCGTACGGCACTGGCATCTTCCACTGACTGGCTGATGGTCACCGACTTCTTCAGCGACTCCTCGTCGATCTGCGCTCCCTTGAGATAGTTGGCCGCCTGGTCGTCATAGACCACCACGGGCATCGGCAATGGCTGGATGGCCTTGTCGGTGGTGTTGCGTTCAAAACGCAGCACCGGCAGGTCCAGTTCCTTGCGCGTGACCTGGGCCTGGGAGAAGTCCAGTACGGCCACTTCCAGCTTGTCCGCCATGCCGTTGAAATAGACCTTGGCATAGTGCCGGGTGTGCTGGCGGTCGAAGGCCCGCTGTTCTTCCTCCAGCTGTTTTTCGAATGCCTCGCTCCAGGTGGTCTGCTTTTGCATCTCGGCCAGTTGTCGCCGGTAGAAGGCAACCTGCTCGGCGTCCTCGTTGATCGAGCCCGAGCGTGAAAGGACCTGGCCGCTGCTGTCGCGGGCCTGTACCAGCAGTGGGTTGATCGAGGCGTCGCCGGCTTGCTCAGGCAGTGCTGCGTAGTTGTCCATTGCGATCTCGGCAACGTTCTTGTCCAGGGCCAACAGGGTCAGGCTGATGTTGTCATCCTTGCGTGGCTTGCCGATATCGGCCCTGGTCAGTTCGAAACCAAGTATCCGCCCGGGGGCGATAACCTCGAGCTGACCTTGCAGGGAGACAGGCTGTGGCTGGCTCTTGTTGTCGATCTCCAGGCCCTCGATGAAGGGGTAGGCGACGGTCAGGTCATCCGGGTTGGTGATGTTCGAGCTGGAGGGGCTCAACTGGATGCCGGGATCGGTTTCCGACCACTCGGGCTGGAAGGCCACGACTTTCTTGTTGCTCAGGGTGACCGACTGCCACTCCAGGCCATGGGGGAAAGGGAACTGCCCGGGGATGCTGAAGGTAAACGGAAAGATTGGCTGCAGGTCGGTCAGGTAGTCCGAGTTCGAACGCTTGCGCAGCACGAACAGGCCATTGATGTAGGTATCCACCAGCGCCTGTGGAGTGGGGTAGCGCTTGAGCAGGGCAAGGTTGTCATCGCCGTATTCGGTCTCGACAGGCTTGCTGGCGAGCTTGAGTTGCGCGCGCTCCAGCAACAGCAGCGACCCACCGAGATCGGCGAAAGCGTCCTTGAGCTTGGGGTCCTGGATAGCCGCCAGGGCCTTTTCCAGCTGTGTTGCCTCGTCCTTGAGGTTGGCCTCTTTCTTTTCATCGCTGGGCGAACAGCCGCCGCTGCTCAGCAAGGCCAGGCAAAGGCAGAGACTCGCCAAAGGCAATCGCACATCCATTTTCCAGTTTTCCTGTCCAGGGTCGGTGAGCAGTAGGAGCGGCTTCGACACTAGCAGAAAAATCGTCTGGAAAAACCCGGGAGGCTTTGGTTTATGGGGTTTTGGGGCGCTGATATACTCGCCGCCGTTTTTACACCGGCTGTGAGGTTCCAATGGAACGTTTTATCGAAAATACAATGTATGCGTCACGCTGGCTGCTGGCGCCGATCTACTTCGGCCTGTCCCTGGGCCTGCTGGCGCTGGCATTGAAGTTCTTCCAGGAAGTCTTCCACGTCATCCCCAGCGTGTTTTCCATGGCCGAGTCCGAGTTGATCCTGGTCCTGCTGTCGTTGATCGACATGGCGCTGGTGGGAGGGTTGCTGGTGATGGTGATGATCTCCGGCTACGAGAACTTCGTCTCGCAACTGGACATCGATGAAGACAAGGAGAAGCTCAGCTGGCTGGGCAAGATGGACTCCTCGTCGCTGAAGATGAAGGTGGCGGCATCCATCGTGGCCATTTCCTCGATTCACCTGTTGCGGGTGTTCATGGATGCCAAGAATACCCCCACGGAATACCTGCTGTGGTACGTGGTGATCCACATGACCTTCGTGGTGTCGGCGTTTGCCATGGGCTACCTGGACAAGCTGACCAAGCACTGAAGATCCTTGCGAATCGAATGACTGCCGCCCGGCCGTTGCGTAACGGACGGGCGGTGTCGTTTGTGCCTTGTGCTTTTCCAGGTTGGGGCATATCCCTTTAGGTATCACGGGCCTGGAATGCACGAGGTGCGCTCATGAACCTGCAGGAAATGAATGCCTACGCCATTGCCGGAAAAGTCGATGAGCTGAACCTGATCTCCCTTGAGGGCGGGATCTATCTGCTCGAAGCGCGCATGCACGGGGCGGCCTATCCACTGAGCGATACTCATGGCCAGGTGTTCCCCCTGCGCTCGGTGGAGCATGCCCGGGAGGTGCTGGAAGCCTTTCCCGAGCTGCCGTTCAACCTGATCCATACCTCGGTACATGACGAAATGTGTGGTTTGTCGGCCAATGGCGAGGACAGCCTGAAAGTCCCCATCACCCTGCATACCGGGGGCTGAGGCCGGGCGGCGATGATCCGTGCGGTTCTTCTGTGCTAGTCTGCTCGCCCTTTTGGTTCCGGGCGCTCCGGAAGGTGCTGTGATTGCAGGGCCTTTCCCGAGTCGTCCGCACAGCGGAGCAGCGTCATGTCCGAAGTAAATCTGTCTACCGACGAAACCCGCGTCAGCTACGGTATTGGCCGTCAGCTGGGCGACCAACTGCGTGACAACCCACCACCGGGTGTGAGCCTGGACGCGATCCTGGCAGGCCTGACCGACGCTTTCGCCGGCAAGCCAAGCCGTGTCGGCCAGGAAGAAATGTCTGCCAGCTTCAAGGTCATCCGCGACATCATGCAGGCTGAGGCGGCTGCCAAGGCTGAAGCAGCTGCGGGTGCCGGTCTGGCATTCCTGGCGGAAAACGCCAAGCGCGAAGGCATCACTACCCTGGCTTCCGGCCTGCAATTCGAAGTGCTGACCGCCGGTGACGGCGCTAAGCCGACCCGTGAAGACCAAGTGCGTACTCACTACCACGGCACCTTGATCGACGGCACTGTCTTCGACAGTTCCTACGAGCGTGGTCAACCTGCCGAGTTCCCGGTAGGCGGCGTGATCGCGGGTTGGACTGAAGCGCTGCAACTGATGAACGCCGGTAGCAAATGGCGCCTGTACGTGCCGAGCGAACTGGCTTACGGCGCACAGGGCGTGGGCAGCATTCCACCGCATAGCGTTCTGGTATTCGACGTCGAGCTGCTGGACGTTCTGTAATTTGTAGAGGAGCCGGCCTGCGAACGATGGCGGCTTGGCCGCAGACTGTTCAGCGCCAGCAGGCAGGCTCCTTTATCGGCTTGGGTTTCATAGACGGATTCTTGCACTCAGGCCCTGAGCCTCGGCACCGGTCGGCCGCAAGGCTCTGGCGTAGCAGAACAGAAACAGGTTACGTACCAGTTCCTTGAGTACCAGCGGTTCGCTGGAGCTCAACCCATTGAGGTCCAGATCCCCCTGGTCCTGCAGCTCGTTCAGGGCTTCCTCTTCCAGTACCGCACAGACTTCCCCGGTTTCCCGATGCAGGATTCGCAGGTAAGGGTGTGGGCGGTCCAGCCAGGCATCGATCAAATAAGTCATGGTGTTTATCTCCTTGAATGGGGTTCAATGAGAATAATTCTTATTCAATGAATAGCAAGTGCCTATTGGCGGTTTCTGTCCTTTTCTGTGCAGAAAATGTTTTCGAGCAAGAGAACAGGCCCTTTGCAGGCAATGTTGTGGCGGGGAGGGGGGAGGATCCCTCTCGCTGTGGGGCGAGAGGGAAGGCATTCAGACCTTGCGAACGAACTCGGACTTGAGCTTCATAGGGCCGATGCCGTCGATCTTGCAATCGATGTCGTGGTCACCGTCGCATAGGCGGATGTTCTTGACCTTGGTGCCGACCTTGACCACCAGGGAGGTGCCCTTGACCTTGAGGTCCTTGATCACGGTGATGGTGTCGCCGTCTTGCAGCACGTTGCCCACCGAATCCTTCTTCACTGCTTCAGCTGCCACGGTCTCGGCTTCGCCGCTGGCGGACCACTCATGGGCGCACTCGGGACAGATCAGCTGCGTGCCGTCTTCATAGGTGTATTCGGAATTGCATTTTGGGCAGGGTGGCAAAGTGCTCACTTAGGCTCCTCAAAGTCAGGATGGCTAAAAAGCGCACATTGTATAGGGTTTTGCGGGGAAGAGGGGGCGCAGGGCGCGGCGCAGAGCCGGCCCCTGCCGTTGACAGGGGCCGGAGGCATGTTCAGTGGGTGCGGGCGACTGCGAATTCGCTCAGTTCCACCAGGGCGTCGCGGTACTCGCTCGCCGGAAGGGCTTCCAGGCAGGCGATGGCGCGTGCGACGTAGTCGCGGGCCAACTGGGCGGTGTAGTCCAGGGAGCCCGAGGCTTCGACGGCATTGCGGATGCTTTCCAGATCCTCGATCCCGCCTTTCTGGATCGCCTGGCGAACCAGGGCGGCCTGTTCCGGAGTGCCTTCGCGCATGGTGTAGATCAGCGGCAGCGTCGGCTTGCCTTCTGCCAGGTCATCGCCCACGTTCTTGCCCAGGGTCTCGGCATCACCGCGATAGTCCAGCAGGTCGTCGACCAGCTGGAAGGCCACGCCCAGGTGATCACCGAAGGTGCGCAAGGCCTCCGCCTGCTCCGGGGTGGCGCCGGCCAGGGCCGCGGCACTGTGGGTCGAGGCTTCGAAGAGCATTGCGGTCTTGCCGCGGATGACTTCCATGTAGGTTTCTTCGGTGGTGCTCGCGTCACGTACCTTGGACAACTGCAGGACTTCGCCCTCGGCGATGACACGAGTGGCCTGGGACAGGATGCGCATGACCGGCATCGAACCCAGCTCGACCATCATTTCAAACGAGCGCGAGTACAGGAAGTCGCCCACCAGCACGCTGGGAGCGTTGCCCCACATGGCATTGGCAGTCGACCGGCCACGGCGCATGCCGGACATGTCGACCACGTCGTCATGCAGCAGGGTCGCGGTGTGCAGGAACTCGATGGTGGCGGCCAGCAGGCGCAGTTCGTCGCCTTCACGACCCAGGGCCTTGCCACACAGCAGCACAAGCAGAGGGCGCAGGCGCTTGCCGCCGGCCGAGGTGATGTAGTCGCCGATTTTCGAGACCAGCGGTACACGGGACGTCAGTTGTTTCTTGATGATGCCGTCGACGGCGCTAAAATCTTCCGCCACCGCGCGGTAGAAAGCTTGGGGTTGCATCAGTGACAGGTGCTCCAGAAGGGGTGCGCGGCATGCTAGGACCCGCGTCCACAGGTGTCAAGGCGCCTTCCCGGGCAGTCAAAGCCCCGGCGTGCGGTAATTTGTCAGGGTAAGACACTAGGTTAATGGTCGTCGTTTGCCATTAAAACCTGATTGCAGGTCGTCGTTTCTCGCGCGCAAGGGGCGTGTAGCCTTGCCCTGTACAGCCTGAGTGGCACTTGCATCGCTATTGTGCCTTGCGTACAATCGCGCACCCTGAACTTCCTGGGCAGCACCTGCCTTACGCAATTGCACTGGGCCGTTCCAGCCTCATGCAGCCATGCCAGCCAATACCTCTTCTTATAAAGAGCTGGGTGAGCAGGATTATCGGAGAAATACCATGTACGCAGTAATCGTTACCGGCGGTAAGCAATACAAGGTCGCTGAAGGTGAATACCTGAAGATCGAAAAACTGGAAGTCGCTACTGGCGAATCCGTGACTTTTGACCGCGTTCTGTTGGTTGCCAATGGCGACGACGTGAACATCGGCGCACCTGTTGTTGCTGGCGCAACCGTCAAGGCTGAAGTGATTTCCCAAGGTCGTCACGATAAAGTCCGCATCATCAAGTTCCGTCGCCGTAAGCACCACATGAAGCGTATGGGCCACCGCCAGTGGTTCACCGAGATCAAAATCACCGGTATTCAGGCTTAATTTCAGCCTAATTCCTCACTAGGAGAATTGAACTCATGGCACACAAAAAAGCTGGTGGTAGTACCCGTAACGGTCGCGACTCAGAAGCCAAACGCCTTGGCGTGAAGATGTATGGCGGCCAGGTCATCAAGGCCGGCAACATCATCGTGCGTCAGCGCGGCACCCAATTCCACGCTGGTTACGGCGTTGGCATGGGTAAAGATCACACCCTGTTCGCGAAAATCGAAGGCGTGATCAAGTTTGAAGTAAAAGGCGCCTTCGGTCGTCGTTACGTGAGCGTCATCGCAGCTTAATTGTGCGATCGCTGGAAAAGCCCTGTCTCGCGACGGGGCTTTTTCGTTTATGGGATGAGTCTCTTGCAAAGCTGTTTGTACGAGCTGCCAGCGTTGGAGGTTTCGGTCGTTGATTGAGGTCGCTGCGCTCATTTTTGCAAGAGTCTTATGTCTTAGTGCTTTTCAGCTCGCCCGTGTGGCGAGAGGCGTTTGAACATGAAGTTTGTTGATGAAGTATCGATTCGAGTAAAAGCTGGCGACGGCGGCAATGGTTGCATGAGTTTCCGTCGTGAAAAATTCATCGAGAATGGTGGCCCCAACGGTGGTGATGGTGGTGATGGCGGTTCGATCTACATGGTCGCCGACGAAAACCTCAATACCCTGGTGGATTACCGTTACACCCGCCATTTCGATGCCGAACGCGGTTCCAATGGTGGAAGCACCGACTGCACGGGCAAGAAGGGTGAAGATCTGGAACTGCGGGTTCCGGTCGGTACCACGATCATCGATGCAGGCACTCAGGAAGTCATTGGCGACCTGACCAAGGCTGGTCAGCGGTTGATGGTGGTCCAGGGGGGGTGGCACGGCCTGGGTAACACTCGCTTCAAGTCCAGTACCAACCGTGCTCCGCGCCAGACCACTCCGGGCAAGCCGGGTGAGCAGCGCGATCTCAAGCTTGAGCTCAAGGTGCTGGCGGACGTTGGCTTGCTGGGCTTGCCGAATGCTGGCAAGAGCACCTTCATTCGTTCGGTTTCCGCAGCCAAGCCCAAGGTGGCCGACTATCCGTTCACGACCCTGGTGCCGAACCTGGGTGTGGTCAGTGTCGACCGCTGGAAAAGCTTCGTGATTGCCGACATTCCAGGCTTGATCGAAGGTGCTTCCGACGGCGCTGGCCTGGGTATCCGTTTCCTCAAGCATCTGGCGCGGACCCGTATCCTGTTGCACTTGGTGGACATGGCTCCATTGGACGAAAGCAGCCCGGCGGATGCGGCGGAAGTGATCGTCAACGAGCTGATGAAATTCAGTCCGTCCCTGGCTGAGCGCGAACGCTGGCTGGTGCTTAACAAGTGTGATCAGATCCTCGAGGAGGAGCACGAGGAGCGGGTCAAGGAGATCGTCGATCGTCTCGAGTGGACTGGCCCGGTATATGTGATCTCGGCCATCTCCAAGGATGGTACCGAGCGTCTGAGTCGCGACATCATGCGTTACCTGGAGGATCGTGCTGATCGTCTGGCGGCTGACCCGGCTTTTGCTGACGAGTTGGCTGAGCTGGATCAGCGCATCGAGGATGAGGCGCGTGCCCAGTTGCAGGCCCTTGATGACCAGCGTGCCCTGCGCCGCAGTGGTGTGAAGAGCGTCCATGACATCGGTGACGATGACTGGGATGAGGAAGATGTGGATGATGAAGATGGTCCGGAAATCATTTACGTCCGTGACTGATTCGTTGCAGTAAACTACAAGCGCCGCTCAATGAGCGGCGTTTTAGTATCCGGGAAACTTGCATCAAGAAGCGTAGCTACGAATAACGATATGGGTGCGCTCGGTCGTGTGCCCTCAAGCCAAGGTTGAATAAGATGCGGAGCAAGGTGACAGGTGCGCAGCGCTGGGTCGTGAAGATCGGCAGTGCGCTGCTGACGGCGGACGGCAAGGGGCTGGATCGCGCGGCGATGGGTGTGTGGGTCGAGCAGATGGTGGCCTTGCATGAGGCTGGTGTCGAGTTGGTGCTGGTGTCTTCCGGTGCTGTTGCTGCTGGCATGAGCCGCCTGGGTTGGACCGCACGACCGAGTGCGATGCACGAGCTGCAAGCTGCCGCGGCCATCGGTCAGATGGGGCTGGTGCAGGCCTGGGAGTCGAGTTTTGCCGAGCATGGCCGGCATACCGCGCAGATTCTCCTGACCCATGACGACCTGTCGGATCGCAAGCGTTACCTCAATGCGCGCAGTACCTTGCGTGCGCTGGTCGAGCTCAAGGTGATTCCGGTGATCAATGAGAATGACACTGTGGTGACCGACGAGATCCGTTTTGGCGATAACGACACCCTGGCGGCGCTGGTGGCCAACCTGGTGGAAGCCGACTTGCTGGTGATTCTTACTGATCGTGACGGCATGTTCGATGCTGATCCGCGCAATAATCCCGATGCTCAGCTGATTTACGAGGCGCGAGCTGATGATCCGGCGCTGGATGCGGTGGCTGGCGGTACCGGTGGCGCGTTGGGGCGCGGTGGCATGCAGACCAAGCTGCGTGCGGCTCGGCTGGCGGCGCGTTCCGGGGCGCACACGATCATTGTGGGTGGGCGCCTGGAGCGGGTGCTGGATCGCTTGAAGGCTGGCGAACGCATCGGCACCTTGCTGTCGCCGGAGCGCGGCATGCTGGCGGCGCGCAAGCAGTGGCTGGCCGGCCACCTGCAGACCCGTGGCACCCTGATGCTGGATGAGGGGGCTGTGTCTGCTCTGGCTGAGGGGCGCAAGAGCTTGTTGCCGGTAGGGGTCAAGCAGGTCCAGGGCGGTTTCCGGCGTGGTGAAATGGTGGTTTGCGTGGCGCCGGATGGTCGTGAGATTGCCCGTGGCTTGGCCAACTACAGTGCGCTTGAGGCGCAGAAGATCATTGGTCAGCCTTCCGACGCGATTGTCGGTGTCCTGGGTTACATGGCGGAGCCGGAACTGGTGCACCGCGATAACCTGATTCTGGTGTAAGTGGCGTAAGGAAAAGCGAATGCGTGTAGCAAAAGGATTGTTGGGTCTGCTCTTGGCGCTGCCGTTGATGGTTTCGGCGGAAGAGATTGGCCAGGTGTCCACGGTGTTCAAGTTCGTGGGGCCGAACGACCGGATTGTGGTCGAGGCTTTCGATGATCCGAAGGTTGAAGGCGTGACCTGTTATCTGTCGCGAGCCAAGACTGGCGGTCTCAAGGGTGGCCTGGGTCTGGCTGAGGATCGGGCCGAGGCCTCCATTGCCTGTCGCCAGGTGGGGGCAATTGCCTTCAAGGGCGATCTCAAGGATGGCGAAGAGGTGTTCAAGGAGCGCACGTCGCTGGTGTTCAAGACCATGCAGGTGGTGCGTTTCCTTGATAAGAAGCGCAATACCCTGGTGTACCTGGTCTACAGTGATCGCTTGATCGAGGGTAGTCCGCAGAATGCGGTGACGGCGATTCCGATCCTTCCTTGGCCGCACCAGTAATGGCTTGATCGTTGGTGGGCTGGCCTGGCGGATGCTGGGCTGGCTTGTTGCTGGGGTAAATGGCAGGCAATAAAAAACCGACCCTTGGGTCGGTTTTTTAACAAGCGTGTCGCTTAGGCTGCAGCAGCGAGCTTCAGAGCCTTGATGTGGCCATTCAGGCGGCCTTTATGGCGAGCAGCTTTGTTCTTGTGGATGATGCCTTTATCGGCCATGCGGTCGATAACTGGCACGGCCAGAACGTAAGCGGCTTGCGCTTTTTCGGCGTCTTTTGCGTCGATGGCTTTAACTACATTCTTGATGTAGGTACGAACCATGGAACGCAGGCTGGCGTTGTGGCTGCGACGCTTCTCAGCCTGTTTTGCGCGTTTTTTGGCGGAAGGTGAGTTGGCCACCGTCGAGCTCCTCGAAAGACTTTTTAGGAAATAGCAAACAAAATAGGCCGCGAATCATGCCGATGAGTTGATGTGTTGTCAAGGGCAGCTGATGCGTTCCGCTGAGTGGTCGATCTGTAGAGGCGGGATATTTATTTCCAGCGCTTGACCTGTAAACTCGCGAGCTTTGGCTCTGTGCTGTTGCGGCGCGGAGTATCGCACAGGTGGGTGTCCTTTCGCCTGCTGTTTATCTACAAGGCGCAAACCTTTTCATGAACCTGCTCAAGTCGTTGGCCGCCGTCAGCTCTATCACGATGCTTTCCCGGGTGCTGGGTTTCGTGCGCGACACCATCATTGCGCGAACCTTTGGCGCCGGCATGGCCACGGACGCTTTCTTCATTGCCTTCAAGTTGCCCAATCTGCTGCGGCGGATTTTCGCCGAGGGCGCGTTCTCTCAGGCTTTCGTGCCGATCCTGGCGGAATACAAGACCCAGCAGGGCGAGGAGGCGACGCGTACCTTCATCGCTTATGTCTCGGGGTTGCTGACCCTGGTCCTGGCGCTGGTCACTGCCCTGGGAATGATTGCCGCCCCCTGGGTGATCTGGGCCACTGCGCCGGGTTTTGTCGATTCCCCGGAAAAGTTCGCCCTGACCTCCGACCTGTTGCGAGTGACTTTTCCTTATATATTGCTGATCTCCCTGTCGTCCCTGGCCGGGGCGATCCTCAATACCTGGAATCGCTTCTCGGTACCGGCCTTTGTACCGACCCTGCTCAATGTCAGCATGATCATCTTCGCGTTGTTCCTCACGCCCTATTTCGACCCGCCGGTGATGGCCCTGGGCTGGGCCGTACTGGCTGGCGGTCTGGCACAACTGCTCTACCAGCTGCCGCACCTGAAGAAGATCGGCATGCTGGTACTGCCGCGCCTGAACCTGCGCGATACCGGGGTATGGCGAGTGTTGAAGCAGATGCTGCCGGCCATTCTCGGGGTATCGGTCAGTCAGATCTCGCTGATCATCAACACCATCTTCGCCTCGTTCCTGGTCGCAGGTTCGGTCTCCTGGATGTATTACGCCGACCGTCTCATGGAGCTGCCCTCCGGAGTGCTGGGCGTAGCGCTGGGCACCATCTTGTTGCCAACTCTGGCCAAGACCTACGCCAACAAGGATAGGCATGAGTATTCGCGGATACTCGATTGGGGGCTGCGACTGTGTTTCATCCTGGTGCTGCCTTGTTCCCTGGCGCTGGCTATCCTTGCCGAGCCGCTGACCGTCTCACTGTTCCAGTATGGTGAGTTCAGCGCCTTTGACGCATCCATGACCCAGCGGGCGCTGGTGGCTTACGCTGTAGGCTTGCTGGGCATCATCATGATCAAGGTGCTGGCGCCGGGCTTCTATGCCCAGCAGAACATCCGGACCCCGGTGAAAATCGCCATTTTTACCCTGGTCATCACTCAATTGCTGAACCTGGCACTCATCGGCTCCCTGAAGCACGCCGGGCTGGCCCTGGCCATCAGCGGCGGGGCCTGTATCAACGCCGGACTGCTGTTCTACCAGCTGCGCAAGCAGGGGATGTTCCAGCCGCAACCAGGCTGGGGGATGTTCATTCTGAAGCTGGTCGTGGCGGTAGCGGTCATGTCGGCGGTATTGCTGGGTGCAATGCATTTCATGCCCGCCTGGGACCAGGGCCATATGCTCCAGCGTTTCCTGCGTCTGGGCGCTCTGGTGGTGGCTGGGGTGGTGGCGTATTTCGGCATGCTGGCCTTGCAGGGTTTTCGCCTGCGGGATTTCAATCGCAAGGCCCTGGGCTGACGAGTTTCCAGTCGTCGGAGCAGGGCGGACACAGGTTTTGTCGGTTCGATCACTTTGGGTTGCGGTGCTGCCTGTCGTCAGCCGCCTGGTGTGGTTATAATCGACCACTTTATGAGCAAGAAGCGCGTTATGCAGCTGGTTCGAGGCCTTCACAATCTGCGCCCCCAGCATCGGGGCTGCGTCGCCACTATTGGCAACTTTGACGGTGTTCACCGTGGTCACCAGGCTATCCTGGGCCGGCTGCGTGAGCGTGCGCTCGAGTTGGGCGTGCCCAGCTGCGTGGTGATTTTCGAGCCACAGCCGCGTGAATTCTTTTCCCCCGAAACCGCTCCGGCGCGCCTGGCTCGCCTGCGGGACAAACTGCAGCTGCTGGCGCAGGCGGGGGTCGACCGGGTCTTGTGCCTGGCGTTCAACCAGCGCTTGAGCAAGCTCAGTGCCAGCGAGTTCGTCGAGCGGATACTGGTGGATGGGCTGGGTGTGCGGCATCTGGAAGTCGGCGACGATTTCCGTTTCGGCTGCGATCGGGTCGGTGACTTCGAATTCCTCCAGCAAGCTGGCGCAACCCACGGGTTTAGCGTCGAGGCGGCCCAGACCGTCGAACTGGATGGATTGCGCATCAGCAGTACCCAGGTCCGCAATGCCCTGGCTGCTGCCGATTTCGAGCTGGCCGAGCGTCTGCTCGGCCGTCCGTACCGGATTGCCGGGCGGGTGCTGCACGGCCAGAAACTGGCGCGCCAGCTGGGCACGCCCACTGCCAACGTGCAGTTGAAGCGTCGTCGGGTGCCGCTTTCCGGGGTTTACCTGGTCAGCGTCGACATCGATGGCAAGAACTGGCCCGGCGTCGCCAATATCGGCGTGAGGCCTACGGTTGCAGGTGATGGCAAGGCCCACCTGGAAGTTCATCTCCTAGATTTTGCCGGTGACCTGTACGACCGGCGTTTGACGGTGGTTTTCCACCAAAAGCTGCGTGAAGAGCAGCGTTTCGCCTCCCTGGAGGCGTTGAAGACGGCGATCAATGCGGATGTTGCCGCCGCCCGTGCCCAAGTTGCACGTATCCATAGCGCCAATCGCTAATGAAGAGCCTTAAATGACCGACTATAAAGCCACGTTAAACCTTCCGGACACCGCCTTCCCAATGAAGGCCGGCCTGCCTCAGCGCGAACCACAGATTCTGCAGCGTTGGGACAGCATTGGCCTGTACGGAAAGTTGCGCGAGATTGGCAAGGATCGTCCCAAGTTCGTTCTGCACGACGGTCCTCCCTATGCCAACGGCTCGATTCACATCGGTCATGCGGTCAACAAGATTCTCAAGGACATGATCATCCGCTCGAAAACCCTGGCGGGTTTCGACGCGCCTTATGTTCCAGGCTGGGACTGCCATGGCCTGCCGATCGAGCACAAGGTCGAGGTGACCCACGGCAAGAACCTGTCCTCGGACCAGACCCGCGAGCTGTGCCGCGCCTATGCCTCCGAGCAGATCGAAGGGCAGAAGGCCGAGTTCATTCGCCTCGGCGTGCTGGGTGACTGGGCGAACCCCTACAAGACCATGAACTTTGCCAACGAGGCCGGTGAAATCCGTGCCTTGGCCGAGATGGTCAAGGGTGGTTTCGTGTTCAAGGGCCTGAAGCCGGTGAACTGGTGCTTCGATTGCGGTTCGGCCCTGGCTGAAGCTGAAGTCGAGTACCAGGACAAGAAGTCCGCCACCATCGACGTAGCCTTCCCGATCGCCGACGAAGCCAAGCTGGCCGGTGCTTTCGGCCTGGCCAAGCTGGCCAAGCCTGCAGCTATCGTGATCTGGACCACCACCCCGTGGACCATCCCGGCCAACCAGGCGCTGAACGTCCACCCGGAGTTCAACTACGCGCTGGTCGACACCGGCGAGCGCCTGCTAGTGCTGGCTGAAGAGCTGGTGGAGTCCTGTCTGGCCCGCTACAACCTGGAAGGTTCGGTGATCGCTACCGCGCCAGGTTCGGCCCTGGAGCTGATCAACTTCCGTCACCCGTTCTACGATCGCTTGTCGCCGGTGTACCTGGCCGAGTACGTGGAGCTGGGCGCCGGCACTGGCGTGGTGCACTCGGCCCCGGCCTACGGTGAAGACGACTTCGTGACCTGCAAGCGCTACGGCATGGTCAATGACGACATCCTCACCCCGGTGCAGAGCAACGGCGTCTATGCCCCAGCGCTGGAGTTCTTCGGCGGCCAGTTCATCTGGAAGGCCAATCCGGCAATCGTCGACAAGCTGAGCGAAGTCGGTGCGTTGCTGCACACCGAAACCATCAGCCACAGCTACATGCACTGCTGGCGTCACAAGACCCCGCTGATCTATCGCGCCACGGCGCAATGGTTCGTCGGCATGGACAAGCAGCCGGAAGCCGGCGACACCTTGCGCCAGCGTGCCTTGCAAGCCATCGAAGACACCCAGTTCGTACCGGCCTGGGGCCAGGCACGTCTGCATTCGATGATCGCCAACCGCCCGGACTGGTGCATCTCTCGCCAGCGCAACTGGGGTGTGCCGATCCCGTTCTTCCTGAACAAGGAAAGTGGCGACCTGCACCCACGCACCGTCGAGCTGATGGAAGAAGTGGCCAAGCGCGTGGAGCAGGAAGGCATCGAGGCCTGGTTCAAGATGGACGCTGCTGAACTGCTGGGCGACGAAGCCGCTCAGTACGACAAGATCAGCGACACCCTGGACGTCTGGTTCGACTCCGGCACCACTCACTGGCACGTGCTGCGCGGTTCGCACCCGATGGGCCACGAAAGCGGTCCGCGGGCCGACCTGTACCTGGAAGGTTCGGACCAGCATCGTGGCTGGTTCCACTCGTCCCTGCTCACCGGTTGCGCCATTGACAACCATGCGCCGTACCGTGAGCTGCTGACCCACGGTTTCACCGTGGACGAGAACGGTCGCAAGATGTCCAAGTCCCTGGGCAACGTGATCGCGCCGCAGAAGGTCAACGACACCCTGGGCGCCGACATCATGCGTCTGTGGGTCTCGGCCACCGACTACTCCGGCGAGATGGCGGTTTCCGACCAGATCCTGCAGCGCAGTGCCGACGCCTATCGGCGGATCCGCAACACCGCGCGCTTCCTGCTTTCCAACCTGAGCGGCTTCAACCCGGCCACTGACCTGCTGCCGGCCGAAGAAATGCTGGCCCTGGACCGTTGGGCCGTGGACCGTACCCTGCTGCTGCAGCGCGAGCTGGAACTGCACTACGGCGAGTACCGCTTCTGGAACGTCTACTCCAAGGTGCACAATTTCTGCGTGCAGGAGCTGGGCGGTTTCTACCTGGACATCATCAAGGATCGCCAGTACACCACCGGCGCCAACAGCAAGGCGCGCCGGTCGGCGCAGACCGCGCTGTACCACATCTGCGAAGCGCTGGTGCGCTGGATCGCGCCGATCCTGGCCTTCACTGCCGATGAGTTGTGGCAGTACCTGCCGGGCGAGCGCAACGAGTCGGTGATGCTTAACACCTGGTACGAAGGTCTGAGCGAGCTGCCGGAAGGCTTCGAGCTGGGCCGTGCCTACTGGGACCGGATCATGGCGGTCAAGGTCGCGGTCAACAAGGAGCTGGAGAACCAGCGCGCTGCGAAAGCGGTGGGTGGCAACCTGCAGGCCGAAGTGACCCTGTACGCCGAGGACTCGCTGTCGGCCGACCTGGCCAAGCTGAGCAACGAACTGCGCTTCGTGCTGATCACCTCCACCGCCAGTGTCGCGCCCCTGGCGCAGGCACCGGCGGACGCGGTGGAAACCGAAGTCGGCGGCCTCAAGCTCAAGGTGGTCAAGTCGAATTTCGTCAAGTGCGCCCGTTGCTGGCACTGCCGTGAAGACGTTGGCGTGCACCCCGAGCACCCGGAAATCTGCGGTCGTTGCGTAGACAACATCAGCGGTGCAGGCGAGGTTCGCCATTATGCCTAATGCCACAGGCCGTTTCGGTCGTCTGGGCTGGCTGTTGCTGAGCGTGCTGGTCCTGGTCATCGACCAGGTCAGCAAGCTGCACTTCGAAAACGCTTTGACCATGTACCAGCAGATCGTGGTGATTCCCGACTACTTCAGCTGGACCCTGGCCTACAACACTGGCGCGGCCTTCAGCTTCCTGGCTGACGGCTCTGGCTGGCAACGCTGGCTGTTCGCCCTGATCGCGATCGTGGTCAGTGCAGTGCTGGTGGTTTGGCTCAAGCGCCTGGGGCGCAACGAAACCTGGTTGGCCATCGCCCTGTCACTGGTACTGGGAGGTGCCTTGGGCAACTTGTATGACCGTATCGTCCTGGGTCACGTCATCGATTTCATCCTGGTGCACTGGCAGAACCGCTGGTACTTCCCGGCATTCAACTTCGCCGACAGCGCCATTACCGTCGGTGCCGTGATGCTGGCCCTGGATATGTTCAAGAGCAAGAAAACCGGAGAAACCGTTCATGACTGAGCAGGTATTGGCTGAACAACGCATCGGCCAGAACACGGAAGTCACCTTGCATTTCGCATTGCGCCTGGAGAACGGCGACACGGTCGACAGCACCTTCGACAAGGCCCCGGCGACCTTCAAGGTCGGCGATGGCAACCTGTTGCCTGGCTTCGAGGCAGCGCTGTTCGGCTTCAAGGCGGGTGACAAGCGCAACCTGACCATCGAGCCGGAAAACGCTTTTGGCCAGCCTAATCCGCAGAATGTGCAGATCATTCCACGGTCGCAGTTCCAGGACATGGAACTGTCCGACGGCCTGCTGGTGATCTTCAACGATGCGGCGAACACCGAGTTGCCTGGTGTGGTCAAGACCTTCGATGACACCCAGGTCACCGTTGATTTCAACCATCCGTTGGCCGGCAAGACCTTGACCTTTGACGTCGAGATCATCAACGTCAAAGCGCTTTAAAGCATCACGGGCAAGCTCGCCTCGACGGAAACAGCGAGTGTTTCTGTTGGGTCGAGCTTGTTTGCAGTCGACCGCGAAGCGGTTGTCACGATTATTCCTTGCGCGCAAGACACGAGGCACAGCATGCAAATCAAACTCGCCAATCCCCGTGGCTTCTGTGCCGGTGTGGACCGGGCGATCGAAATCGTCAATCGCGCCCTGGAGGTCTTCGGGCCGCCGATTTATGTCCGGCATGAAGTGGTGCATAACAAGTTCGTCGTCGAGGACCTGCGCAATCGCGGGGCGATCTTTGTCGAGGAACTGGACCAGGTGCCGGATGATGTCATCGTCATCTTCAGTGCACACGGTGTATCCCAGGCTGTACGCGGGGAAGCCGCCGGTCGCGGTCTCAAGGTCTTCGATGCCACCTGTCCGCTGGTGACCAAGGTGCATATCGAAGTGGCGCGCTACAGCCGCGACGGTCGTGAGTGCATCCTTATCGGTCATGCCGGCCATCCTGAAGTCGAAGGCACCATGGGCCAGTACGACGCCACTAACGGCGGTGCGATCTACCTGGTGGAAGACGAAGACGACGTGGCCAAGCTGCAAGTGCAGAACCCCGAGCGCCTGGCATTCGTGACCCAGACCACCTTGTCCATGGACGACACCAGCCGGGTGATCGATGCCTTGCGCGCGCGCTTCCCCGCTATCGGCGGCCCACGCAAGGACGATATCTGCTACGCCACACAGAACCGCCAGGACGCGGTCAAGCAACTGGCCGACGAATGCGATGTGGTGCTGGTAGTGGGCAGCCCCAACAGCTCCAACTCCAATCGCCTGCGTGAACTGGCCGAGCGCATGGCAACCCCGGCCTATCTCATCGATGGCGCCGAGGACCTGCAGCGCAGCTGGTTCGATGGTGTCGAGCGTATCGGTATCACCGCCGGCGCATCGGCTCCGGAAGTCCTGGTGCGTGGCGTGATCCAGCAGTTGCAGGCCTGGGGAGCCACCGGTGCTGACGAACTGGCCGGTCGGGAAGAAAACATCACCTTCTCCATGCCCAAGGAGCTGCGGGTCCGCTCCATCTCCTGATCATCCCGCGCTCGTGCACACAGCCTGTTCGGCGCTATCGCTGCGCAGGCTGATCCTCCCGCTACGCGACAGTACCACTTGGTGGCGGCTGCCGTTCTGACCTCTCTGGCAGATGTGCAGCGTGCCGGCCTGGAAGGCGCCGGTAGGCAACAACGGGTTGCCCAGGGCACCGAAACGCACGAAGTGCTGGACCGGGCGATTGCCCGCTATCAGCACCTGCCCGGCATGCCGACGTTCGATCAGCAGTGGGTTTTCCGGGTCCAGGAAGCCTTTGCCGCTGATATCCAGGACGATGCGCCAGCCTTTGCTCCAGTCACCGTCCAGGCCATGCACCAGCGTCGTATGCCGTTGCAGGATCGCCGCTGCTCGAGCGTTGCGAAGATCGCTGGCGAGGGTTCGTGCGGCATCCAGCTGCCGGTTGGAATGCAGCAGTTCGCTGAACGCGCCGCTGGACAGTGGTAGCAGCAGGGCCAGCAAGCCCAGCGCTGTCAGTAGTTCTATCAGGCTGAATCCCTTCTCTCGCATGAGATTTTCCTCCCTGGAAAACATGGCTTCACGCTATCCCTGCATCGTTCAAGGACCAGGCTGTTATAGCTGTGGTGGCTCCTGGGCAGGTGGCGAATTTGCATACAAGGGATTGCGTTCCGTCGCGGCACCCGGCTGGCGAAGGGCTGCAGCCTGGACCCTGGCAATGTATTGCCGGTTGTACCAGATACCGATTTGCAGGCCATTGCCGGCTAACCTCAAGCAGCGGCGAGGCTGATGGGGCTGGCCACGGCGTCTGCTATGTCGTTCTCCATGGATGGGGGATTGTGGATGAAGGGAATGAGGGAAGAGATGGGCATGACCCTGGTCGAGGTGTTGGTGGCATTGATGATTCTCGCCCTGGGTCTGCTTGGCGCTGGAGCGGTCCAGCTCAAGGCCCTGCGCTACACCGACAGTGCGCGGATGAATACCCAGGCCGCTTTCATTGCCGCTGGCATGCTCGAACGAATCAGGGCCAGCGCCGATCAGGCCTCGCCAGGGGAGGAAGTCCTGGGGAATGTGCTGGCCCGGGACTTGGCGGAGTTTGCCAGCGACGTCGCAAGCTTTGGTGGGGCCGACGCCAAGGGCGACGTCAGCACCGCCAAGGGGCTCTACACCGTTCACATTGCCTGGGATGATTCGCGCGCCTCGGGCTCCAGTGAACAGTTGCGCAGCCTGGAGTTGGGCAGTCGGCTGGTGGTGCGTCCGGGAGGTGTGCGGTGAGCCGCAGCAGCCAGGGCTTCGGCCTGGTGGAGATGTTGCTGGCTCTGGCATTGAGTCTGGTTCTGGTGCTGGGGGCAACCCGAGTGTTCATGACCGCCAAGGCGACCTATCTCAGCCAGGGTGCTTCAGCTTACCAGCAGGAGGAGGCGCGTTTTGTCCTGGGCAAGATGCTTCAGGAAATCCGCATGGCCGGGTTCGCCGGCTGCCTGCGAACGGTTCGAGATGCTAGTGAGGGTGGGACTTTTTCTCGTTTTGCGGCGAGGCCAGTCCACTGGAACAGCGCCGATCAGACGTTGAGTCTGGTGACCGTGGATGTGGGGGAGGGGGATGGAGCGCCGACCTGGAGCCTGGTCACCGACTGCCGGAAGGTCGCGGTGGTTTATTCAGGGTTGCAGAAGGCGAGCGAAGGGCAACAGGTATTTGCCCTGCGCCGGGTGTTCTATCGCTTCCGGAATCAGCAACTGATGCTGGGCACGGGGCTCGAACACCAGCAGATGGTGCTGCTGGACAATGTCCAGGCCTTCGACATCAGTTTTGGTCTTGCCCGTTCCGTTACTGACAGCGCCGTATCGGGCTATAGCCGTGACCCGGGCGACTCTGCGCAAATACGCAGCGTTCGATTGAACCTGACCTTGGGCGACCCTCACGGCGCAGTCAGGCCGCAGCGTTTCACTCTGGTGGCGGCCTTGCGCAACAGGTTGCCCTGATGCTGTCGCTCGCCGGTTCCGGGCGCGAGCGAGGCATGGCGTTGCTGGCCAGCCTGCTGTTCCTGTTGTTGCTGACGATGATCGGCCTGACATCCATGCAGAACGCAACCTTGCAGGAGAAGATGACGGGTAGTCTGGTCCAGCATCATCGTGCTTTCCAGGCCGCCGAGACAGCGTTGCGCCTGGGCGAGTCGCAGGTGCACGAAGGTGTATTGCGCTGGCCGGTGTGTGCGGTGCCAGCGCAATGTGCGCCACCTGCTGACGCGCCACTTGTTGATGCTGCCGGACTCAACGAAGCATCCGGAGTACGTTGGATCGCGGCGGTTGATGGTTTTTACGCGGTGCAGAACCTGGGTGTCGTCGAAGATGTCATCGGATTGCCCG
Source organism: Pseudomonas sp. L5B5 (assembly GCF_020520285.1). Classification (NCBI taxonomy): domain Bacteria; kingdom Pseudomonadati; phylum Pseudomonadota; class Gammaproteobacteria; order Pseudomonadales; family Pseudomonadaceae; genus Pseudomonas; species Pseudomonas sp. L5B5. Next base: position 5,187,392 of record NZ_CP084742.1, read on the forward strand.
AGGGTGTCCCGGCCACCTTGTATCGAGTGACGGCGATCGGCTTGTCCGGCCAGGCTCGCAGCGTGCTGGAGAGTATCTATGCCAAGTATTGAGATGTGCCGTGGGCGATGGCGTAGCGGATTGTCCCTGGCGACGGGCCTGCTGTGTGCGTCCTGGCCAGGTCTGATCGCCCAGGTACGAGCGGCTAACGCGGTGTTGCCGGACGAGGCAGTCGTCGTGCCGGTATCAGAAGCCTGTTGCACGATCATCGACAGTGGGAAATTGACCGGCGTGCCAGCATTCGGCGGTAAGATGCTCGGCGCCCCAGTGCCGGACCCGCCGGGCAACGACGCCTGGCAGGCGGGTAGCGGCTCTCCCGGCGGTGGCGATACCCCGGTACAACGGCCCGAGGGCGGCAGCCGGCGAATTCTCTGGCGACAAATTCAGTAAGCGAGATCATTGACCATGCGCAGATCCAACCAAGGTCTTACCCTGATCGAAATCATGATCGTGATTGCGATCATCGGTCTGGTTCTTACCTTGAGCCTCCCCAGCATCACCGAATACATGAAGAAACCGCACCGCAGTGAAATCGCAGTGCTCCTCACCGAGCAGGCGCAGCAACTCGAGCGCTATCACTCAAAGGCTGGTGTCTACAGCAATGCTCCTGACCTGAGTACGGGTAACGACTACTACGGCATCACCGCAACCCTGACCGATACTGGCTTCTCGCTGACGGCCACGCCCAAGGCCGATAGCTTGATGGCGGCTGACAAATGCGGCAGCTTCACCCTCGACCAGACGGGGGCGATTGGTCTCGTCGGTCAGGCCGAAGGGCTGACCAGCAAGGATTGCTGGGGGCGCTGAGTGGCTGCTTCGGGCGCCCTGGGGCCCATTGTCTTTCTCATTGACTGGAACCAACTATGGCTAAGCAACAGCAAGTGCTGGTGGTCGGCGGCGGGGTGATCGGCTTGCTCACCGCCTACAACCTGGCATCCGAGGGGCAGCAGGTACGGCTCCTGGAGCGTTCGCAGCTGGGGCGCGAGTCGTCCTGGGCTGGCGGCGGCATCGTGTCTCCGCTCTATCCCTGGCGCTACAGCCCGGCAGTCACGGCCCTGGCTCATTGGTCCCAGGATTTTTACCCACAGTTGGGCGAGCAACTGTTCAATACCACCGGGCTCGATCCTGAAGTGCACACCACCGGGCTCTACTGGCTGGATCTGGAAGACCAGGCCCAGGCCCTGGAATGGGCCCGGCGTGAAGGTCGACCGTTGAGCCAAGTGGATATCTCTGTCGTGCACGATGCGGTGCCAGTGCTTGGGGGTGGCTACCAGAAGGCGATCTACATGGCCAACGTGGCCAATGTGCGAAACCCGCGCCTGGTGAAGTCCCTCAGGGCAGCATTGCAGGCCCTGCCGAATGTGCAGGTTGACGAACAGTGTGAAGTTACCGGATTTATCCGTGACGGACAGCGTGTGGTGGGTGTGCATAGCGCGCTGGGCGATTTGAGGGCCGATCAGGTGGTGCTCTGTGCCGGTGCCTGGAGTGGCGAACTGTTGTCCGGACTGGGGCTGGCGCTGCCGGTGGAGCCGGTCAAGGGGCAGATGATCCTGTACAAATGCGCTGCCGACTTCTTGTCGTGCATGGTCCTGGCCAAGGGGCGCTACGCTATCCCCCGGCGGGACGGGCATATCCTGGTGGGCAGTACCCTGGAACATGAAGGTTTCGACAAGACTCCCACCGCCTCTGCCCTGGAAAGCCTCAAGGCGTCGGCCGTCGAGCTCGTTCCAGCCCTGGCGGACGCGGAGGTAGTGGGGCACTGGGCCGGGTTGCGCCCGGGCTCTCCCGAAGGGATTCCCTACATCGGGCAGGTTCCCGGGATCGACGGCCTGTGGCTGAACTGCGGGCATTATCGCAACGGGCTGGTATTGGCCCCGGCTTCTTGTCAGTTGTTCTGCGACCTGTTGCTGGGCAACCAGCCGATCATCGATCCAGCGCCTTATGCTCCCGCGGGGCGGATCGGGAAGCACTCCTAGTCTAGCCCGAGCTTCTTCAGGCGATACCGCATCGAGCGCAATGAAAGCCCCAGTCGCCGGGCAGCCGCCGTGCGGTTCCAGCGACAGGCTTCCAGGGCCTGGAGCAGCAACTGGCGTTCCACTTGCTGCAGGTGCAGCGCCAGGTCGAAGGGTGTAGGGGCGGATGTCGGCGGGGGCTCGAGTTGCACGGCGCTGGGCAGATTCAGGTCCGCCAACTCTATCCATTGCCCTTCGCAAAGGGTCTGGGCCCGCTCCAGCAGATTCTCCAGCTCGCGTACGTTGCCAGGAAAATCGTAGGTTTCCAGGGCTTGCAGCGCTTGTGCGCGAAGCTCGACGACGGGCTGGCCGCTGCGGGTGGCCAGGCGTTGCAGGATATGCCGGGCCAGCGGAGCAATATCGGCAGGACGCTCGCGCAGCGGCGGGACCCGCAGCTCGATGACATTCAGGCGATAGTACAGATCCTGACGGAAGTGCCCGGCCTCCACCTGGTGTCCAAGGGCCTGGTGGGTGGCGCAAAGAATCCGTACATCCACGGCTTTCTCCGTCTGGCTGCCTACCGCGCGCACGGACCTTTCCTGCAGGGCGCGCAGGAGCTTTACCTGCATGGCCAGCGGCAGCTCGGCGACCTCGTCGAGAAACAAGGTGCCCCCATGGGCGGCCATGAACAGCCCGGGCTGATCCGCCAGGGCGCCGCTGAAACTGCCTTTGCGGTGGCCGAAGAACTCGCTTTCCATCAGCGTCGCAGGGATTGCTGCACAGTTGACGGCAATGAATGCCTGCCCAGCCCTGGGGCTCAGATCGTGGATCAGGCGGGCGACTCGCTCCTTGCCGCTGCCGGACTCACCGGTGATGTAGACCGACGCGAGGCTGGGTGCCAGCTTGCTGATTTGATGGCGCAGGGCCGCCATGGGGGGCGAGCTTCCCAGCAGTCGCTTGCTCGTTTCGGCTTCTCGAGGCGCTGGGAGCTTGAGTTGGGTGTCGATCAGCGCCCTCAGCCGCTTGGGGTCCAGCGGTTTGTGCAGCAAGTCGCAAGCCCCGGCCCGCAAGGCGCTGACAGTGGCCTGCTGGCTGGTATCGTCACTTAGCAGCGCCACGGGAACGCGGGAGTGATCCTGGCGTATGTGTTTCAGCAGCTCAAGGCCGCTGCCGTCCGGCAGGTGCAGGTCGGTCAGGCAGAAGTCGAAGCGATACTGCCGCAGGTGGTCGCGGGCTTCCCGCAAGGTACAGGCGCTGCGGGTGTGCAGGCGCATTCGACCCAGGGTGATTTCCACAAGGGCGCGGACTTCCCGGGTCCCATCGACCACCAGCACGGTTTGTCGGGGGCTCATGACGGTTGCGCTTTCATCCATGAAAAACCGGCCGCCAGCGTATTGCCAGGCCGAGAGCTGAAGTCTAGGCCCGGTGCGCCGGGACGGCCCTGATTCAGGATCTCACTGGGCGTCGGTCAGGACAGGCGAGTCGGTTCGGGAGGCTGCCGGGCCGCTGAATCCGGGGGCTGAGGGGATGGGGCGGTTGTTGCGCACGAGGGTGGGTATTTTGTCGCCAATTGTTCAGCAGTGAGGCGATCGCCCCGAACCCGTTGGCGCAGGGCAGATGCACTCAGCGGTTCGTGTTGCCGGGCCCTTGCTCCAGGTGCGCCTGGCTGCAGTACCACTGTTGCGACAGGCTCAGTGCGCGGTCCTGCGGCAGGTGCACACCACAATGGGCGCAACGCACCATGGGGGTGTTGGCTGGTTCGCTGGGTGGGCGGGGAGCCGCGGCAGGGCGCTTGAATTTGCGCCAGAACCATACCGCAGCGGCAATCAGGGCAATCCAGAACAGTAGACGAACCATGGCATCGAGCTTCTTGGGGAAAGATGCGGCAGTTTAGCCAAGCGCCCGCCGGTCGCACAGACCCCCAAGATCGCAGGCATGAAAAAGGGAGACGCGAAGTCTCCCTTTTTCATGCCTGCGATGGGCAAATCAGTCGAACACACCAAAGGTCATGTAGCTGAACCAGGAGCGGTCGCTGTTGTTGCCGGCGGCTTCATGATTTTCTTCCTCGATCACGTCGCCGTTGTTGTCCTTGGGCTTGAGCTCAGCAGGAATCGCGTCCTTGGCATCCTGGTACTGCTTCATGATGTCCTGGTTGGCACGGGTTTCTCCCGGTGGCAGCGGCGGACGGGACTCGATGAGGCCCAGGGTGGCCTTGCTCATCCAGGAGCGGTTGTCGGCTTCGGCTACCCGCGGCACGAACTGGCCGTCCACCAGGCTTGGGTGGTCCGGGTAGTTGAGCTTCAGGGTTTCCAGGCTGCTGGCAGCGAGTTCGTCCAGGTGCAGGCGCTGGTAGGACTCGGTCATCACTGCCAGGCCGTCACCTACCGAAGGGGTTTCCTGGAAGTTCTCCACCACGTAACGGCCACGGTTGGCCGCGGCGACATAGGCCTGGCGGGTGAGGTAGTAGTCGGCTACGTGGATTTCATAGGCGGCCAGGAGGTTGCGCAGGTAGATCATGCGCTGCTTGGCGTCCGGGGCGTAGCGGCTGTTTGGATAGCGGCTGGTGAGCTGGGCGAATTCGTTGTAGGAATCGCGAGCGGCACCCGGGTCACGCTTGGTCATGTCCAGCGGCAGGAAGCGCGCCAGCAGGCCAACGTCCTGGTCGAACGAAGTCAGGCCCTTGAGGTAGTAGGCGTAATCCACGTTCGGATGCTGTGGGTGCAGGCGAATGAAACGTTCGGCTGCAGACTTGGCGGCCTCCGGCTCGGCATTCTTGTAGTTGGCATAGATCAGCTCGAGCTGTGCCTGGTCGGCGTAGCGACCAAAGGGATAGCGCGATTCCAGGGCCTTGAGCTTGGCGGTGGCGCTGGTATAGCTGTGGTTGTCCAGGTCGGTCTGCGCCTGCTGGTACAGCTCGACTTCGCTCAGGTTTTCGTCAACGACTTCCTTCGATGAGCAAGCAGCGGTCAGTGCGAGGATGGCGATCAGCAGCAGGTGTTTCACTTGCATGGCGGCTTGCGTCCCTATGACGGCCGCTGTCTTGGGCGGGGCCGTCCTGTTATGATGAGCGCCCCGTTGAAAGCCTCGGGGCAAAAGACGCCGTATTTAACCACAAGCGTGCAGCCGAAACCAAAGGCTGTGCCGACGCCCAGTCCGAGCATGTCCGATAAAATAGAACTTCGCGCAGAGGTGCCGTCCGAACTGGGCGGTCAACGCCTCGATCAAGTCGCCGCCCAACTATTCGCCGAGCACTCGCGCTCGCGCCTTTCCGCCTGGATCAAGGACGGCCGCCTCACCGTGGACGGAGCGGTCATCCGTCCGCGGGATATCGTGCACGGTGGCTCCATTCTTGAGCTGACTGCCGAGCAGGAGGCCCAGGGCGAGTGGATCGCCCAGGACATCGAGCTGGATATCGTCTATGAAGATGACGACATTCTGGTGATCAACAAGCCTGCGGGCCTGGTGGTGCACCCGGCTGCCGGCCACGCTGATGGCACCCTGCTCAATGCCCTGCTGCATCACATCCCCGGCATCATCAATGTGCCGCGGGCCGGTATCGTCCACCGCCTGGACAAGGACACCACCGGTCTGATGGTGGTGGCCAAGACCATTCAAGCGCAGACACAACTGGTGACGCAGCTGCAGAGCCGCACGGTCAGTCGCATCTATGAATGCATCGTGATCGGCGTGGTGACCGCCGGAGGCAAGATCAATGCCCCTATCGGTCGCCACGGCCAGCAACGTCAGCGCATGGCGGTGATGGAAGGTGGCAAGCCGGCTGTCAGCCATTATCGGGTGCTGGAGCGTTTCCGTTCCCATACTCATGTACGGGTGAAGCTGGAAACCGGTCGTACCCACCAGATTCGGGTGCACATGGCCCACATCAACTTCCCGTTGGTGGGCGACCCTGCATACGGTGGCCGTTTCCGCATTCCGCCGGCCGCCAGCGTGACCATGGTCGAGTCGTTGAAGAACTTCCCGCGCCAGGCACTCCATGCGCGCTTCCTGGAGCTGGATCACCCGACGACTGGCAAGCGCATGAGCTGGGAGTCGCCTCTGCCGGAAGACTTCGTCTGGTTGCTGTCGCTGCTCAAGCAAGACCGCGAGGCGTTCATCGGATGAATGACTGGCTGATTCCTGACTGGCCCGCGCCGGCGGGAATCAAGGCCTGCGTCACCACCCGTAGCGGCGGCGTCAGCCTGGCGCCGTTCGATAGCCTCAATCTGGGCGATCATGTTGACGACCAACCCGAGGCGGTGGCCGAGAATCGTCGTCGCCTCACCGAACATTTCGCCATGGCCCCGGCCTGGCTCCGGCAAGTGCACGGGGTCGCAGTGGCCCATGCCGACCCTGCCGTGGTTGCAACTGCCGATGCCAGTTGGTCCGCCACTCCGGGCATCGCCTGTGCGGTGATGACTGCAGACTGCCTGCCGGCGTTGTTCTGCAACCGTGCTGGGACTCGTGTCGCTGCGGCCCATGCGGGCTGGCGCGGGTTGGCTGCCGGTGTGCTGGATACCACGCTCGACCATCTCGACGTTCCGCCTGCCGAGGTCCTGGTATGGCTGGGGCCGGCCATCGGTCCACAGTGTTTCGAGGTGGGTGCCGAAGTGCGTGAAGCCTTTGCCAGCCAGTTGCCGGCAACCGAGCAAGCCTTCGTGCCCAGTATCAATGCCGGACGTTTCATGGCCGACATCTATCAGCTGGCCCGTCTGCGCCTGGCTGCACGGGGTGTCACGGCTGTTTATGGTGGTGGTTATTGCACCGTCAGCGACCCGCGTTTCTTCTCTTATCGGCGCGCTCCGCGCACGGGGCGCTTTGCCTCCCTCATCTGGCTCGAGCGCTAGACTAATCTGACGTGCGTCAAGTAGCTGACGCTTGAATCTCCCAGAATCGACCGCATCTAGAGAATCATCTGGCAGGTTTCTCTATTTAGGTGTGTCCATCGCTCCGGCCTGCTCAAAAGGAAGGTGACTAATGCGTATAGACCGATTAACCAGCAAATTGCAGCTGGCCTTATCCGATTCTCAATCTCTGGCGGTTGGCCTCGATCATCCGGCCATTGAACCAGCGCACCTGATGCAGGCGTTGCTGGAACAGCAGGGTGGTTCGATCAAGCCTCTGCTGATGCAAGTGGGCTTCGACGTCAACAGCCTGCGCAAGGAGTTGAGCAAAGAGCTCGACCAACTGCCGAAAATTCAGAACCCCACTGGCGACGTTAACATGTCCCAGGATCTGGCGCGTCTGCTCAACCAGGCCGACCGTCTGGCGCAGCAAAAAGGCGACCAGTTCATCTCCAGCGAGCTGGTGCTGCTGGCGGCCATGGATGAAAACAGCAAGCTCGGCAAGTTGTTGCTGGGGCAGGGCGTGAGCAAGAAAGCCCTGGAGAACGCCATCAACAACCTGCGTGGCGGCGAGGCGGTGAATGACGCCAATGTCGAAGAGTCGCGCCAGGCGCTGGACAAGTACACCGTTGACCTGACCAAGCGTGCCGAAGACGGCAAGCTTGATCCGGTGATCGGCCGTGACGACGAGATTCGCCGCACGATTCAGGTGCTGCAACGTCGGACCAAGAACAACCCGGTGCTGATCGGTGAGCCTGGCGTGGGTAAAACAGCCATCGCCGAAGGCCTGGCCCAGCGGATCATCAATGGTGAAGTACCCGATGGCCTCAAAGGCAAGCGCCTGTTGTCCCTGGACATGGGGGCCCTGATCGCCGGTGCCAAATACCGCGGCGAATTCGAAGAGCGTCTCAAGTCGCTGCTCAATGAACTGTCGAAACAGGAAGGGCAGATCATCCTGTTCATCGACGAGCTGCACACCATGGTCGGCGCCGGCAAGGGCGAAGGCTCGATGGATGCGGGCAACATGCTCAAGCCGGCCCTGGCCCGCGGTGAGCTGCATTGTGTCGGTGCCACCACGCTCAACGAGTACCGCCAATATATAGAGAAGGACGCGGCACTGGAGCGACGTTTCCAGAAGGTCCTGGTGGACGAGCCGAGCGAGGAAGACACCATCGCCATCCTGCGCGGCCTGAAAGAGCGTTATGAGGTGCACCACAAGGTGGCGATCACCGATGGTGCGATCATTGCGGCGGCCAAGCTCAGTCATCGCTATATCACTGACCGGCAATTGCCGGACAAGGCCATCGACCTGATCGACGAGGCCGCCAGCCGCATTCGCATGGAGATCGACTCCAAGCCCGAGGTGCTGGATCGTCTGGAGCGGCGCCTGATTCAATTGAAGGTCGAGTCCCAGGCCCTGAAGAAAGAAGACGACGAGGCGGCGATCAAGCGACTGGAGAAGCTCCAGGAAGAAATCATCCGCCTGGAGCGTGAGTACGCGGACCTCGAGGAGATCTGGACGTCGGAGAAAGCCGAGGTACACGGTTCGGCCCAGATCCAGCAGAAGATCGAACAGTCGCGCCAGGAGCTGGAAGCTGCGCGCCGCAAGGGCGACCTCAATCGCATGGCTGAGTTGCAGTACGGGGTGATCCCGGATCTGGAGCGCAGCTTGCAGATGGTCGACCAGCACGGTCATAGCGAAAATCAGCTGCTGCGCAGCAAAGTTACCGAGGAAGAGATTGCCGAGGTGGTGTCCAAGTGGACCGGCATTCCCGTATCGAAGATGCTCGAGGGCGAGCGCGACAAGCTGTTGAAGATGGAAAGCCTGCTGCATCAGCGCGTCATTGGCCAGGATGAGGCCGTGGTCGCGGTGGCCAATGCGGTGCGCCGTTCCCGGGCCGGGTTGTCCGACCCGAATCGGCCCAGCGGTTCGTTCATGTTCCTCGGCCCGACCGGTGTGGGTAAGACCGAGTTGTGCAAGGCCCTGGCGGAGTTTCTCTTCGATACCGAAGAGGCCATGGTGCGGATCGACATGTCCGAGTTCATGGAGAAACATTCCGTGGCTCGCCTGATCGGTGCGCCGCCAGGCTATGTCGGTTATGAAGAGGGCGGCTACCTGACTGAAGCCGTGCGTCGTAAACCGTACTCGGTGATCCTCCTGGACGAAGTCGAGAAGGCGCATCCGGATGTCTTCAACATTCTGTTGCAGGTCCTGGAGGATGGCCGCCTGACGGACAGCCACGGGCGTACGGTGGACTTCCGCAACACGGTGATCGTCATGACCTCCAACCTGGGCTCGGCGCAGATCCAGGAACTGGTAGGGGATCGCGAGGCACAACGTGCGGCGGTGATGGATGCAGTGTCCAGCCATTTCCGGCCGGAGTTCATCAACCGGGTTGATGAAGTGGTGATTTTCGAGCCTCTGGCGCGGGATCAGATCGCCGGTATCACCCAGATCCAGTTGGGACGTCTGCGCAGCCGCCTGGCGGAGCGCGAGCTGGGCCTGGAACTGAGCGACGATGCCTTGGACAAGCTGATCGCTGTGGGATACGACCCGGTGTACGGTGCCCGGCCGCTGAAGCGGGCGATCCAGCGCTGGATCGAGAACCCGTTGGCCCAGTTGATCCTGTCCGGCAGCTTCTTGCCTGGCGGCACCATCACTGCGGCCGTGCAGGACGACGAGATCGTCTTCACCTGATATCAGGCAGCAGGTAAATCGGAAGGCCTCGCGTTGCGAGGCCTTTTTTTTCACTAGGGCGTTGAACTGTAAGGAAAAGGCTTGTAAAGTGCGCCCCGCAGTCAGTCACCCCTCAGGTTTTTTCTGCTGAAGAAAAAACCGGCAATGAAGTCGCAAATCATTGTCTTAAAAGCAATTTAGGGGGTTGACAGAGGTTTTAAAGATTGTAAAATGGCGCGCCTCAGAGACATGAACGTAGCGATACGGAGCAAGTCGAAGAGGATGAAGCAACACGTTGTAGCTTGAAGTAATCAGTTCCGTGATAGCTCAGTCGGTAGAGCAAATGACTGTTAATCATTGGGTCCCAGGTTCGAGTCCTGGTCACGGAGCCAACTTCAAACCGGGGTATAGCGCAGTCCGGTAGCGCGCCTGCTTTGGGAGCAGGATGTCAGGAGTTCGAATCCCCTTACCCCGACCATCTTTGGGTCGTTAGCTCAGTTGGTAGAGCAGTTGGCTTTTAACCAATTGGTCGTAGGTTCGAATCCTACACGACCCACCATTTTTGAAACCAGCTTGCTGGAATCGAATCTTAAGGACAGTAGCCAAAAGCGCTGTTCGCAGAAGGCGCCTCTTGAAGGTGCCTTTTTTTTACCGGGGTATAGCGCAGTCCGGTAGCGCGCCTGCTTTGGGAGCAGGATGTCAGGAGTTCGAATCCCCTTACCCCGACCATCTTCACGAAAAGGGCACCTCTCGAGGTGCCCTTTTTCGTTTGTCCCTGAAAACTTCGAAGCTCGCCAGGAGTGAAACCCCTGGCGGGCTGCCGGTCGCCACGGGTCATTGCTCAGGCGGCGTCTCCCAGATCCCCTGCTGGGCCAGCAAACCCTGCTCCAGGGTCACAATGGCATGTTGTACCTGCTCGACGTACTCAGCGACCGCATCCAGCGGCATGAGGTTGAGACAGGCCTGCTCCAGCTGGTGGCAACTCTCCACCAATTGCTCGCCCTTCACCACCCGCGCCGCGCCCTTGATCCGGTGAGCCAGTTCGGCAAGCTCCACTGTCGCCTGTTTCTGCAGGCAGGTTGTGAGGGCCTGTTGGTCGGTTCGGTTGTTGACGATCAGTTCGCTCAATATATGGCGCAGCATTTTCGGCTCGCTGCCGACCAGGGTTTGCAGGGATTCCAGATCGAATACCCGAGGTGAAAGCACATCACTGTGGGGCAGTGATGGTTCTGCCTCGCCATCGTCGATGTCCCCTATGGACAGCAAGCGCTGCTCCAGTTCGTCCAGGCCAATGGGTTTGACCAGGCAATCATTCATTCCAGCCTGGATGCAACGCTCCACTTCCTCTGGCTGGGCATCGGCGGTCAGGCCGATGATCATCACTGGTTGGCTGATGCTGTCGCGTTCATAGCGGCGAATCGCCCGGGCCAGTTCGGCACCATTCATGATGGGCATGTGATGGTCGGTGATGATCATGTCGAACCCCCGCTCGCGCCAGATGTTCAATGCATCCAGGCCGTTTTCCGCTTCCACCACGTCATGTCCCAGGAAGCACAGCTGCTGTTGCAGGACCTGGCGGTTCACCGCGTGGTCGTCCACCACCAGGACCTGCAGGCGGTACATATGGCGAACCTTGGGTTGTGGCGGACGTTCCGGGGTCACCACGCGTTCCAGTACCTGCAGTTGCAACTCCACGTCCACCCGGGTGCCATGCCCCAGTGAGCTGCTCAGCGAGATGTGTCCGCCCATCATCTCGCACAGGGAGCGGCAGATAACCAGGCCCAGGCCTGTGCCTTCGGTGTGCTGAACGTTGCGTTCCACCTGGGAAAATGGCTGGAACAGGCGCTGCTGGTTGCCGGGAGAAATGCCGATCCCCGAATCTTCCACGCTGAGCTTGACCCGCAGCGTCGAGTTTTCCAGGAGATCGGCGCCAATGATCACCTTGACGAAACCGGCTTCGGTGAACTTGATGGCGTTGCTCACCAGGTTGGACAGGATCTGCTTGAAGCGCATGCCGTCCACCAGGACGTCGCCGTTGATGCTGGAGTCGATTTCCAGCACCAGGCTCAGGCATTTTTGCCGAGCCAGGCCTTCGAATACCCGGGCGACCGACTCCACCAGTTCCCGCAGATTGGCACGCTTGGGCGACAGGCTCAGGCGTCCAGACTCGATCCGGGCGATATCGAGGATGTCGCCGATCAGTTCCAGCAGGCTCTTGGCCGAGCTGTAGGCTATTTCAATGCTGGAGTGCTCGATCCGGCCGCTGTCGCCACGCTTGAGTTCCAGTTCCAGGATGCTGATGACCGCATTCATCGGCGTACGGATTTCGTGGCTCATGGTCGCCAGGAAGGTGGTCTTGGCTCGACTGGCATCGTCGGCCAGATCCTTGGCTTCCTTGAGCTCCTGGACCAGGTGGCGGTGCTTGGTGATGTCCAGCCAGCCACAGATCACGCCCTTGGTCACGCCATGGGCATCCTGGAATGGCTGGATCCAGTGCTCGATCCAGATGTTCTTGCCTTGCAGGCGGACGGCTTCCACGGAAGTGAGCGTCTGACCATCGTTGATCGCCTGCAGGTATCGCTGGTGCAGGCTCGGATCCGCCGAGAAATGTTCCCTTGGCAGCTGCTGCACGGTCTTGTTCAATACCTGTTCGGCGCTCAGGCCGACACTGTCGAGGTAGCTGCGATTGCAGCACAGCATGTTGCCGGCGATGTCCCGTATGTACAGGACCGGAGGCATGTTCTCGGTCAGGGTTTCGAGGAGGCGCAACTGGTCATTGAGGTTTTTCTCGACCCTGACCCGACGTTGCAGGTAGAAACCCCAGATCAGCGACATCAACAGCAGCAACGAGGCGCCAGTCACGATCTCGGCAATGACGATGGTGTAGTCGCGCCAGGTTTCGCCGCTCATGCCCGGTGGTGAGCGCCAATGGTTGGCCATGGCATTGAGGTCGTCCGCCGGGAGACTGAGCAGGGCCTTGTCGAGGATCGATTGCAACTCCGAATCCTCCAGGCGCAAGGCGAAATTGGCGGTTTTCTGGTTGGTGTGGATCAGGTCGGCGATGCCCAGGCGATTCTGAAACAGACGAACGATGTAGTAGCGCGAGGTTGGCAGGGAGACGACGGCTGCGTCGGCGTCGCCTGCATAGACCTTGTTCATGCTGTCCAGGGAGGTTTGTGTCTCTATCAGCTCGGTGTTCGGGTAGAGCTCGCGTACCTGCTGGCGGAGCACGTGCCCGGCGGGAATGGCCAAGCGCTTGCCTGCCAGGTTACCGGGAGGGCGGGCTCTGCCCGTCTTGTCGACCTGGGTGACCAGCACGAAGGGGCTGGTCAGGAAGGGGCGCGTGAAGCGCAGCTTTTCCTCGCGTTGTGCGCTGGCCGTCATGATGGCGAGGTCCGCTTCAGCCTGGCGTAACGCTTCGATCTGTTCGGGGTAACCACCATTGCGTGCCGTCACCTGGAATTGCAGGCCCGTGCGCTGGGATATCACTTCGAGCAGCTCAGCAGCGACGCCGGAGAACACACCGTTGGCATCGAAGAAGGCTACGGGCGCCAGGTCATCATTGATCACCAGGCGCAGTACCGGGTTGCGCTCGATCCAGCGTGCCTCCTGCGCCGTCAGGGCAATGCGATCATCCGACGGCACGAAGCCGCTGCCAACCCAGCGGCGACTCAGCACAACGAGCTTTTCCTGGCCGATGGCCTCGATACTCTGGTCCAAAATACGTTGCAGACGCTCGTTGTTGCCTTTGAGCGCAAAGCCATACTCGCCCTTGGGATGGTCGGCGAAACGTTCGAACCTGAGAAAGCCGTAGTAGGAGCGGTTGATCTGGAAATAGGCACTGAGCACGTCGTCGACATACAGGTCGGCATGACCGAAGGCTGTCGCCGTGATGGCCTGTTCATGGCTGGCCTGTACCTGCAGTTGGGCCAGGGGAAAGTGAGCCCGCAGCTCGGCAGCATGTTCCTCGGGGACGGCAACCCGTAGCCCGGCCAGATCGCGAGGAGCATTGCGCAGTTCGTCGCTGCGCTTGAACAGGGCCAGGCGCCCCTCTGCAAAGGGCCGGGTGTGCCGGATGCTGTTGTCGGAGTGCCCGGAGTTGTAGCTGCCAACAAAGTCGATGGTGCCGGTCTGCAGGGCCTGCATGGCCTCTTCGCGAGTCTGGAAGGGCACGAGCTTGATGCGCACTCCCAGCAACTGGCCGATCAGTGCACTGATATCAGCGGTGATGCCTTCGTAGCGGCCATCGTTGTAGCTGACGCTGAACGGCGCCGACTCCTGTGCGACTGCTCCGATCTTCAATTCCAGCTTGTGCCGTAGCCAGTGCCAGTCCTCGTCCTCGAGTGCAAGCTCGTGGTGGTCGAGGCGGGCGGTGCTGTACAGCGTACTGGGAAGTATCTGCGCGGCAGCCGATTGGGTGCCAATGATCGCCAAACAGATGAAAAGCGGGAAAAGTCGGGAATGCATGATTGCTTCAGAAAGTAGGGAGCCAGGAGGCGGTCGACGGACCGGAATGTGCGGGCATCGGTATGTGGAACAGGATCAGGGGAGAGGGTGAGTGATCGATGGGGTCATCCTGGCGGCGGATCAGCGCGGCAATAGGCTATGAAGTGGTCTTTGGGCATCGGGCGCGCGAACAGGAAGCCTTGGGCGGCGTGACATCCGAGCTCTCGCAGGCGTTCCTGCTGTTCGAGGTTTTCGACACCTTCAATGATCAGCGACATGCCCAGTGAGCGAGCAAGGGCAACTGTGTAACTGATGATTGCGCAGTATCTGGGCTGGTATTTCATCTTGCGAATGAAAGCACTATCGAGCTTGATCTGGCTAAAGGGCAGCTCACACAAGCGTTCCAGGGAAGAGTGGCCGGCACCGAAGTCGTCCATGGCCAGGCCGCAACCCATCAAGCGCAGGCGCACCAGGTTCTCCAGGCTGCTGGCCGGTGCGCTGATCAGGCTGGTTTCAGTGATTTCAAAGGTGATGCTGGCAGGCGGGGCCTGGAACCGCCTTAGCCAGGAAGCAATGGCCCCGCTCAGGGCCTGGCAAGCCAGCTGCGCCGGGTGCAGGTTGAAGGAAAAATCCAGGTGTCGCTCCTGATTGGCCAGTGCCCTGCGCAACGCCAGGCCCTGCTCGAGCAATTGCCAGAAAAGACGGTCCAGCAACTTGTGCTGTTCCATGAGGGGCAGGAAGTGCGACGGTGGAAGTATGCCCAGTCGCGGGTGATTCCAGCGTGCCAGGGATTCCACGCCAAGCAGCGAGGCGTCGTCGAGTGCGACCTTGGGTTGGTAGTACGGTTCGAACTCGCCGTTGTCCAGCCCATGAATCACCTCGGTCAGTGTTGGCAGGCCGGATCTGGCCAGGGGCGTAGGGCTGCCGTGGCGCCAGCTCTGATGGCGGGCCAGCAGGGCAACCAACCGTTCCAGGTGAAACGGCTTGCCCAGATCGCCGAGAAAATGCAGGCCCAGGCGCTTGATCATGGAAATCGTGGTCTGCCGCAGGATCGGGTCGGCCTGGCTGCACAGGATCACCGAGCGCAGCTTGCCGCTCTGGCTGGCATGGCGCAGGAAGGCCAGGCCGTCCATCCCGGGCATCCTCAGGTCGCAGATGGCAATGTCGATTCTTTCGCAACTCGCCAGCAGGACCAGCGCCTCGTCACCATTGCCGGCTTCGTGCACCCGTCCGGGCATCGCCTTGTTCAACGCGGTGATGGTGATCAGGCGTTGTAGGGGTTCGTCATCCAGAACCAGGACGTTCAGATGTTGCATAGACAGCTCGCGTCATTGATCGTCGAGCATCTTGCTTAAGATTCCTGAGAGGGGTCCATTAGCTGTATCCCTATGGCTTGTAGGAATTTTCCTCAAGAATAATTGAATTATCTGATTCGTTCGGGGCTGCTCGTTAACCTCTTGTATCGCCGGTTATTTGTCTGGAACCTGAAATTTCCAGCGGGCGCACCGGAGGATTCTCAGCGCGAAGCCGGTGCCTCGAATGGCAATGAAATGGCATCTGAGCAAGGTGCGATGGCGTATATTTTTCCAGCGGTCATGGTTGACCGATGTTCGAGTTCTTAAGGTGAAATGACAATATGCACAGCGTATTGATAGTGGATGACCATCCTGTCGTGCGGCTTGCCGTGAAGGTGTTGTTGGAAAAGCACAACATGCGCGTAGTGGCCGAGACAGACAACGGCCTGGATGCACTGGAGCTGGTTCGCGAGCATGTACCCGACGCAGTGATCCTCGATATCGGGATTCCCAAGCTCGATGGCCTCAAGGTCCTGTCGCGCATCAAGGCCCTGGAGCTGCCCACCGAAGTGCTGGTGCTCACCTCGCAATCCGTCGAAGGCTTCTGCCGGCGTTGCATCCAGTTGGGAGCCAGGGGGTTCGTCAACAAGGAAGAGGACCTGGGGAACCTGGTGGTGGCCCTGAATGCTGTCCTGGCGGGTTACACCTTCTATCCCTCTCTGGCCCTGGATGTATCGGTCTCGGCTGTGGAGCAGCGTTCCGAAGCCGAACAGATCGGCCTGTTGACCGATCGGGAAATGATCGTCCTGCAGCACCTGGCCCAAGGGCATTCGAACAAGGCGATCGGGGAGAAACTGTTCTTGAGCAACAAGACCGTGAGCACCTACAAGACTCGTCTGTTGCAGAAGCTGGGGCTGGGCTCCCAGGTCAGCCTGGCGGAGTTTGCCAAGCGTAATGCGCTGATTCCCTGACACCTGCAGCCCGCCCCTTGCGGGCGGGCTTTCCAGGCTCGGTGCCTCGGACTACCCCCGGCACAGGATGTAGCAGGGGGGCGCGACACCCATTCTTCAGTGCAGTTTAAGGCGCGGGTCCGTGCCGCGACCGATCCGGCTGCCGAGCATCATCATGGCCGTGCGCAAGATGCCATACAGGGCCATCTGGTGCATGCGGTACAGCGAGATGTAGAACATCCGCGCCAACCAGCCTTCGAGCATCACGCTACCGGTGAGGTTACCCATCAGATTGCCCACCGCCGAGAAGCGCGACAGCGAGATCAGTGAGCCGTAGTCGGTGTACTTGTAGGTTGGCAGTTCCTTGCCTTCCAGGCGCAGCTTCAACGATTTGGCCAGCAACGATGCCTGCTGGTGTGCAGCCTGGGCCCGTGGCGGGACATTGCGGTCGCTGCCCGGTTGCGGGCAGGCGGCGCAATCGCCAAAGGCGAAGATGTCCGGATCATGGGTGGTCTGCAGGGTGGGTAGCACCTGCAACTGGTTGATGCGATTGGTTTCCAGGCCGTCGATGTCCTTGAGGAAACCAGGGGCGCGGATGCCCGCCGCCCATACCTTGAGGCTGGCAGGGATGACCTGGCCGTCCGCGGTGATCAGGCTCTCGGCCGTCACTTCGCTGACCGATGCGTTGGTCATGACCCGCACCCCGAGTTTTTCCAGGGTCTTGTGCACGGGACCACTGATGCGCTCGGGCAGGGCAGGCAATACCCTGGGGCCGGCCTCGATCAGGGTGATGTGCATGTTTTCCGGGCGAATTCGATCCAGGCCGTAGGCTGCCAGTTCGTGGGCGGCGTTGTGCAACTCCGCCGCCAGCTCGACACCGGTGGCGCCGGCGCCGACGATCGCTACGCTGATCTGCTCCAGTTCTTCGGTCTGCCCGGCATGGGCCCGCAGGTAGTGGTTGAGCAACTGCTGGTGGAAGCGCTCGGCCTGTTTGCGGGTATCCAGAAACAGGCAGTGCTGGGCCGCGCCCTGGGTGCCGAAGTCATTGGTGGTACTGCCTACGGCGATGACCAGGGTGTCATAGCCGAGCTCGCGGGCCGGTAGCAGCTCAACACCCTGTTCGTCATACGTGGCGGCCAGCTGGATCTTCTTCTGCTGGCGATCGAGTCCGCTCATGCGGCCCAGCTGGAACTCGAAGTGGTTCCATTTCGCTTGGGCTACGTAGTTGAGCTCGTCTGCCGAGGAGTTCAGCGAGCCCGCCGCCACCTCGTGCAGCAGCGGTTTCCAGATGTGGGTCAGGTTGGCGTCCACCAGCATCACGCTGGCGCTGCCGCGCTTGCCCAGGGTCTTACCCAGACGTGTCGCCAACTCCAGGCCGCCGGCGCCGCCGCCGACGATGACAATACGATGAGTCATGGGGATATCTCGCAAGGCTAAAGGAAATCGGGACAGTCGCCCGAGCGAGCGCGATGCAGCTCATAGCGTCAGGTAACTGATAAAACGGCTCAACAGGCCCAGGGCAATGGTCACCACGACCACCACCACGAGGAGCATCCATGGCCGGAAGGGCCGGCGCTCGACTCGGTGCTGGGGAAGTTGCAGATAGTCTTCGACATGGCGCTGGTCGTCGGGGTTCAGGCGGCTGCTCATAAAAGGCCTCGTCAGGTAGACGTCGCAACATGAAGGAATGTTACAGCGCAGTGTAATCCGACATAAACAGGAGCATGAGCCCGCCGTGTGGGGGTGTGGTGATGAAATCTCGGAGCCGGCAGGCATGAACGCTTTTTTACCACTGCGCAAAGGTTTGCGCCATGCCCACTGACGGCGGATTGACGGGACTTACAAACTGATGCCGACATCGAAGACGATACTGCGTCCCAGGTTGCTGCGCAGGAACTCCGGGGCATCCGGGTGGGCGAACAGCACGCGGGCGAAGGTTGGTCCCACCAGGGACAGCGAACGCCAACCCTGGCGCAGGTACTCGGTGGGAGGCGGGAAGTGGCTGTTGAGGTCCAGCACCTCGCGCTTGAGGGCCGCGAAGGCGATGATGTCCAGCTCCCCCAGGTTCATCCCGCGCTCTTGATAGTTACGGGCCTTCTTGCGCAAGGTCGGTGCCAGGCGCAGCAACAGTTCGCTGGCCGGGATGCGCTTGGGCTTGGCCTCGCGCCTTACCAGCTGGCTCAGGGAAAATGCGCTGCGCCGGCGCTGCAACTCGTCGCGCCACTCATCGTTGAGCCGGCGCCCCTCGTCGAGCACGAAAAACACCTCGAAGCTGGCCTCGCGAAACAGTACGTCCGGTGGTTCTTGCCCGGCGGCGGTGAATTCGTCGTTGCGATAGGGAATGTTCAGGCCTTGCAGCAGGCGCTGGCAAACCCAACGCTCACGCTCCCATTTGCGGGCATTGGACAGGAACGCGTTGGCTTGCTCGGCCTGGATGGTTAACAGGCGCAAGAAATCTGAGTCATCCATATCCCAAGCTTAGCGCCCAAATGTGACCTTAAGAACCTGGCTTGCGGAAAAAACACTTCGGTCTTTTCGTTGGCCGGCCGGTGAGGACTGGAGCCTTCCGAGGGGCGGTGTAGACTGTTCCGCGTCCAACCGATCGATAAGGAGTGTGCCGTGAAGCGCTGGTCAATGCTGTTGCTGGTCCTGTTGCCATGGTGGGCCCAAGCCCTTGAGATCGGGGAGCGGCTGGCGCCCTGGACCTTGCTGGACCAGTTCGATCAGGCCTACAGCCTCGACGGCCAGGCCCGGATCCTGCTGGTGGCGCGCAGCATGGAGGCGGCCAAGCTGGTAAATGCCGCGCTCAAGGACCAGCCCGAGGGATACCTGCAGGAGCGTCATGGCGTCTTTGTCGCCGATATCCAACGCATGCCTGCACTGATCGCCAGGATGTTTGCCGTCCCCGCCATGCGTGACTACCCCTACCGAGTGATGCTCGACCGCGAAGGTCGGGTGGCAGCGCGCTACCCGGTAGTCGGGGACAAGGTCCTGTGGCTGCAACTGCAGGATGGCCAGCTGGTTGCTCATCATGAATACACCAGCGCCGAGCAACTGGCCGCAGCACTGGAGCAGGCCCGGCCATGATCAGTTCGGCACTGCTGGCACCGCAGACGCTAGTGCTGGGCTGGGTGCTGTATGTGCCGCTGTTGCTCTGGGCAGTATGGCGGGCGCCCTGGGTCGAGCTGTTCGCCGACAACCGCCGTCAGCACCTGCTGTTCGGCACGGTGTTCGCCTTGTTCCTCTTGTGGCTGGTACGGCGGGATTTCGATACCGGAGTGTCCTACCACTTCATCGGCATGACGGCGGTGACCCTCTTGCTGGACTGGCCCCTGGCGATAGTCGGTGGCCTGACCGCCCAGTTGGGACTGCTGGCGCTGGGCCGCCAGGACCTGGCCGCCCTGGGTGTCAACGGGGTGTTGCTGATCCTGTTGCCGGTAGCGGTGACCGAGGCCTGTGCCTGGTTGGTGGAGCGGGCCCAGCCACGCAACCTGTTCGTGTATATCTTCTGTTCCGGCTTTTTTGCCGCCGCGCTCTCGGCACTCTTGTGCCTGCTCTGCGGACTGGGGCTTTTGTGGTTCGACGAGCGTTTTGCGATGCCTGAATGGCTGGAAGACTTCATCGGCTATCTGTGGCTGATCATCTTTCCCGAGGCGTTCATCAACGGCATGGTGGTCAGTGCACTGGTGGTGTTCTGCCCCGAGTGGCTGGAGACTTTCAACCGTACCCGCTACCTTTCGGCACCCTGGAAAGACGAGGACCCGCGCCCTTGATCCATATCAATTGCGGGCGCCAGGTCGCGCTGCATGCTCGGCAAAAATCCCAGGAGTGCGGTCATGAGTGTTTACCAGTGGGCCCGGCAGGAAGTCTGCGACAGTCTGCAAAATGCCCAGCAGGAAGGGTTTGAGCCGGGGTTGAGCCTGCGGGCCCTGCTCAGTGCGGTGGTGCAGCAGAGCAAGGGCGTACGCACTATCGAGGACCTGGCAGATGAGTTGCAGTTCCTCGCGGAAAACCTCGACGACGATCAGGACTACAGCTTTATGCGGCCCTGATCGGCCTCGATGCGGGTACTCAGTGGGCCCGGGGCGACAGTTCTTCGGAGAACAGCTCGTCCTCGGCATCCGGGCTCACTGGAATCTTGTGCTCCTCGGCAGCCCAGGCGCCCAGGTCGATCAGCTTGCAACGATCGGAACAGAATGGCCGGTTAATGTTGGCCGGATTCCATTCCACAGGGGCGCCACAGGTTGGGCATTCGACGGTCAGGGGTTGGCTCATGACTGGCCTCCACGCAAAGTTAGATAAAAGTGATGCAGACGTTCGACTTCGCTGTGCAACCAGGCACGGTCGCGATCATTGACCAGCACATCGTCGGCATGGCGTAGCCGTTCCTCGCGACTGGCCTGGGCCTGGAGAATGGCCTGGACCTGCTGTTCGCTGACCTGGTCACGCAGCAGGGTACGCTCGATCTGCAATTGCTGGGGCGCATCGATCACCAGGATCCGCTGGGTCATCTGCGCCTGTCCCGACTCCACCAGCAACGGTGATACCAGGATTGCATAAGGCGATTGGGCACGGGCCAGGTGGCTGGCAATCTCCTCGGCGATCAGCGGGTGCAGCAGGGTCTCCAGCCAGCGCCGCTGTTGCGGGTCTTCGAAGATCAGCTGGCGTAGGGCTGCGCGGTCCAGCTGACCATCGGCTTGCAGCACGCCGTCACCGAAGTGCCGGGCGATCTGTTCCAGGGCCGGCCGTCCTGGTTCCACCACCCAGCGGGCGGCATGATCGGCATCGACCACATGGATTCCCAGGTCGATGAAGTGCTGGGCCGCGGCGCTTTTGCCGCTGCCGATCCCGCCGGTAAGGCCGAGGATCCAGGGAGTGTTAACGGAGCGAGTCATTGGAAACCGACAAACTGCAAATAGAAGTCGGTTATTTGACCACCCCAGAGCAGCGCAATCCAGCCGGCAATGGCCAGAAAGGGGCCAAAAGGGATAGGGCTCGAGACCCTAGCCTGGCGCAGGCGCAGAAGGACGCTGCCGATCAGGGCTCCAGCCAGGGACGCCAGCAGCAATGTCAGCGGCAGGATCTGCCAGCCGCCCCAGGCCCCCAGCATGGCCAGCAGCTTGAAGTCGCCATGACCCATGCCGTCCTTGCCGGTCGCCAGCTTGAACAGCCAGAACACCGACCACAAAAGCAGGTAGCCGATCACGGCCCCCCACAGGGCGTCCGCCAGGCTCGTCAGCAGGCCGAAGCTGTTGACGAGCAACCCAAGCCACAGCAGCGGCAATACCAGTACGTCCGGCAGCAACTGATGGTCGGCATCGATCAGGCTCATGGCCAGCAAGCCCCAGCTCAACAGCAACAGAAGGCCGGCCGTCCACCCGAAACCGAAATGCCAGGCAACGAACGCCGAGACCAGGCCGCAGGCCAGCTCGGTCAGGGGATAACGCATGCTGATGCGGGTTTTGCAGTGGGCGCAGCGGCCACCCAGGCACAGGTAGCTGAGCACTGGGATGTTGTGCCAGGGGCGAATCGGATGTGCGCAATGCGGACAATGGGAGTGGGGCAGCAGCAGGTTGTAGGGGGCGGCCGCAGGCTCCGGCGTCAGCCCGAGGATTTCGTGGGCCTGGGCTCGCCAGTCCCGCTCGAGCATTCGTGGCAGGCGCCAGGCCAGCACGTTGATGAAACTGCCGACGATCAGTCCCAGCACCAGGGACGCCAACACGAACGCCAGGGGATAAAGACTCAGGATTTCAGTCAAGGACATGTTCAGATCGCTGTACCGAGTTGGAAGATGGGCAGGTACATGGCCAGCACCAGGGCACCGACGATACTGCCCAGGACGACCATGATCAAAGGCTCCATGAGACTGGCCAGGCTGTCCACCAGGTTGTCCACCTCGGCCTCATAATGCACGGCGACCTTTTCCAGCAGATGATCGAGGGTTCCGGACTCTTCGCCGATGGCGGTCATCTGGATCGCCATCGCGGGAAAGACGCCGCTGGCGCGCATGGCGAAGTTCAGTTGCATGCCGCTGGCGACCTGCAGGCGGATGCGCTCCACCGCCTGACGGTGCACGTTGTTGCCACTGGCTCCCGCGGCATACTCCAGAGCCTGGATCAGTGGCACACCAGCGGCGAACGTGGTGGCCAAGGTCCGGGCCAGGCGGGCCACGGCAGCCTTGTGCAGCAAGGGGCCGGTGAGCGGCAGGCGCAACAGGCCGGCATCCAGTCCATCGCGCAGGCGCGAGGAGCGTCGAAAAGCCAGGCGTGCACCGAATCCCAGCCCCAGGCAGGTGGCCAGAAGGCCCGCGCCGTGGTCCTGGATGAAATGCGAGAGGCTGATGACCCCGCGAGTCAGCAGCGGCAGTTGTGCGTTGAAACCGGCGAACAGGCTCTGGAACTGCGGGACGACCTTGAGCAGCAGGATACTGCTGACGATGATTGCCACCGCGATCACCGCCAAGGGATAGACCATCGCCTTGTGCAGTCGGGCCTTGAGGCGCTCGCTCTTCTCCTTGTAGGTGGCGATGCGCTCGAGCAGGTTGTCCAGGGCTCCGGCCTGTTCACCCGCATCCACCAGGTTGCAGTACAGCGGGTCGAAATGGCGCGGGTGTCGGCGCAGTGCACTGGCCAGGCTGGAGCCGGCCTCGATATCGCGCTTGAGGCTGGCCAGCAATTGGCGCATCAGCGGCTGATCGAAATGTTCGGCGATGATTTCCAAGGACTGCAGCAGCGGTACGCCGGCCTGGAACAGTGTTGCCAACTGCCGGGTGAACAGGGCGATATCCCGGGGCCTGATCCGTTGTCCCAGCTGGAGCAACCTCCGGGGCTTGCGTCGAATCCGCGTCGCAATGATGCCCTGCCTGCGCAGGCGGGCCCTGGCCAACGCCGGGCTGGCAGCACTCAATTCGCCCTGCATGACCTGTCCCTGGTGATTGGTGCCTTGCCAGAGGTAAACGCTGGCTGCTGGGGCAGGAATTGGTGCCGTCATGGTTCGGTCCTTGATCCGACGGAGGGAGGTGCGCTGCTCGCCGGCGAGCCAGCGTCAGGGCATGCCTGTACCTGTCGAAGCCTAGTCTCGGGAAGCTGCCGAATAACGTCAGGAGCTGACGAAATTTGTCAGTTAATGCAACTCCTGGCACTCAGACGCTTGAGCCACCAGCCGGGGGCCCGCGTATTCATTGGGTCTTGCCCTGGCACGGAGCCTGCTCTGCCCTTGGTGGCCCTTGCGGCCGTTCTTGCAACTTTCGTTCATGCCAGGAGGCACTCATGAAAAAACAAGCAGGTTTTACCCTGATCGAATTGCTGGTGGTGGTCGCGATCATCGGCATCCTCGCCATGGTGGCGATGCCGTTGTATGCCAAGTATCAAGCGCGGGCCAAGGTCACCGCTGCGCTGGCGGAGGCCTCGGCCCTCAAGGCCGGGATGGAGGACCTGCTGGGCCAGGGCACTGATCCGACCCTGGCGCTGGCTGGAGGTACGGCGCAGACAGCCAATTGCCGGATGAGCGCGACGGGCACGGCGGCTACCGGGGAGGGCAGTATCGGCTGCATCATCCTCAACGCCCCGGGCCCCGTGCTGGACAAGAGCCTGACCCTGACCCGCTCGGCAACGGCCGGCTGGAGCTGCTCTACCACGGTGGAGGTCGACTATGCCCCCAAAGGTTGCGAGGTGCAGGGAGCATGAGCCCGGGCTCACCATCGTGAAAAAACTCGCAACTTGCACGCAGGGAAGCGGTTCATCATGCATTTTGCATGATGAAAATTTTTCCTGTTTTATTTAACTATATGATTTTATTGAATATTTTTACGGATATAAGTTTGGCACAGCACCTGCAATATCCCTGATAACCCTGCTGCCAGGACACGGCGCAGGCTTTCCAGAAAAACAGGAGTTACTCGTATGAAGAAGTTCGCTATTGCTGCTGCAACTGCTACCGCTCTGACCCTGACCATGGCCAACGCAGCCTTTGCGCAGTCCACCCAAGGCACCCAAACCCCGATGGTGGTGGCTGCCGGTGAAGTGACCAAGGCCAAAGAGGCCACCTCCGATACCTGGATCACCACCAAAGTGAAAAGCGACCTGGTAACCGAGAAAGGCATTCCTGGCACCGACATCAAGGTCGAAACCAACAAGGGCGTCGTATCGCTGTCGTCCACTGTAGCTATCACCGAAGCGCAAAAAGCCACGGCGGTAGCAATCACCAAGAAAATCAAGGGCGTGAAGGCAGTCTCCGCTGACGGCCTGAAAGCCGAGTAAGAGTCGCCTCCAGTCTGAACAGGCGCAGGATGCGGCAGGCAAGAGGCCTGCCGCTTCCTTCAAGGGTTCATGCGGAAGATCACAAGGATGTGATCATTACAGGCCCCGGCACATGTGTCGGGGCCTGTTCTATTGGGCGGGGTTTGATGGTTGCACGTGCCTAGCGCAAAGGGAGCACCGGGCGTGGGCCCGGTGTATGACTCATTCGCTGTCCAGGTGCATCGACGTGATGACGTTGCCGTTGCTTTCGGCCTGACCCAGGTTGGCATCGATGAAGTAGACCCGGTCGTCGGCCAGTTGACCTTTGTCTACCAGGAAGTCCTTGATGCTGCTGGCCCGTTCCTGGCCCAGTTGGCGCAGCAACACTTCGCTGGCCCCCCAGAACTTGATCAAGCCCTCGCGCAGTTTGGCGCTACGTTCGTCGCGGCCGAGCTCATTCCATTCTGCCGGTGGCTGCTGCTTCAGGCGGGTGCGGTAGATGCCTTCCAGCAATGGCGCCTTCTCATCATCGGGCACCTTCAGCAGTGAAGCCTGGGCCGGGACCTTGTCGCCACGGCGCTGGAGGATCTTGTAGTAGTTGTACTGGTACTCACGCTCCAGGCGCTGCTCGGCAATCAACGGGCCGTCGCTGCTCTGGGCGCTGGTGCCTTCGATCTCCAGGCGCAGGGTCGGGCGCTCCTGAAGGGCTTTAGCCAGGGTGGTCAGGGACGATTCGGACTCCTTGTTCAGTTCGCTGGAGCCGGGGGCGAAGCTCACGCTGCCGAGGTCTTGCGAACCACCGCCGGTGATCAGGCCACCGATGAACTTGAATGGTGCCTGGGCCGCACGCAGTACCAGGTTGCGCAGGGTCTGCCAGACGATCGGCATGACGCTGAACTGTGGATTGTTCAGGTCGCCGGAGATTGGCAGCTCGATGGAGATCTTGCCGTCGGTGTCCTTGAGCAGGGCGACTGCCAGGCGGATTGGCAGGTCCACGGCGTCCGGGCTGTCGACCTTTTCCCCCAGCTGCAATTGTTCGACCACCAGCTTGTTCTCGGCCTTGAGCTGGCCTTTGGTGATCATGTAGTGCAGATCGAGGTTGAGCCGGCCCTTGCGGATGCGAAAGCCTGCGAACTTGCCGGAGTAGGGGGTCAGGGTGGTCAGCTCCACCCGCTTGAAGCTGGTGGCGATATCCAGAGCTGACATCGGGTCGAAAGGATTGACGCTGCCCTTGATGGTCACCGGAGCATAACGATCGACCTTGCCCTTGACGTCGACGTCCGCCGGCTTGGCCTGGCGGCTGTCGATGGTACCGATGCGGCCGTTGAGCTGCTGGACCGCCGTGGCGAAGTTGGGGGTCAGGGTCAGGTCGGCGAAGTTCGCCGAACCATCATTGATGGCGATTTCGCCGATGTGAATGCCCAGTGGCTTGCTGGAACTGGCGGCCGGTTTCGCCGTGGACTTGCCGGCACTGCTTGCCGGCTGCGGGATCAGCAGGTCATCGACGTTGGTGGTGCGGTCATCGTTGATGATGAAACGGGCATAGGGCTGCATCAGGTTGATGCGGTTGATGCTCAGGCTGTCGCCATGCTGGTAGTTCAGGCCCTCGACCACCACTTGCTTCCATTTCACGAAGTCGCGGGTCTTGAGGGTATCCAGGGTGTGCAACTGATCGACGTTGGCCCGCCCCGTGATGCTGAAGGCCAGTGGCTCGACTTTCTTGAGGTCCACTGCCAGGTCGCTGCCGAGCATGCCGCTGCGCAGCTCCAGGCGGATGAAGGGGCTGATATAGGACTGGGCGACCCGCAGATCGATGTCCTTGGTCTGCACCTTCAGCTTGGCGGTGATGGGGTTGAGGTTGACCTCGCCGCTGGCATTGATCCGGCCTTGCTTGCCCAGGCCGCTATCGAGCTTGAGCGTGAAGGGCGACTGGTTGAGGCTGTCGAAATTCTTCAGGTCCAGGTTCAGTGGTCCCAGCTCCAGGGCTACTGCCGGCTTGACCTGGCGATCGGCCAGATGCACCTGGTAGTTGCGCAACTCGACGTCCTTGAGCAGTACCTGCCAGGGCTTGCTTGGCGTCGTCGGTTCCTTGGGGGTGTCGGCGGTGGCGGGCTCAGGCTTGGGGGCTGGCTTGGCGGGCTGGCTGGCGAACAATTTCTGCCAGTCCAGCTGGCCATCGGCTTCGCGGGCGGCCCAGGTCTCCAGCTTCTGGCTGCTGATCTTGCCCACTATCACTTGCTGCTTGGCCAGGTCCACCGTGGTGTCCCTGACATCCAGGCGCTCCAGGCGCGCCAGCGGGCGTCCATCCGGCGCCTTGATGGCGAATGGCGCGATGCTGACCGAGGCCTTGTCCAGCAGCAGTTCGGTGCCGTTGGCCAGGCTGAACTTGTAGTGGGTGTCGAGGTTCACCAGGCCTTCTTCCAGCACCAGCGGCACGGCATCGCGCACATAGGGCCACCAGGCTTTCATCTTGCCGTCGGTGACCTTCAACGTGCCTTCGGAGGCCAGCGGGCTCACGCTGAAGTTGCCACTCCAGTCGATCTGTCCACCTTCGGGGCCGGTGGCAACCAGGGTCATGTCGGCGCTATCGTCCGGCAGGGTGCTGAGGTTCTTCAGTTCAAATTCGAGTTTGTCGTAGAGGAACTCGATGGGTTCGCTGGGGCGCAGGTCCTGGAAGTGCACATAGCCGCCAGCCAGCTTGATCCGTTCGATACGCACTGGAAACGGCTTGGCATCGGGGTCGCTGGGCGTCGGCTCGCTGGCCGGCAGCTTGAACAGGCCCAGGAGGTTGAGCTTGCCTTCCTTGTCGAACAGGATCTCGGTCTTGGGGCGATCCAGCTCGACGTCCGCCAGGTGCAGGGCGCGGGTCCACAGGCTGTCCAGTTGCAGGTTGGCATAGAGCCGATCGAAGGCCACCTGCTCCTTGCCCGGTTCGCCGACGCTCAGGCCCCAGACGGTCACCTCGAGGCTGAAGGGGTTGAGTTCGATACGCTGGATATGGGCTGGGGTGGTGGCGTAGTTGGCCAATTGCTGGTTGGCCACTCGCAGGGCGATGCCCGGCAGAATCAGGAAGCCCAGCAGACTGTAAAGGGCGAGAACGGTCAACAAGGCGCCGGTAGCGCGAATCAATCCTTTGGTCATGCGAGGCTTCATCTTTTGAATCAAATGTGCCTTGGAGTATGGCACGCGTTTACGGTTCCGAAACCACCCCGATTTTCAGGATTGTTCAGATTTGGCGGGATTGATCAGAGTTGCAGGATCAGGGTCTTCAGGGGCGGCTGGCCGTCCAGGGACGGGAAATCCGCAGCGGGTTTGAGCACCTGGCAATCGCGTACCGGGCGCCCGGCTTTCTCGGCGCAGCGCAGCACCTGTTCGCGCCAGTCTTGCATCGAGACCTTGGCCAGGTTGTTACAGCAGATCAGTACCCCGTCTTCGGCTGTCGCCAGCAGGGCCGGCTTCAGCAGGCTCTGGTAGTCGCGCAGCAGATCGACGGTGCCGAAGGCACTCTTGGCCCAGGCGGGCGGGTCCAGCAGCACCAGGTCGTACTGGCGCTGTTCCAGGCGCGGGTAGCTGGGGAGTTTCTGGCCCCGCCGCTGGGTGATGGGCAGGCCCGCCAGTTGGCGAATCGCCGGAAAGTAGTCCGATTGCACGAACTGCATCGCAGGCAGGTGCGGGTTGAGCTGGCCGTTTTCCCGACCGACCGCGAGATTGCCTTCGGCGAAGTCCAGGTTGCACACCTCACGGGCGCCTCCAGCTGCCGCGCAGAGGCCGACACCGCAGGTATAGGCGAAGAGGTTGAGCACGCTCTTGCCGGCACTGTGTTGCTTGACCCAGCCCCTCGCGTTGCGCAGGTCGAGAAACAGCAGGGGGTCCTGTCCGGCATGGCGCCCGCGGACCCGATAGTTCAGGCCCCACTCATGGCCGACGAGATCTTCCAGGGCAGCGTCCTGGGCGCGGTACACCGAGTCTTCGCGGGCGATGCGCGAGTTGCCGCGAGAACGATCGTTGTAGACCAGCAGGGTAGACAGGTTCAGTTGCTGATCGACGATCTCGTGCAATTGCCGCAATGCATCGAGCTCCAGTGGCTGGTGAAAGCTCTGCACCAGCAATTGCGGGCCGTAGCGGTCGATGGTCAGGCCGCTGGCGCCTTCCTGGCTGCCATGGAACAGGCGGTAGCAATCGGTGCCTTGCTGGTGCAGTTCGGCGAGCAGGCCCTGGCGGTGATCGAGGGCGGCGCGCAGCGCCTGATTCAAGGAAGACATGCGAGCGCCTTGCGAATGATTGGGCGGGGCAGTTTACCAGCTTCGTTTGGTGCTTGTAGGCGAGGTGCGCTTGTCTGTAGGAGCGAGGCTTGCCTGCGATCAATCGTCAACGAAGACGCGCTGTGCCTGATGCACTGCGCTGTAACGACGTGTATCTCGCGGGCAAGCCTCGCTCCTATAGATGTACGGGGAGATGTACGGGGTTAGCGCTCGATCGCCAGGGCCACGCCCTGGCCGCCACCGATGCACAGGGTCGCCAGGCCCTTGTGGGCATCGCGCTTGATCATTTCATGCAGCAGGGTCACCAGCACCCGGCAGCCCGACGCACCGATCGGGTGGCCGATGGCGATGGCGCCGCCGTTGACGTTGACCTTGCTCGCGTCCCATGCAAGCTCCTTGGCCACCGATAGCGACTGCGCGGCGAAGGCTTCGTTGGCTTCGATCAGGTCCAGTTGATCCAGGCTCCAGCCGGCCTTTTCCAGGCAGCGACGGGTGGCCGAGACCGGGCCGATGCCCATGATCGCCGGGTCGACGCCGGCGTTGGCGTAGGCGGCGATTCTGGCCAGTACCGGCAGGCCCAGGGCCCGGGCCTTGGTGGCGCTCATCAGCATCACGGCGGCGGCGCCGTCGTTCAGCGCCGAGGCGTTGCCGGCGGTGACGCTGCCGTCTTTCTTGAACGCCGGCTTGAGCTTGGCCAGGGCCTCGGCGGTGGTGCCGGGACGGGGTTGTTCGTCGGTGGCGAAGGTGACGGGCTCGCCCTTGCGCTGGGGAATCTGGATCGGGGTGATCTCGTCGACAAAGCGCCCGGC
The DNA here is from genome assembly GCF_020520285.1 of Pseudomonas sp. L5B5. Classification (NCBI taxonomy): domain Bacteria; kingdom Pseudomonadati; phylum Pseudomonadota; class Gammaproteobacteria; order Pseudomonadales; family Pseudomonadaceae; genus Pseudomonas; species Pseudomonas sp. L5B5. Next base: position 5,216,900 of record NZ_CP084742.1, read on the forward strand.
CTCGATGGCCGCTGCGGCTTTCTGCTGGGAAGCGGCGGCGAAGGCGTCCTGGGCTTCACGAGTGATGCCGTACTTGTCCACCAGGTTCTCGGCGGTGATGCCCATGTGGTAGTCGTTGAAGGCATCCCACAGGCCGTCGCTGATCATGGAGTCGATCATCTGGCTGTGGCCCATGCGCAGGCCGGTGCGGGCGCCGGGGAGCACGTAGTTGGCCAGGCTCATGTTTTCCTGGCCGCCGGCGATGATCACCTCGGCGTCGCCGCAGCGGATGGCCTGGGCGCCCAGGTGCAGGGCCTTGAGGCCCGAGCCGCAGACTTTGTTCAGGGTCATGGCGGGCACGGCGTGGGGCAGGCCGGCCTTGATCGCGGCCTGGCGGGCGGGGTTCTGTCCGGCGCCGGCGGTGAGCACCTGGCCCATGATCACTTCGTCGACCTGGGCCGGGTCGATGCCGGTCTGGGCCAGCAGCTGGCGGATGACGGCGGCGCCCAGGTCGACGGCGGGAATGGCCGCGAGCGAGCCCTGGAACGTACCCACGGCGGTGCGGGTGGCGGCAACGATGACGACGTCTTGCATGGTGGGGTCCTCACATTCGGTGGCTGGAGCCTGGAGCGGGCTCGGCGAGTCCATCGTGCAGGCGCTGAAAATCATGGTTGCACACAACCTCGGGAGGCGGCCAATCGCGAACCGGCCGGTCGTGTTGTGCTTTGGCAGTCGCTTTCTACAGGCCCATGCGCCGCCTCGCCCGGTGGGCCGAACTGTCACGTACCGCCCAGCGCAGCATCGGCGCGCTGCGCTTGACGCTTGCGCGGATCAACTGGCGTTGCAGCGGGGGCTGCTCGACCCCCAGCAGGCCGCTGGCCCAGTCTGGCAGCAGGTCGATCCCTGCTTGCATCATCAACGACCCGAAGGGCCTGGCCAGGCGGCTGGGGGCCGGGGCGGCCTGCAGCAGGCGCAGCACTTCACGGCTGCGCTGGTCGCACAGCAGCTGCGGGCGCATGGCTTTCAGGTAATCGGCCACTGCCTGTCGCGAACGGGGCACGTCCCGGGCGCCCAGCCGTTCAGCCACCAGGGCGACTTCATCGTAATAGCGGTCCTGGTCCTCGCCTGACAGTTGGGGGTTGAGGTAGCGCAGGTGGGCGGCCAGGAAGCTGCTGACCTCGGCCACATGCACCCAGGTCAGCAGGTCCGGATCGCTGGCGGCATAAGGCCGGCCATCGGGGGCGGTGCCGGTGATGTGCAGGTGGATACCTCGAACCTTTTCGATCAGCCACTGAGCGTCCTGGCGCGAGCCGAAGGTCGTACCGGAAATGAACTGCCCCGTTCGGCGCAGGCGGCCGAGCAGGTCCTGGCGAAAGTTGGAGTGGTCCCAGACTCCAGCCAGGGCCAGGGGGTGCAGGGCCTGCAGCAACAGGGCGCTGATGCCGCCGATCAGCATGCTGCTGAAATCGGCGTGCACCTGCCAGCAGACGGCCCCGGGGCCGAACAGGCCGGGGTCGCCCTTGGGGTTTTCCAGGTCGAGCTGGCCCAGGGACAAGCCGGTCAGGCTCATGACCTGGCTTTCGATACGGCTGCGAATGAATTCCATGACGACTCGCTATGGATAGGGAAACAAAGGCGCGGCCAGGGCCGCGCTGGCCTCAGGTGTTCAGGCGTTTATCGATCAAGCCCTGCACCACGCTCGGGTCGGCCAGGGTCGAGGTATCGCCCAGGTTGTCCAGTTCGTTGCAGGCAATCTTGCGCAGGATACGTCGCATGATCTTGCCCGAGCGAGTCTTGGGCAACGCCGGCGCCCACTGGACCAGTTCCGGCTTGGCAAAGCTGCCGATCTCGCGGCTGACCAGGGCCAGGAGCTCCTGCTTCAATTCATCGTCGGGCTCGACCCCGTGCATCGGCGTGACGAAGGCATAGATGCCCTGGCCCTTGAGGTCATGGGGATAACTCACCACCGCGGCCTCGGCGATACGGTCGTGCAGTACCAAAGTGCTTTCCACCTCGGCGGTGCCGATACGGTGCCCGGACACGTTGATCACGTCATCGATGCGTCCGGTGATCCAGTAGCTGCCGTCTTCGTCGCGGCGGGCACCGTCACCGGTGAAGTAGTAGCCCGGGTAGGGGGCGAAGTAGGTTTCGATCATGCGTTGCGGGTCGCCATAGACCGTGCGGATCTGCCCCGGCCAACTGCCCTTGAGTGCCAGGATGCCGCTACCGGCTCCCTGGATCTCCTGTCCCTGATCGTCCAGTAGCACGGGCTGAACCCCGAACATCGGCATCGTGGCGCAGCCGGGCTTGATTTGTCGGGTGCTGGCCAGAGGGCTGAGCATGATGCCGCCGGTCTCGGTCTGCCACCAGGTATCGACGATCGGGCAGCGTTGCTGGCCTACCTCGTTGAAATACCATTCCCAGGCTTGCGGATTGATCGGTTCGCCGACGCTGCCGAGCAGGCGCAGGCTGGCGCGTGAGCTGTTCTGCAGGGGGCCGGTGCCCTCGCGCATCAGTGCGCGCAAGGCGGTGGGGGCGGTATAGAAGATGTTCACCTGGTGTTTGTCGATCACTTCCCAGAAGCGTGAAGTGCTGGGGTAGTTGGGCACGCCCTCGAAGATTAGCGTGGTGGCGCCGTTGGCCAGCGGACCATAGAGGATGTAGCTGTGGCCGGTGACCCAGCCGACATCGGCGGTGCACCAGAAGACTTCGCCGTCACGGTAGTCCATTACGTACTTGAAGGTCATGGCGACCTGCAGCAAGTAGCCTCCGGTGGTGTGCAGCACGCCCTTGGGTTTACCGGTGCTGCCTGAGGTATAGAGAATGAACAGCGGGTCTTCGGCGTCCATCGGCTCGGGTTCGCACTGGCCGCTGGCGGCGGCCATGGCCTGTTCATAATGGATATCGCGGCCGTCGACCCAGTCCACCGGGTTGCCGGTACGTTGCACCATGATGACGTTGCTGACATCCGGGCAACTGAGCAGGGCCTGGTCGACATTGCTTTTCAGCGGTATCAGTTTGCCGCCGCGCAGGCCCTCGTCGGCAGTGATCACCGTGTGGCAGTCGGCGTTGAGAATTCGATCACGCAGGGCTTGGGGGGAGAAACCGCCGAACACCACCGAATGCACCGCACCGATGCGCGTGCAGGCGAGCATGGCGTAGGCGGCTTCCGGGATCATCGGCATGTAGATGCACACCCGATCGCCTTTTTTCACGCCACGGCTCTTGAGCACGTTGGCCAGGCGACAGACCTGCCGGTGCAGGGTGTGGTACGTGATGTGCAGGGCTTCGGCAGGGGTGTCGCCTTCCCAGATGATCGCCGGTTGGTCGCCACGTGTTTCCAGGTGACGGTCGATGCAGTTGTAGCTGACGTTGAGCTGGCCGCCGCCAAACCAGCTGGCCTGGCCGGTACGGCTGTCGTATCGGTGCACGCTGTCCCAGGGCTGGCTCCAGTGCAGGAAGCGTTTGGCTTGGCCGGCCCAGAACACTTCCGGTTGTTCAATGGACTGGCGATAGAGCTGGTGATAGTCGTCCTGGCTCAGTTGGGCTGACCGGCGCACGGCATCGGCTTTCGGGAAATCGCTGATATCGAACATGACGGATCCTCATGCTTGCTTGGCGACAAGGCTTAAGGGTGCGCGCATGTGAGGGGAAGGATCAAGGGCGAAGGCCCGAACGGGGGCCGGCAAGCCGGCCCCCGGGGAGGCAGGTCAGCCGCGATGGCGACCGCGGAAGTAGTTGATCAGGCCCTGGGTCGAAGCATCGTCGGCCAGGGTTTCGTCGCTGCCCACCAGGCGGTTGTAGACGCCCTTGCCCAGCTCCTTGCCCAGTTCCACGCCCCACTGGTCGAAGGCGTTGATGCCCCAGATCACGCTCTGTACAAAGACCTTGTGCTCGTAGAGCGCCACCAGCGCACCGAGGCGTCGCGGGCTGATGCGCTCGACCACCAGAGTGTTGCTCGGACGGTTGCCGGGGATCACCTTGTGCGGCGCCAGTCGTTGCACCTCGGCTTCGCTCAGACCCTTGTCGCGCAGTTCGCTCTCGGCTTCGACGCGGGTCTTGCCCAGCATCAGCGCCTGGCTCTGGGACAGGCAGTTGGCGTACAGCCACTGGTGGTGGTCGGCCACCGGGTTGAAGCTGACGATCGGCACGATGAAGTCGGCCGGGATCAGCTGGGTGCCCTGGTGCAGCAACTGGTGGTAGGCATGCTGGCCGTTGCAGCCCACGCCACCCCAGATCACCGGACCGGTATCGGTATTCACGGGGGTGCCATCCTGGCGCACGCTCTTGCCGTTGGACTCCATGTCCAGCTGCTGCAGGTGCTTGGTGATGTTGCGCAGGTAGTGGTCGTACGGCAGGATCGCGTGGCTCTGAGCGCCCCAGAAGTTGCCGTACCACACACCCAGCAGGGCCAGCAGCACCGGCATGTTCTGTTCGAACGGAGCGCTCTGGAAGTGCTGGTCCATGGTGTAGGCGCCGGACAGCAGTTCCTTGAAGTTGGACATGCCGATGGCCAGGGCGATCGGCAGGCCGATGGCGGACCACAGCGAGTAGCGTCCTCCGACCCAATCCCACATCGGGAAGATGTTCTCTTCACGGATGCCGAAGGCCACGGCGGCGGCATTGTTGCTCGACACCGCGATGAAGTGGCGATGCAGCTCGGCCTCGGAACCGCCCTGGGCGAGGTACCAGGCGCGCGCGGCCTGGGCGTTCTTCAGGGTTTCGAGGGTGTTGAAGGACTTGGAGGAAACGATGAACAGCGTGGTTTCCGCACGGATCTTCGCCGAAAGCTCATGGAATTCACTGCCGTCGATGTTGGCCAGGTAGTGGCAGCGCACACCTTTGTGGGTGTAGGACAGCAGTGCTTCGGACACCAGTTCCGGGCCGAGGAAGGAGCCGCCGATGCCGATGTTCACCACGTCGGTGATGGGCTTCTCGGTGTAACCGCGCCACAGGCCATCATGGATGCGGCCCACCAGCTCGGTGATCTGGTTCAGGACCTTGTGCACTTCCGGCATGACATTAACGCCATTGACCGACAGCTTGTCGCCCACCGGGCGGCGCAGTGCAGTGTGCAGGGCCGGGCGCCCCTCGGAGGCGTTGACCAGTTCGCCGGTCATCATCGACTTGATCGCATCGGCCAGCCCGACCTCCTTCGCCAGGTTCACCAGCAGATCGCGAGTCTGCGGGGTGATCAGGTTCTTGGAGTAATCGAGAAACAGTCCGCAGCTGCTCAGGGTGAATTGGCTGAAGCGCTGTGGATCGGCATTGAATGCCTCGCGCATGCTGAAGTCCTGCATGGCCTGGCGGTGCTCTTGCAACGCTTGCCAGGCGGGCAGAGCGGTAACGTCGTGAGGAGTGCGGTAGTACGCCATCGCTGCGATTTTCCTTTTGCTTGAACTGCCTTTTGGACACTGAAAGGCCCTGAACGTCCATCCGGGTTCACGAATTTCGTTCATTCAGCCCTGTGCTGATTCGATTAATCACCGGGGACGACAACAGTAACCCCGGCGTGCTGTTCTGTCTCGGCCTTCTGCGACTTGCCGTCGGTACTATTTAGTACTGGTCGGGCGACAGGGGCTTTCAGTGCAAATAAACGTGGACGCGGGCTCAGGCGACCTGGACCGGGATCGCATGGCTGGTGTGGCTCAGCTCGTTGCCGGGGGCCATGTACAACATGCGGGGCTTGAAGTTGAGCAATTCGGCTTCGCTGTAGTGAGCGTAGGCGCAGATGATCACCCGATCACCCACCTTGGCCTTGTGTGCGGCGGCGCCGTTCACCGAGATCATCCGCGAACCGGATTCGCCACGGATGGCGTAGGTGGTGAAGCGTTCACCGTTGTCGACGTTGTAGATCTGGATCTGCTCGTACTCGCGAATGCCGGAGAGGTCCAGCCAGTCGCCGTCGATGGCGCAGGAACCTTCGTAATCAAGCACGGCGTGGGTGACTTCTGCGCGATGCAGCTTGGCCTTGAGCATGATGGCGTGCATGGGATGTTACCTAGATGGGATCCACGAAAGGGGCCTGCAGTATTGGCTGCAGACCCCGGGCGGCGGCAGTTTGCCCGAAGGTTGGGGTTCGGGCAATCGGCTGGTCAGGCCGGAGCGTCGAGGTCCAGATGCAGGTTGTCGATCAACCGGGTAGTGCCCAGGTAGGCCGCCACCAGGATCACCAGATCTCGGTCCTCGGCAGCCGCCAGGCGCAGGTTGCGAGCATGGCGGATTTCCAGGTAGTCCTGGCGCAGACCGGCGGCTTCGAGCTGCCGCTGCTGCTCGGCCAGCAGTTGGGGATAGTCGCGCTCACCGCTGCGGATAGACTCGGCGATCTGGTTCAGGACGCGATACAACACCGGAGCGATGGCCCGTTGTTCCTCGTTCAGGTAACCGTTGCGCGAGGACAGCGCCAGGCCGTCGGGGGCACGCACCGTCGGTTCACCGATGATCTGGATCGGCATGTTCAGGTCATGCACCAGGGCGCGAATGACCGCCAGCTGCTGGTAGTCCTTCTGGCCGAACACCGCGAGATCGGGTTGAACCATGTTGAACAGCTTGCTGACCACCGTGGCCACCCCTTCGAAATGCCCGGGGCGGCTGGCACCGCACAGACCTTCGGACAACTGGGGAACGCTGACCCGGGTCTGTCCGGCCATGCCGTCGGGGTACATCTCCTCGACAGTGGGAGCGAACAGCAGGTGGCAGCCGGCCTGGAGGAGTTTTTCCTGGTCGGCGGCCAGGGTGCGCGGGTACTTGTCCAGGTCTTCGCCAGCGCCGAACTGCAGCGGGTTGACGAAGATGCTGGCGACCACGAAGTCCACCCGCTGGGCGGCCTTGGCCACCAGCGCGGCGTGGCCGCTGTGCAAGTTGCCCATCGTCGGCACGAAGCCGATACGCTTGCCTTCGCTGCGAGCGCGGGCGACCGCGGCGCGCAGCTCTCGCACGGTTTTTACGGTATTCATGCGCTGAACCCGTGTTCGGCACCGGGGAAGGTAACGGCTTTGACTTCTTGCACGTAGGCACCCAGCGCGGCCTGGATGCTGTCCTTGCCGGCCATGAAGTTCTTGACGAACTTGGGCGCACGTCCGGTGAGGGACAGGCCCAGCATGTCGTGGAGCACCAGCACCTGGCCATCGGTGGCACTGCCGGCACCGATGCCGATCACCGGGATCTTCACTGCCTGGGTGATTTCCGCTGCCAGCTCGCTGGGGACGCACTCGAGCAGCAGCATGGCCGCGCCTGCCTGCTCCAGGGCGATGGCATCCGCCCGCATCTGTCGTGCCTGGTTCTCGTTGCGACCCTGGACCTTGTAGCCGCCCAGCACGTTCACGGTCTGTGGCGTCAGCCCCATGTGCACGCAGACTGGTACGCCCCGTTCGTTCAGCAGGCGGACCGATTCGGCCAGCCAGGCTGCGCCTTCGATCTTGACCATGTGCGCCCCGGCTTGCATCAGCTGCGCCGAGCTGCTCAGTGCCTGTTCAGTGGTGCCGTAGGACATGAAAGACAGGTCCGCGAGGATCAGGGATCCGCTGTTGCCGCGCTTCACCGCGGCGACATGGTAGGCCATGTCGGCAGTGGTGACCGGCAATGTGCTGTCGTGCCCTTGCAGAACCATTCCCAGGGAGTCGCCGACCAGCAGGACTTCGACGCCGGCTTCGCAGCATGTGTGGGCGAAGGTGGCGTCATAGCAGGTCAGCATGGTGATTTTCTCACCTTTCTGCTTGAGGCTTTGCAGGGTGGTCAGAGTGATGTCTGGCATGAAAGGGGTCCTCATTCAGGCGCTTTGGAAACTACTGCGAGTAACGCGCGTGATTCTTCGTTGTTCAGGCGCACGGTCTTTTGTCGTGCTTATACAGCCTGCTTCCAAGTGATTGAGACGATCCCGGGTACGCCCCTGGGGCGTTGTACACAGCACGCTGTGTGCGCAAGAGGCGGTGTTGTGCTGGCGGTTGATCCGCCGTTGCATGACTGCCTCTGCCTGGCGTTTCCTGGGGTCGCCGCGAACAAGCCTCGCTTGAATTGCGCCCTTTAACGCCGTGATGGCGGCAACGGGACGCCTATAGTCGTGAGGAGAACCCTGGAAGTCAATTAGATGTGTTACCGCATTGTTACGCCGACAGTGTTACCGCCGTTACTGATGCGTTTCAGCGGTCAGGCCAGGCGTTCCAGGCCGACAAATGGGCAGCCGGCGAGCAGTTCCTGCAGGCTGCGCCCATCGGCCAGGCACATCCCGGCCGGGGCCAGTTCGGCCAGGGGGTAGAGGACAAAGGGGCGGGCCTGCATGTGGTAGTGCGGGACCTTGAGGCGCGGTTCGTCGATCAGTCGGTCGCCGAACAGCAGGATGTCCAGGTCCAGGGTTCGAGGCCCCCAGCGTTCGTGGCGTTCACGACCTTGCTGCTTCTCGATGGCTTGCAGCGCATCGAGCAATTGCAGCGGCGCCAGGTCGCTGTCCAGCGCAGCTACGGCGTTGGTGAAGCGAGGCTGGCCGGGCAGGAGTGAATCACTCTGGTAGAACGCCGATACGCCGTGCAGCTGGCTTGCGGGCAGTTGCCGGAGTGCCTCGATGGCACTGCGCAGCTGCTCTTCGGGGCTTGCCAGGTTGCTGCCCAGGCCGATGTACACGCGCTCCATCGGTTATTCGCCCGACGCGCCGGAGCTGCCAGCTCGCTTGCGCTTGGCTCCACCGCTGCGGCGGCGTTTGCGCGGGGCACCGCTGGCGTCGTCCTTGCCGCTGAGGTCGCGGATCATTTCGCGACGTTCGGCGTCATTGGCGTCCTGATAGTCGGTCCACCACTCGCCCAGGCCATCGGTCTGCTCGCCAGCGCTTTCGCGTAGCAGCAGGAAGTCGTAGCCGGCACGAAAACGCGGGTTGTCCAGCAACTGATCGGCCCGCTTGCCGCTGCGGCGTGGTAGGCGCTCCTGCATGTCCCAGATCTCGCGGATCGGCATGGTGAAACGCTTGGGGATGGCAATACGTTGGCACTGTTCGGCGATCAGTTCGTGGGCGGCTTCCTGCATGGCCGGGATGGGCGGCATGCCACGTTCCTGCAGATGCAGGACGCGAGCAGGCAGGGCCGGCCAGAGCAGGGCGGCGAACAGGAAGGCTGGCGTCACCGGCTTGTTCTGCTTGATCCGCAGGTCGGTGTTGACCAGGGCTTCGCTGATCAGCGTATGGGTGTAGGTCGGGTTGTATTCCAGGGCTTCGGCGCTGGCCGGGAACAACGGATCGAACAGTTGCAGGTCCACCAGCATTTCGAAGGTGTCCGCGGCATGGCCAGAGAGGAATAGCTTGAGCACTTCCTCGAACAGGCGTGCCGAAGGGATTTCCCGCAGCATCGGTGCCAGTTCGCGGATCGGAGCGGCGGTGTGTTTCTCGATGCCGAAATTCAGCTTGGCGGCAAAACGCACCGCCCGCAGCATGCGTACCGGATCTTCCTGGTAGCGCTGGCGTGGGTCGCCGATCAGGCGCACCAGGTTGTTGCGAATGTCATGGACGCCATTGGCGTAATCGAGGATGCGTTCGCTGACCGGGTCGTAGTACAGGGCATTGATGGTGAAGTCGCGGCGTTGCGCATCTTCTTCCAGGGTGCCGTAGACGTTGTCCCGCAGGATCCGCCCGCTTTCGTTGCGAGAGGACTGGTTGCTGTCCTCTTCGTCTTCGTTCTGCGGATGGTTGGCACGGAAGGTTGCGACTTCGATGATTTCGCGACCGAAATGGATGTGCACCAGCTTGAAACGCCGGCCAATGATCCGCGCATTGCGGAACTCGGCCCGGACCTGTTCCGGTGTGGCGCTGGTGGCGACGTCGAAGTCCTTGGGGGGAATGTTGAGCAACATGTCGCGCACGCAACCGCCGACCAGGTAGGCCTGGTAACCGGCGTTCTGCAGGCGTTCGACGATATTGACCGCATACCGGCTGAACTGCGCGCGTTGCAGCGAGTGCTGGCCGCTATTGAGCACTTCAGGGGTGCTGCGTTTATGTTGCGTACGACGCACGGGAGAACGGAATGACTGGAACAGCTTCTTCAGCATGGGATGCACTGTTTGAAGGAATGTTCGGCCAAAACGAAGAATGACCGCATGATGGGCCGGGATTCTAGCATTTAGTCGAAGGATGGTGTAGGACGCTGCCGCGACTTATGCACAGGCGGCTGTGGCGCAAGGGGATGGCTGGAGTTAAACGCCAGGAACCACAAGGGGAGCCGAAGCTCCCCCAGAATAGTTGCGTGCTCTATTTTTATTATTGGTTTCGGGCTTCTTGTTTTTGTTTAACGCCCTTGTCACCTGGTTTACCCAGAGTGACCCTCCCAATCGGGAGCCAAGAGCAAACGGATTGCTTTGATCGCTGAGTTGCAATGACCTTTCGATCCAACCAGTTCAGGCTCTGCTTTAGGGCAGTTTTTGTTGTTCTCGGCCTGGTTGTGGGGCAAGCCCCAAATACAACGCCTCTCCAAAAGAATCAGTTAGCTGCGCCTCCGCCGTGTTGTTTTTGTTATGCGTGAGTCGATTCGTCTTATTTTTATTGTCTTGTGCATTGCTTGTTATTGTTCTTGTACCAAACATATAGCAGGTGCCGTGCCAACTTTTGCAAAGCTCAATAAAACAAGGGGTTGGAGGGGGTTGTCAGGTTTTTTCAGGGCAAAAAAAACCGGGGCTTCGTTACCTTTAGCCCCGGCTTTTGTTACGTCCACTTACAGGGGTAACAGTTTTTTTCACAAATCCGCTGTTACCCCAGTCGGACCGTGCAGGTATCAGCCTTCGCTGGTCACCCCGCTTTTGCGTCGTGGAATACCCAGGCGCTGACGGCGCTCCCAGAGGCACTTGCGGCTGACGCCCAGCTTGCGTGCCAGCTCGGTCTCGGTCATGTGGTCCTGATGTTCGAGGACGAAGTGCTGGAAGTAGTCTTCCAGTGACAGGTCTTCGGTGGGTTCATGACTCGCAGCGCCCGGTTGAGGCGTCAGGCCGGCGAAATCTTCGTCTTCCAGGTCGCTCAGCTCGATGTCGATGCCCAGCAGGTCCGCGGAGATCTCCGGGCTCTCGCACAGGATCACTGCACGCTCGACGGCATTCTCCAGCTCCCGCACGTTGCCAGGCCAGGAGTAGTGGCGGATCGCCTGCTCGGCGTCGGCGGCGAACTTGAGGTCTGTTCGGCCGACACGCGCACTCTGGCGAGCGAGGAAGGCATTGGCGATTTCATTGACGTCGGCGCCGCGCTCGCGCAGGGCTGGCAACTTCAGGGCAATCACGTGCAGGCGGTAGTACAGGTCCTCACGGAACTGGCCGATCTTCGACAGGCTCTTGAGGTCACGGTGGGTCGCTGCGATCAAGCGCACATCGACCTTCTGCGACTGCACCGAACCTACCCGGCGGATCTCGCCTTCCTGCAGGACTCGCAGCAGGCGTGCCTGTGCCTCCAGCGGCAGTTCGCCGATCTCGTCGAGGAACAGCGTGCCGCCGTCGGCCGCTTCCACCAGGCCGGCACGTCCGGCGCTGGCACCGGTGAACGCGCCTTTTTCATGGCCGAACAGCTCGGATTCGATCAGGGTTTCCGGAATGGCCGCGCAGTTCACCGAGATCATCGGTGCCTTGGCGCGCTTGGACAGGTTGTGCAGCGCGCGGGCTACCAGTTCCTTGCCGGTACCGGACTCGCCCTGGATCAGTACATTGGAGTCGGTTGGGGCCACCTTGCGGATCTTGCCGTACAGGTCCTGCATGGGTGCGCAGGAGCCGATGATGCCGATCTCGCCATTGGCGGCCCCGGTCTTGTCGGCGCTGGTCCCAGGTTTGCTCGCTGGACGTTCCGCCGGAGCCTGTTCGGCGCTTTGCCGGTCCCGCAGGATGCGTGCCACGGCCTGGAGCATCTCGTCGTGGTCGAATGGCTTGGCGATGTAGTCCACCGCGCCCATTTTCATCGAGTCCACGGCCGAGCGCAGGCTGGCGTAGCTGGTCATGATGAGTACCGGCTTGCCCTGGCCGAGCTTGATCAGCTCGGTACCCGGGGCGCCAGGCAGGCGCAGGTCGCTGACGATCAGGTCGAACGAGGGGATGCTGAAGCGCTCCTGTGCTTCCTGCACTGAGCCGGCTTCGCTGACTTGATACTGGTTGCGTTCCAGCAGGCGTCGCAGGGCGGAGCGGATGATGGTTTCGTCTTCGACGATCAGAATATGCGGCATTGATTCAATTCTCTCGACGGTCTCAGGTCACAGCGGACGTCGCTTCGACATGGCGCGGTAACGTCACTCGGATACGGGTACCGCGCTGGCTCTGTGGATCGGCCGGGCTGTCGATGGTGATTTGTCCATAATGCTCTTCAACGATGGAATAGACCAGCGCAAGGCCCAGACCGGTGCCTTCCCCTGGATCCTTGGTGGTGAAAAACGGTTCGAACAATCGATCCATGATGTTCTTGGGAATGCCGCTGCCTTCGTCCTCCACGATCAGGTCGACCGTGTGCTCGAAAGCCTCGCTCTTGACGCGTACCGCGCTACCGGGCGGGGAGGCGTCACGGGCATTGGACAGCAGGTTGATCAGGACCTGGGCCAGGCGCTGTGGGTCGCCATCCACCCAGTGGTCGGGATCGCACAAATTGAAGAACTGCACCTCGAAATTGCGCCGGTTCAGGGCCAGCAGGCCGATGGCATCCTGCGCCACTTCGGCCAGGCAGACCGCCTCGTCGTTGTGCTGGTGGCTGCCCGCATGGGCAAAACTCATCAGCGACTGGACGATCCGCGAGATGCGTTTGGTCTGTTCGAGGATCTGTCCGCTGATTTCCGTCAGCTCGCCATCTTCCTCGCGCTCCTCGCGCAGGTTCTGCGCCAGGCAAGCGATGCCCGTCACCGGATTACCAATCTCATGGGCCACCCCGGCGGCCAGGCGCCCGATGCTGGCCAGGCGCTCGGAGTGCACCAGCTTGTCTTCCAGGGTCTGGGTTTCGGTCAAGTCCTCGACCAGCAGCACCAGGCCGCTGTTGCCCGGGGCCAGGGGTTCGTCGATGGCGGCCTTGTGCAGGTTCAGCCAGCGAGTCTGGCCATCCAGGGCCAGGTGCTGCTTGTGCAGGTGTTCGTCCGGCAGGTTGATGAAACCTTGCAGCAGATCCTTCCAAGGGTTGGCAATGGTGCCCAGGCGTGACCCCACCACATGCTGGGCGGGGATCCCGGTGAGCTCCTCCATGGCCTTGTTCCACATCAGGATCTCCTGGTCCTTGGCCAGGGAGCAGACGCCCATGGGCAGCTCCTGCAGGGTTTGCCGATGATAACGGCGCAGTGCGTCGAGTTCGGCAGCCAGGCCGGTCAGTCGCGAGTGGTAGTCCTCGAGGCGGCTCTCGATGAAGTGAATGTCCTCGGTAACGTAGTTTTCACCGCCAGCCTTGTAGGGCAGGAAGGTTTCGACCATGTCCTGGGCAACGCTCGGCCCCATCAGGCCGGACAGGTTGGCTTCGATACGGTCCCGCAGGCGCCGCAGCGCATAGGGCCGGCGTTCATCGAAGGGCAGGTAGAGGTCGCGCAGGGCCTGTTCCACTTCCTTTTGCGCGGCCTTGGCGCCCAACGGCTTGGCCAGTTGCGTGGCGAACTCCTGGGGCGAGGCGGCATGCAGCTCCCGGCGTTGCGGGCGACGCACGTTGTCCACTGCGCAGGCTTCGGCGGCACTGGCCTCTTCGGAACTGGCATTGGTGAACAGCGAGATCAGGGTGAACATCAGGACGTTGGCCGCCAGCGAAGCGATGGCCGCCATGTGCCAGCTGGTGTCGTCGAGGACGTAGATCATGTTCAGCAGCGGGATATAGAAACCCTGCAGGTTGCCGATCAGCGGCAGGAGCATGGTCACCAGCCACACCAGGATGCCCGCCAGCAGGCCGGCGATGAAGCCGCGGCGATTGGCGGTCGGCCAGTACAGGACCGACAGTACCCCGGGCAGGAACTGCAGGGTGGCGACGAAGGCCACGATTCCCAGGTTGGCCAGGTCCTGCTCGGCGCCCAGCAGCAGGTAGAAGGCATAGCCGGCCATGATGATGGCGACGATCAGGGCGCGGCGAGTCCACTTCAGCCAGCGATAGATGTTGCCTTCCGCCGGTGGCTGGTAGAGCGGCAGCACCAGGTGGTTCAGCGCCATCCCCGAAAGTGCCAGGGTGGTGACGATGATCAGGCCGCTGGCGGCTGACAGTCCACCGACGTAGGCCAGCAGCGCCAGGGCCGGACTGTTGGCGGCGATGCCGATCCCCAAGGTGAAGTATTCCGGATTGGTGGTGGCGCCGAGCTTGAGTCCTGCCCAGAGGATCAACGGCACAGCCAGGCTCATCAGCAGCAGGAACAGCGGCAACCCCCAGCTGGCGCTGACCAGCGACCGGGGGTTGAGGTTCTCGGTAAAGGTCATGTGGTACATGTGCGGCATGACGATCGCCGAGGCGAAAAATACCAGCAGCAGGGTGCGCCACGGACCTTCCTGCAAGGGGGTGTGCAACGCGGCGAGGGCAGTCTGGTTCTGCAGCAGCCACAGCTCCAGCTGTTGCGGGCCGTCGAATACCCCATACAAGGCATAAAGGCCGACGCCACCGATGGCGATCAGCTTGATCACCGATTCGAAGGCGATGGCGAACACCAGGCCCTCGTGTTTTTCCCGGGTGGCGATGTGCCGTGAACCGAAAAAGATCGTGAACAGGGTTATCAGCGCGCAGAAGCTCAAGGCCACCCGGTGTTGTACCGGTTCGTGGGTCAGGATGCCGATGGAGTCGGCCACCGCCTGGATCTGCAGGGCCAGCAGCGGCAGTACCCCCACCAGCATGAAGATGGTGGTCAGGGCTCCTGCCCAGGTGCTGCGGAAGCGGAAGGCGAACAGGTCGGCCAGGGACGACAGCTGGTAGGTGCGGGTGATCTTCAGGATCGGGTAAAGCAGCACCGGTGCCAGCAGGAATGCCCCGGATACCCCCAGGTAACTGGAGAGGAAACCGTAGCCGTACTGGTAGGCCAGGCCCACCGTACCGTAGAAGGCCCAGGCGCTGGCATAGACCCCCAGCGACAGGGTGTAGGTCAGCGGATGGCGGATGATCGAGCGCGGGATCATGCCGCGTTCGCTGATCCAGGCCACCCCGAACAGCACCATCAGGTAGGCGGCGCTGATCAGGATCATCTGGGTCAGGCTAAAGCTCATCGGCATCTTTTTGGCTCTGCAGGATAAAGGTCACGACGATCAGAATCAGCCAGAGCAGATACGGGCGATACCAGGCGCCAGTAGCATCGATCCACCAATCCATGATGGCTGGGGAAAACAGATAGATCCCCACTACCAGGAGCAGGACCAAGCGATAGATGTACATCTCGGCCTCTCTTTATTGTGTGCGTGCCCGAAAACGTGCGGCGATGGTAACGGATGGGCGCCAGGCTGCAAGAGGCGTCAGTTCAATTGCGCTTCCGGCACGCTCAGTGTGCGCGGAATCAGCGAGGCGTCCCAGTGGCGGGCGCCCCACTTCATGATCTCGGCGACGCTGGCGTCGTCCAGTTCGGCTCCCGGTTCCTGGCCCAGGGCTCGCAGAGCGCGCAACAGCAAGGGGGGCGCCCGGTCTTCGGTCAGTGGCGGCGAACGGTAGGATTTGCCCAGCTTGTGGCCATCGGGCTGGGTGATCAGCGGCACATGCAGGTAGCGCGGCTGAGGCAGGCCCAGCAACTCCTGCAGGTACAGCTGGCGAGGCGTGGAGTCCAGCAGGTCGGCGCCGCGCACGATGTCGGTGATGCCCTGCCAGGCGTCGTCGAGCACCACGGCCAGTTGGTAGGCGTAGAGGCCATCGCGACGACGAATCACGAAGTCCCCGACTTCCCGGCCCAGGTGTTGGCTGTATGCCCCCTGGACACGGTCGGTGAAGTGGTATTCGAGCTCCGGCACCCGCAGGCGAATGGCCGCATTGTCCCGGGCATGCCCGAGGTTGCGGCATAGCCCGGGGTAGAGACCGTGGTAGGGCTCCAGCTGTTTGCGCGAACAGGTGCAGGCATAGGCCAGGCCCTGGTTGAACAGCCGGTCGAGGACCTGGGCATAGGCGTCGTGGCGCTCGCTCTGGCGGATCATTTCGCCATCCCATTCGAAGCCGTAGCTCTCCAGGGCCTTGAGAATTGCCGCCTGGGCTCTCGGTTCTTCACGGGGCGGGTCCAGGTCCTCCATGCGCAGTAGCCAGCGGCCGCCGACGGCGCGGGCATCCAGATAGGAGGCGAGAGCGGCGACCAGCGAGCCGAAGTGCAGGTATCCGCTGGGCGTGGGGGCGAAGCGTCCGATATAGGAAGAGGCAGTCATGGCGCGCAGGTTACTTGGTCTGGCCCGACAATGGTGACGGCGTTGGCAGCGAGCACCATCGCGAGCAGGGGGGCTCGTATGGGGGAGGCGAAAGGGGAGGCAGAAACGAAAACGGAGCGAATGAACGCTCCGTTTCTGACACAGGCCAATGCTTACTTGCCGACCTGTTTCTCCTTGATTTCCGCCAAGGTCTTGCAGTCTACGCACATGTCGGCAGTAGGGCGGGCTTCCAGACGGCGGATGCCGATCTCGACGCCGCAGGATTCACACCAGCCGTATTCTTCGTCTTCGATCAGTTGCAGGGTCTTGTCGATCTTCTTGATCAGCTTGCGCTCGCGATCGCGGGCGCGCAATTCGAGGCTGAATTCTTCTTCCTGGCTGGCACGGTCGGCCGGGTCGGGGAAGTTGGCTGCCTCGTCTTTCATGTGATCAACCGTGCGGTCGACTTCCTGCATCAAGTCCTGTTTCCACTTGTTCAGGATCTTGGTGAAGTGCTCGCGCATGGGCTTGCCCATGTACTCTTCGCCCGCAGTCTCAACATAAGGTTCAAAACCGCTGATCGATTGAATCTGTTGCTTTGCTTGGGTGGGCATGAATGGACCGCCTCTACTCTTGTAATCCATTGCGCAGGATTGCTCCATCTCCGACAGTTGCCGGCCCTGCGACTGCAAGCCGGCGAACTTACCAGATCAAATCAGAGCGCGCTACTCCCGGTTGTCGAGCCCCTGTCCCGCTTGGCCCGCAGGGACGGGAAAAGCCTCATATGGCTTTCTGACCGCCTCGTTCAATGATTGATTTTAGTCAAAGCTGAAGGTTCCGCTGCTTGTGCATGAAGCTGCGCGCAGGAGCCCTGGTACGCCTCCGGGTTCTCGTGATCTTCACAGCATGGGTAGAATCGGGTTTTCGCTCCCCTTGGATGAAGGAAGGCCAATGGCTCTGCCCTACAGTGCGCGCAGTCGCGCTATCGAACCTTTCCATGTCATGGCCTTGCTGGCCCGGGCCAACGAACTGCAAGCGGCAGGGCATGACGTGATTCACCTGGAGATCGGCGAGCCGGATTTCACCACCGCCGAGCCGATCATCCAGGCCGGCCAAGCGGCCCTGAGCGCCGGCAAGACGCGCTATACCGCGGCCCGGGGCATTCCCGAGCTGCGCAGGGCGATCTCCGGGTTCTACCAGCAGCGCTATGGCCTGGATATCGACCCCGAGCGAGTCATGATCACCCCGGGTGGCTCTGGAGCCCTGCTGCTGGCCAGCAGCCTGCTGGTGGACCCCGGCAAGCACTGGTTGCTCGCGGACCCTGGATATCCGTGCAACCGGCATTTCCTGCGTCTGGTGGAAGGGGCTGCGCAACTGGTTCCGGTCGGGCCGGAAGTGCGTTACCAGCTGACACCGGACCTGGTGGAACGCTACTGGGACCAGGACAGCGTCGGAGCCCTGGTGGCTTCCCCGGCGAACCCTACCGGCACGGTGCTCAGTCGTGACGAGCTGGCGGGTCTGTCGACCGCGGTCAAGGCGCGAAATGGTCACCTGGTGGTGGACGAGATCTATCACGGGCTGACCTATGGCATCGATGCGGCCAGCGTCCTGGAAGTGGATGACAGCGCCTTTGTCCTGAATAGTTTTTCCAAGTATTTCGGCATGACCGGCTGGCGCCTGGGTTGGCTGGTGGCTCCCCAGGCCGCGGTCGGTGAGCTGGAAAAGCTGGCGCAGAACCTGTACATCAGCGCTCCCAGCATGGCCCAGTATGCCGCCCTGGCCTGCTTCGAACCTCGGACCATCAGCATTCTGGAGGAACGTCGCGCCGAGTTCGGACGGCGCCGGGACTTCCTGCTGCCGGCCCTGCGCGAGTTGGGATTCGGTATCGCCGTGGAGCCTGAAGGGGCCTTCTACTTGTATGCCGATATCAGCGCCTTTGGCGGCGACGCCTTCGCCTTCTGCCGGCACTTTCTGGAAACCGAGCACCTGGCCTTCACCCCGGGCCTGGACTTCGGCCGCTACCAGTCGGGGCACCATGTGCGTTTTGCCTATACCCAGAGCCTGGAGCGCCTGCAGGAAGCGGTCGAGCGCATTGCTCGTGGCCTGCAGAGCTGGCAAGGCTGATGCGTTTCGATCCTCCCCTGGAAGAGGGGCGTCTGGTGCGTCGTTACAAGCGCTTTCTGGCCGATATCGAAACCCTCCACGGCGAGCAGTTGACCATCCACTGTCCCAACACCGGCTCGATGCTCAACTGCATGGTCGAAGGTGGGCAGGTGTGGTTCAGTCGCTCCAACGACCCCAAGCGCAAGCTCCCAGGCACCTGGGAAATCGGTGAAACCCCGCAGGGGCGCCTGGCCTGTATCAATACCGGGCGTGCCAATCGGCTGGTGGAGGAAGCACTGCAGGCCGGGTTGATCGGGGAGTTGCGAGGCTTCACCGGGCTCAAGCGCGAGGTGGCGTATGGACAGGAGAACAGCCGCATCGACTTTCGCCTCGACTACCCGAATGGCTCGGCGTTCGTCGAGGTCAAGAGTGTCACGCTGGGTTTCGATGGTTCGTCCGTCGCGGCCTTCCCCGACGCAGTGACCCTGCGCGGCGCCAAGCACCTGCGGGAACTGGCGACCTTGGCCCGCGACGGCGTGCGCGCGGTGCAGTTGTATTGCGTCAACTTGTCAGGCATCGAGGCGGTGCGCCCGGCCGTGGAAATCGACCCCGGGTACGCCGCGGCGCTGCGCGAGGCGGTAGCGGCGGGAGTCGAGGTGCTGGCCTATGGCGTGCATCTGACGCACCAGGAGATATCCATCGATCGGCGCCTCGAGGTGCAGCTCTAGCAGACCGTTGAAAACGTAGGCAAGGCAGTCAGCGCAAGGCAAGAACAGGCGAAAAGCGCAGTTTACCAGTGGTAAATGAGCATTTTGAGCGTGTTTTTAACGCAGCGATTGCAACGCAGGCAGTTTTTCAGCGGCCTGCTAGAGGTCGACCCAGATCCCCTGGCTGTCCTCGCGGCAGTCGATGGCCTGAAGGAACTGGCCGGCACAGGGACCGGCCACGCACTCGCCGCTTTCGATCAGGAACAGTGCGCCATGGGTGGCGCACTGGATCAGGCTGTGGCTGGGGTCCAGGAACTGATCGGGTTGCCATTCCAGAGCGACGCCGCGATGAGGGCAACGGTTGCTGTAGGCATACGCTCGGTTTTCACGCCGCACGACCAGGAGCTTCACGCCCTCGATCTGAAAGCCCCGGCTGCCGGCTTCAGGCAGTTCGCTACCGGCGCAAAGAAATTTCATGGCTATCCTCTCGGTCCTAAGGCTCTGGTGTTGGCCTGCCAGGGGTTTTCTGCGGTTGCAGAAGGAAATACGCCGACGCTTGACGGTCAAATGAAAACAATTATCAAATGGCCGTCCCGCTCACTAAGGGGCGCTTGCCATTTCGATGCCTGGCCCGCCAGGCGTGTCACATGGACAACTGCTTCACGGGCCCACTTCTATAAAGGAAATGTTCTTATGCGCCTGACTGCCAGCGCCTTAGCGTTCTGTGCCGGATTGCTGGGGAGCCATTGGGCCGCCGCCGAGGAAGCGTCGCAGCGTTGGGTCAGTGCCGGAGGCGCCTTGTCCGAGTGGGTGGTTGCCTTGGGTGCAGAATCGAGACTGGTGGGGGTCGACACCACTAGCCAGCACCCGGCCTCGCTCAAGGCTCTGCCCAGTATCGGCTACCAGCGTCAGCTGTCGGCAGAGGGGATCCTGAGCCTGCGGCCAGAGGTACTGGTGGGGACCGAGGAAATGGGACCGCCACCGGTGATCTCGCAGATTCGCAGCTCGGGCGTCAAGGTCGAGCTGTTTTCTGCCCAGGCTGACCTGCCGACCTTGCAGCGTAACCTGCAGCACCTGGGGCAGTTGCTGGGGCGTGAAGAGCAGGCCGGGCAACTCTTCCAGCGCTATCGACAGCAACTCGACGAGCAGCAGGCCTGGGTCGGCCGGGCCAAGGCCAGGCAGTCGGCTCCCGGGGTATTGCTGGTGCTGGGACACGCTGGTGGCAAACCGTTGATCGCAGGCAAGGACACTGCTGCAGACTGGCTGCTGCAACAGGCCGGCGGGCACAACCTCGCGACCCATACCGGCTACAAGCCTTTCTCGGTGGAGTCCCTGGCGGGCCTGAGTCCGGATGTGCTGGTGTTTTCCGACCGCAGCCTGACCGGCGAGGCGGCCCGCGCCGCGTTGCTCAAGGAAAACCCGGCGCTGGTGGCCACCAAGGCGGTCAAGGCCGGGCGAATGGTCGAGCTGGACCCTACCTTGCTGGTCGGAGGCCTTGGCCCGCGTCTGCCTGAGAGCTTGAAGCACCTGGCGACGACTTTTTATCCACAGGCCAAGCCGGCCCAATGAGTCGTCTGGTCCAGCCACGCACGCTGTTTCTCGGCCTTGGGGTCCTGTGTCTTCTGGCTACCTGGCTGTCCCTGGCCCTGGGGCCGGTGAGCCTGCCGCTGTTCGATACCTTGCGGGCGGCCCTGAGAATGCTCGGTCTACCGATCGACGGACAAGGCCTGGAGCAGGCGGAGCTGATCCTTGGGCAGATCCGCTTGCCCCGGACCTTGCTTGGCCTGGCCGTCGGTG
Source organism: Pseudomonas sp. L5B5 (assembly GCF_020520285.1). NCBI lineage: Bacteria > Pseudomonadati > Pseudomonadota > Gammaproteobacteria > Pseudomonadales > Pseudomonadaceae > Pseudomonas > Pseudomonas sp. L5B5. The sequence goes on from NZ_CP084742.1 coordinate 5,237,734, forward strand.
GGGTCCTGGCGCTGTCGGGCGTGGCGATGCAGGGCTTGTTTCGCAATCCCCTGGCAGACCCCGGGCTGGTAGGGGTATCCAGTGGCGCGGCCCTGGGTGCCGCCATCGCTATTGTCGGTGGGTCGATGTTCGGTGGCCTGCCGGAGGCGCTCGGCCCCTACCTGTTGTCACTCTGTGCCTTTCTCGGCGGGTTGGGGGTCACGGCGCTGGTCTATCGCCTGGGGCGGCGCAATGGCCAGACCCATGTGGCAACCATGCTGCTGGCGGGGATTGCCCTGACCGCCCTGGCCGGTTCTGCCGTAGGGCTGTTTACCTATCTGGCCGATGACACCACCCTGCGTACCCTGACCTTCTGGAACCTGGGTAGCTTGAACGGAGCCAGCTATCAGCGCCTGTGGCCCCTGTTGCTGGTAACCCTGGCTGTCGCCCTGTGGCTGCCACGACGGGCCAAGGCCCTGAATGCGCTGTTGTTGGGAGAGTCGGAGGCCAAGCACCTGGGCGTCGATGTCGAGGGGCTCAAGCGCGAACTGGTGTTCTGCACCGCCCTTGGAGTAGGCGCGGCTGTCGCGGCAGCGGGCATGATCGGTTTTGTCGGACTGGTAGTGCCGCACCTGGTGCGCCTGCTGGCCGGGCCTGACCACCGGATACTGCTGCCCGCTTCGATCCTGGCAGGAGCCAGCCTGTTGCTACTGGCCGATCTGGTCGCGCGCCTGGCGCTGGCTCCAGCGGAGCTGCCCATCGGTATTGTCACTGCTTTTCTTGGCGCCCCCTTCTTTTTGTATCTATTGCTGCGAGGGCGCGCCTGATGCTTCGCGTGGAGAATCTGCACGTCCGGCGCGGCGGCAAGGACGTGCTGGCAGGCATTGACTTGCAATTGTCACCTGGAGAAGTGCTGGGAGTGCTGGGTCCCAATGGGGCCGGGAAGAGCAGCCTGCTGGGGGCCTTGAGTGGCGAGTTGGTGGCCCGCGAGGGGCGGGTGCTGCTGGATGAACGCGAGCTGGCGCACTGGGAGGGGGGCCAGCGTGCCCAGCGCCTGGCGGTACTACCGCAGGCATCGAGCCTGGATTTCGCCTTTCGGGTCGAAGAAGTGGTGGGCCTGGGGCGTCTGCCCCACCAGAGCGGTCGAGCACGTGATGAAGAGATAGTCGCTGCGGCCCTCGAGGCGGCTGATGTGGCGCACCTCTGTGGGCGCAGCTACCTCGCCCTGTCCGGGGGCGAGCGCCAGCGGGTGCACCTGGCCAGGGTCCTGGCACAACTGTGGCCGGGTCAGGCGGGGCACAACCTGCTGCTCGACGAACCCACTTCGGCACTCGATCCCTTGCATCAGCACGTTACCTTGCAAGCCATCCGGGCGTTCGCCGACCGTGGTGTGGCGGTGCTGGTGATCCTCCATGACCTGAACCTGGCAGCACGTTATTGTGATCGGGTGTTGTTGCTCGAAGGCGGGTGCCCTCATTCTGTGGGCACCCCGGCTGCCGTGTTGCGAGCCGAGCCACTCAAGGCCGTGTTCGGCCTGGAGGTCCTGGTGCAGGAACATCCGGAACGCGGACATCCGTTGATCATCGCCCGCTGACGTGCAGCCTGGAGGGATTTCGATGCGTGCGCACCTGTTGGTGCTGGTCCTGCTGCTGGCGGGATGCCAGGGCACCACGCCTATCTTGCCGCCGCCTGTGGAGACGCCGCCGGGCAGCATCGTCGATCTGCGTACGGGGCAGGCGCTTGCACCTGAGGCGCTTGCGGTGCTCCTGGCTCAGGCACCGCGAGTGATCGTCGGTGAGCAGCATGACAATCCCGATCACCATTCGGTGCAATTGTGGTTATTGCGTTCGTTGGCCAGTCAACGTTCCCAGGGCAGCCTGCTGCTGGAGATGCTCAACCCTGCTCAACAAGCGAGCGTCGACGCCACCAAGGTGTCGATCAATGGGGCGCGGTTGCCTGATGACTTGCCCGGATTACTGGCCTGGCAGCCGGGCTGGGACTGGAGCCTCTATGGCCCGCTGGTGGGGTATGCCCTGAAGCAGCCCTATCCTCTGCTCTCTGCCAATCTGGACCGTGAGGAAGTGCGCAGTATCTATGGCCGGGCTCCGGCTTTGCCAGGCGCTCGAGTCAATGCCAGGGCGGTGACTGAGGCCTTGTCCGAACAGATTCTCCAATCCCACTGTGGTTTGCTGCCGCAGGCCCAGGTACCGGCCATGCTGGCCGTGCAGCAGCAACGTGATCGCCGCATGGCCGAGCGACTGCTTGCGGCGCCAGCGCCTGCGTTGTTGTTTGCCGGAGCCTTTCATGCCCGCAAGGATCTGGGAGTGCCCCTGCATCTGGCTGAGCTGGGACGGCCAGGGGACGCTATGGTGCTGATGCTGGCAGAGCGGGGCAGCGTGGTGAGTCGGACAGAGGCTGATGTGGTCTGGTTTACCCCACCTCAGCCTGAGCAGGATTACTGCGCGCGACTCAAGCGCTGACAGGACGGTTTTCAGCGGACAAAAAAAGACCCGGCAGAGCCGGGTCAAATAACCGTGATTAGCCTGATGAGGAGATAATCTGAGAGTCCGAACCACTGGTCTTCCAGGTTATCGACTGATCTCGCGACCAGTTGTGATAATCATAACGATTCTCATTTCGATGTCAATGAAGTGCTTTCCACTTTTTGCATATTTCGCCAAACGCTTGTTTGAATCGGCGCTCCAAGTCCTTTCATTCCTTGTCGTTGAGCGTCATGAGGCGGATCACTTCCCTGTTCAACTGATTGATGCGTCTGGCCATGCTCTCGATCAGGCTGCGGGCGATTCGCGGGTTACTCTCGGTCAGGCTGAGAAACTGCTCCCTGGGGATCAGCATGACCGTGGTCGGTTCGCTGGCGATCACACTGGCGCTGCGTTTCTCACCGGTGAATAGCGACATTGCCCCGAATATCTCGTCCTTGGGCACGTCGCCCACCTTGTGCCCGTCGACGAAGGCCTGCGCATGCCCTTCGACTATCACGAATACATGGTCTGCTTCATCCCCCTGGGTAATCAGCACTTCGCCTTCCTGCACGCGCTTGAAGCCGTTGTGGCTGCGCAACTGTGGCGGTTTCAGGCGGGCAACGGCATCCGAGAGCAATGCGGTCTGGCCGATCAGGTATTGCAGCAGCAGTTCCGAGCGCTGTTCGTCGGCATAGATGTGCCGAAACACGTCGGCCCTCAGGTAGGGGATCAACTGGAGCGGGGCATCGCAACTCAATAGCCAAAGGGGATGCTCGATGCCGCGGCGCAGGCCCACCAGGTCGCCTTCATGCAGGTAGAACAGCGGGCGATCCTCGACACTGGCCTGGATCACACCGCTTTCCAGCAAGTACAACTGGTGGCCGGGCAGGGCGCCGGAAAGGTCCTCCATGGCTTCAAGTTCCAGCGTCGGCCCGCTGGACGCCAGGCCTTCGAGCAGCTGCACAGGGATATTCTGCAGGCGATTGATCAAGGCATCGGCGTAGGCCGGTTGCTCTCCCAGTAGATACATAGAGGTGCGCCAGTCAGTTCTTTGGACGAGTGGAAATGGCATCCAGCTGTTTGTTCAGGGCCTCTTTGCGTTCGGCGGGAAGGTCATTCCAGTGCATGTCCATCAGGGCCCCCTCGATGGCGTAGAGCAAGACCTTCGAGGCGCGAAAACCACGGGTCCGCACGGCCCTGTAGGCGTCCACCGCCCCCAGGCGACGTAGGTCCGAAGCGCTATGGATGCCCACTGCATGCAGCCACTGTGCGGATGTCTTGCCGAGATTCTTCAAGTGTTGCAGTTCATCATTCATCAAGCCTCCTGGCGTTGGCCGAATGGTGAGTGGACAACCTCAAAGGAGTGTAGCGCTCAGCAGAAAACGCGCTGTGCTTTGGTCGGGTTCCGTGCAAATGCTTCTAAGGCGGGTCATTTACCGTTTGAGTAGCGAAGCCAGGGCAGCACGCAACAGAAGGGGGCAGCGTCATGAGCGCAGTCCGGCGCAGAGCGAGACGCCGGACGCAGAGGGGGGAGATCAGCGGGTGTGATACCGCAGGCGGGTGCCGAAATTGACCGACATCAGAATCTCGTCGGCCGTCAGTTCCACCGGGAAATAGGCGCCGGAAATCTGCGCGTGGGCAAGGCTTGCGCCTTCCATGCAGGCGCTCCTGAGATCCAGGCCACGCAGGTCGGCAGAGCGGAAATAGGCATCGGTGAAGTCGATGCCTTGGGCATTCAGCTCGCGCAGGTCCAGGCCGCGGAAGTCGCCACCGCGCATATCGATGGAACCGTCGTTGGGGCGCTCACGGTTGAACCCCGTGATGTCGTCCTTGTGCAGCAAGGCGAAAAGCGCAGTGTCGAGAAGTTTGGGTTGGCTCATGGCGACATCACCAGTGTTGGATTTATGACGCCAGTATAGTGCCACTATTTTTCAGCCGTGAAGTCTTTGCCACTTCACGGCTGAAATAGTGGGTCAGAGGCCAGGCAGGCGCTGGCGAATGTTGGCGACCAGGGCGTCCAGGCTGCCGCTTTCGTTGGTCTCGACGCGCTTGCTGCGCAGCAGCTCCTCTTCTGTCAGCGCTTCACGCGTGGCTTGCTGCTCGGCGATCACTGCCAGGGTGGCATCGGATGGATCGTTCTGGTCGGCTTGACGCTGGGCCAGCCAACTGGCGATGACCGCCTGAGGAGCGCTGCAGTCGATGATCAGGCATGGCGTACCGGTGGCTTCGGCAACCTGGGCGGCAGCATCACGCTGGGCACGCTTGAGGTAGGTAGCGTCGATGACAACCGGGAAGCCCGCGCGCAGGATGATTTCGGCGATTTGATGCAGGCGGTCATAGGTCTTGCTGCTGGCTTCGCTGCTGTAGATTCCTGCGTGCAGGTCGTTGGCTATCTGCTGCTCGCCGAACAGGCGCTTGCGTTCGACGTCGGAGCGCAGGCGAATGGCGCCGAGCGCGTCGACCAGGCGCATCGCCACATGGCTCTTGCCGACCGCCGAAACCCCCGAGGTGATGGCGAGGAAGCGCGATGGGATGGTGCTGTAGCTCTCTGCCAGGTTGGCGTAGTTGCGGTACTGGCGCAGGGTGGTCGCGCGCTGCACGGGTGTGGCGTCGGCGGGCATGCTGAACAGGCTGACCTTGGCACGTACCAGGGCACGGTAGGCCTTGTAGAAATTGAGCAGTTCCAGGCCCTGGTAGTCGCCGGTCAGCTCCAGATATTGGCTGATGAAGCGCCGCGCCAGGCTTTTCAGGCCACGGTCTTCCAGGTCCATGGCGAGGAAGCCGGTGTCGGCGTACACGTCGGTGAAGCGGAAGGGCTCGTTGAATTCGATGCAGTCGAAAATCACCACTTGGCCATCGATGAGCGTGGCGTTGCCCAGGTGGATATCGCCGTGGCACTCACGAATGAAACCGTCGCTCTTGCGCTGGGCCAGCAGGGGTTTGAGGCGTTCGAAGCTGGTTTCGGCCCAGGCCTCCAGGGCTTCAAGCTGTTGCAGGTCGGCCTTGTCGCTGAGGAACGGGCGGATCTGTTCGAAGTTCTGGCGCACGGGTGCCATCACGCTGTCCGCAGTCCCGGCTTCATGGCTGGCGGGCACTTTGGGGGCGCTGAGGTGGAACTGGGCAATCTGGCGGGCCATCTGGTCGATGTGCGCGGTGGTCAGTTCGCCGTTGGCCTGCAGGGTGCTCAGCAGTTGGCTCTGGGGGAACTGGCGCATTTTCAGCGCGTAGTCGATCACCGGTCCCTCTCCGCCCAGTACCGGTGCCTCGCTGCTGCCGGTGATCGGCAGGACTTCCAGGTACAGGTCTTCGGTCAGGCGCTGGTTCAGGCGCAGTTCTTCGCCGCAGAAATGCTCGCGTGCGTCCAGGCTGGTGAAGTCCAGGAAACCGAAGTTGACCGGCTTCTTCACTTTATAGGCAAAGGGGCCAGTGAGCAGAACCCAGGAGATATGGGTTTCGATGACCTGAAACCCGTCTACGGGATGAGGGTACAAAGCGGGGTTTTGCAGGGCAGCGATCAGTGACTGGCTCACAGGCGATCCTTCAGAGTGGGGAAAATCAAGGGCGTTATTATGGCCGCTGGAGACGCCAAGGCAAACCTCGGTTGGCGCATGTTGATGATGAATCAAAGTGCGTATAATCCGCCGCCATGACTCGTACCCGATCCCCCCGTTCTGCAAAAAAAACTCCCTTTGGCGGCCTGCGCCCCTGGCTGGGCTGGGCGCTCAAGCTCAGTCTGGTGGGCCTGGTAGTGATCGCCGGCTTTGCGGTCTACCTCGACGCCGTGGTCCAGGAAAAGTTTTCCGGCAAGCGCTGGACCATTCCGGCCAAGGTGTATGCGCGCCCGCTGGAGCTGTTCGTCGGACAAAAGCTCAGCAAGGATGACTTCCTGACGGAGCTGGATGCCCTGGGCTATCGCCGCGAAAGCGTGGCCAATGGTCCTGGCGCGGCGTCGGTCAACGGCAATGCCGTTGAACTGAATACCCGCGGATTCCAGTTCTACGAAGGTTTGGAGCAGGCCCAGCCGGTGCGTGTGCGGTTCTCCGGTGACTATGTCGCCGAGCTTTCCGGCAGCAAGGGGGCGAAGTTGGCAGTGGTGCGTCTGGAGCCCCTGCTGATTGGCGGCCTGTATCCCAAGAACCTCGAAGACCGGATCCTGATCAAGATCGACCAGGTTCCGCCATACCTGCTGGAAACCCTGGTCGCGGTGGAAGACCGGGACTTCTACTCGCACTTCGGGGTTTCGCCGAAGTCGATTGCCCGGGCAGTCTGGGTCAACACTTCGTCGGGTCAGATGCGCCAGGGTGGTAGCACCCTGACCCAGCAGTTGGTGAAAAACTTCTTCCTGACCAACGAGCGCAGCCTGTCGCGCAAACTCACCGAGGCGATGATGGCCTTGTTGCTGGAGCTGCATTACGACAAGCGCGAGATCCTGGAGGCCTATCTCAACGAGGTTTTCGTCGGCCAGGATGGCCAGCGTGCGGTGCATGGCTTTGGTCTGGCCAGCCAGTTCTTCTTCAGCCAGCCGCTGTCCGAGCTCAAGCTGCACCAAGTGGCGCTCCTGGTGGGCATGGTCAAGGGGCCTTCCTATTACAATCCGCGACGTTACCCGGAACGTGCCATGGAGCGGCGCAACCTGGTGCTCGACCTGCTGGCCCAGCAGGGCGTTGCGACGCCCGAGCAGGTCGAGGCCGCGAAGAAGATGCCCCTGGGGGTGACCAAGCGCGGCAGCCTGGCCGATAGCTCGTTCCCCGGTTTCCTCGACCTGGTCAAGCGCCAGTTGCGCGAGGACTATCGCGATGAAGACTTGACCGAGGAAGGGCTGCGGATCTTCACCAGTTTCGATCCGATCCTGCAGATGAAGGCCGAGGCTTCGGTCAACGATACGTTCAAGCGTCTGGCCGGGCGCAAGGGGGCCGAGGACGTCGAGGCGGCGATGGTGGTGACCAACCCGGAAACCGGTGAAGTGCAAGCCATGATTGGCAGTCGCCAAGCCAGCTTTGCCGGATTCAACCGGGCCCTGGACGCAGTGCGGCCGATCGGCTCGCTGATCAAGCCCGCGGTCTACCTGACGGCCCTGGAGAAGCCCAGCCAGTACACGCTGACCAGCTGGCTCTCGGACGAGGCCTTTTCGGTCAAGGGCGCAGATGGCCAGGTGTGGAAACCACAGAACTATGATCGCCGCAGCCACGGCACGGTGTTCCTGTACCAGGGGCTGGCCCATTCCTACAACCTGTCCACGGCGCGGCTCGGCCTGGAAGTGGGGGTGCCGAATGTCCTGAAAACCCTTGGTCGCCTGGGCGTTACCCGCGAGTTCCCGGCATTTCCATCCATGCTGCTGGGGGCAGGGGGCATGAGCCCGATTGAGGTGGCCACCATGTACCAGACCCTGGCCAATGGTGGTTTCAATACGCCGATGCGCGGGATTCGCAGCGTGCTGACCGCTGAAGGTGAACCGCTCAAGCGTTATCCCTTCCAGATCCAGCAGCGTTTCGATGCCGGTTCGATCTACCTGATCCAGAGCGCCATGCAGCGAGTGATGCGCGAAGGTACCGGGCGTTCGGTGTACAGCGTTCTGCCCAACAGCCTGACGCTGGCCGGCAAGACCGGCACCAGTAACGATTCCCGTGACAGCTGGTTCGCAGGCTTCAGCCAGGATCTGTTGGCGGTGGTCTGGCTGGGTCGCGATGACAACGGCAAGACCCCCTTCACGGGAGCGACCGGGGCCTTGCAGGTCTGGACCAGTTTCATGCGCAAGGCCGATCCGCTACCGCTGGACATGCCGCAACCGGATAACGTGGTCCAGGCCTGGGTCGATTCGCGTACCGGGCAGGGCTCCGATGCCAACTGTCCGGGGGCTGTGCAGATGCCGTATATTCGCGGCAGCGAACCGCCTCCCGGCGCTGCTTGCGGTGGAGATACCCCGGCAGGTGGCGAGTCGGTGATGGATTGGGTCAAGGGCTGGATGAACTAAGCAATGAGGATTTGACGTGAACAAGTGGTGGGTTCCAGCTATTACAGCTCTTGCGATGCTCAATGGTTGCGCCAGTGTGCAGCGCGGCTCCATTCCCGTCGTGGACTCGAGCACAGCCGTGTCCAACAACGAGCGGATTTCTGCTACCGGGGGCTTCCGCCAGACGACGATCAAGCGTCCGGCGCAAGCCCAGGCCCGAGCCATTCCCGAGGATTCGGGCGTGGTGGTCATGGTGCCGGGTGGTGGTGGCGCGACGACCTCGGCGCCGATCAGTACCTCGCCGATCACCCCGGGGCCGGTCAGTTCCGGTCCTATTACCCCGGGCCCGGTGGATGGCTCGAACTACCAGCCCGCACCGATCACCCAGGGCTCCTACAACCTGCCCGCGACTCCGAGCGGCATTCCCTCGGCCCGTGCCGGTGGCCTGTCGGCGGACGAGCAATTGGATGGCCCGGTGCTGGCGCTGTTGACGACTGCCCAGCAGCAACAGTCCGGTGGTGACTTGAATGGCGCATCCTCCAGCCTCGAGCGTGCCCAGCGGGTCGCGCCGCGTGAGCCCCAGGTGTTGTACCGCCTGGCCCAGGTGCGGATGGCCCAGGGTGATGCTCCGCAAGCCGAGCAATTTGCTCGCCGGGGCCTGAGTTTCGCCAATGGTCGTCCTGATCTGCAGGCAAGCCTGTGGGAACTGATCGCCCAGGCGCGCGAGAAGCAGGGGGACGCCGCTGGCGCTGCCCAGGCTCGGCAGAAAGCCCGGGTGTCGCTGTGATGGATTCGCGTTTTCCCAGGATCGCCGAGCAACTGTTGCTGATCGAGCGTGAACTGCGGCTCCAGGGGCTATGGGACGATGTTTCTCCCAGTGCCGAGGCCCTCGCCAGTACCCAGCCTTTTGCGGTCGATACGTTGGAGTTCGAGCAGTGGCTGCAATGGATTTTCCTGCCGCGCATGAAGATGATTCTTGAGCAGGATCTGCCGCTGCCCAGTGCCTCTGGAATTCAGGAAATGGCCGAGGTGGTGTTCGCCACCCGTGTCATGCAGGGGCGCGATCGGCAGTTGCAAGTGCTGCTCAAAGAGTTCGATCAACTGATCGTCGCTACCCATTGATGCAGGGCTGCCAGGGCCCTGGCAGCCTCCCTCCAATTGTCTTCGCAGGCTTTTCCTGCTCTGGTCGCTCCATGGCCGGAGTCCAGGCGTCCGCTTGCGGTTCCTGCTGTGGTGAATGTATCAGCCTTTCAGGGGCTGATCAGTCGTTGGAGGGACAAAGTCAACGTTCATGTTTATGAGTTTCTTGCGGAAAATCGCGCAATTGAAGCGTGAATTTACCCTGGTTTTGGGCTTTTTATTGCGTTTTCATGAGCTTAGTTCGAATTAGCCACATAGACGACTTGACTTGCCGGGGACGAAACAGAAGAATCCAAAGTCCGCTGTAGAGGGACTGCCAGAAGCAGACCCGCTCAGCAGATCATGAGGTGCACATCCGCACCGAAGTGCTACACCCGCAACGCGTTACCTCGCGCTGGGTGGGAAACCCCCGCAACACTTTGGGGCGTTCCCAATGCTTGCTCAGTCAGTGCTGACGTAGTCGGCGACCACCGTCGCTCATGCTCTGCTGAGAAGTAAACCTATTAAGACCCGCTCCCTTTTGAGGGCGGTATTCTGGCGTTTTAGAGGTGAACAACGTGGAGCTTTTATCTGGCGGTGAGATGCTCGTCCGCTTCTTGCGTGACGAAGGCGTCAAATATATCTACGGGTACCCAGGTGGTGCTCTCCTTCATGTTTACGATGCCCTGTTCAAAGAACCGGAAGTGACCCACATCCTGGTTCGGCATGAACAAGCGGCGACCCATATGGCTGACGGCTATGCCCGTGCCACCGGTAAAGCCGGCGTGGTACTGGTGACTTCCGGCCCGGGCGCGACCAATGCCATCACTGGCATTGCCACCGCCTATATGGACTCGATTCCAATGGTGATCATTTCCGGCCAGGTGCCCAGCACCATGGTAGGTACCGACGCGTTCCAGGAAACCGACATGATCGGTATCTCCCGGCCGATCGTGAAGCACAGCTTCATGATCAAGCACGCTTCGGAAATCCCGGAAGTCATGAAGAAGGCCTTCTACCTGGCGCAATCCGGTCGTCCTGGTCCGGTGGTGGTCGATATCCCCAAGGACATGACCAATCCGGCTGAGAAGTTCGAATACGTTTTCCCCAAGAAAGCCAAGCTGCGCTCCTACAGCCCGGCTGTTCGCGGTCACTCCGGACAAATCCGCAAGGCGGCAGAAATGCTCCTGGCGGCCAAGCGTCCCGTGCTTTATGCAGGCGGCGGCGTGATCCTCGGTGGCGGTTCTGCACCGCTGACCGAACTGGCCAAGATGCTCAACCTGCCCGTCACCAACACCCTGATGGGTTTGGGTGCCTATCCGGGAACCGATCGGCAGTTTGTCGGCATGCTCGGCATGCATGGTAGCTATACCGCCAACCTGACCATGCATCATGCCGATGTGATCCTGGCCGTTGGTGCACGCTTCGACGATCGCGTCATCAACGGTGCGCCGAAATTCTGCCCGAATGCCAAGATCATCCATGTCGACATCGACCCGGCCTCCATCTCCAAGACCATCAAGGCCGACGTGCCGATCGTGGGTCCGGTTGAGAGTGTCCTGAGCGAGATGATCGCGGCCCTCAAGGAAATTGGCGATACCCCGAACAAGGAGACAGTCGCCAGCTGGTGGAAGCAGGTCGATGAGTGGCGCGGTGACCGCGGCCTGTTCCCCTACGACAAGGGCGACGGCAGCATCATCAAGCCTCAGACCGTGATCGAGACCCTGTGTGAAGTCACCAAGGGCGATGCCTTTGTGACCTCCGACGTGGGTCAGCACCAGATGTTCGCGGCGCAGTACTACAAGTTCAACAAGCCCAACCGCTGGATCAACTCCGGCGGCCTGGGCACCATGGGGTTCGGTTTTCCGGCGGCCATGGGCGTGAAGTTGAGCTTCCCTGATCATGATGTCGCCTGCGTCACTGGCGAAGGCAGTATCCAGATGAACATCCAGGAACTGTCCACCTGCCTGCAGTACGACCTGCCAGTCAAGATCATCAGCCTGAACAACGGTGTACTGGGCATGGTGCGGCAATGGCAGGACATGAGCTATGGCAGCCGCCACTCGCACTCCTACATGGAGTCGCTGCCTGACTTCGTCCGGTTGGTCGAGGCCTACGGTCATGTGGGCATTCGTGTCACCGACCTGAAGGACCTGAAGCCGAAGATGGAAGAAGCGTTCGCCATGAAGGATCGCCTGGTATTCCTTGATATCCAGGTCGATACCAGCGAGCACGTCTATCCGATGCAGATCAAAGACGGCTCCATGCGCGATATGTGGCTGAGCAAGACGGAGCGTACTTAATATGCGGCACATCATCTCCTTGCTTCTGGAAAATGAACCGGGCGCCTTGTCTCGTGTTGTAGGCCTGTTCTCGCAACGCAACTACAACATCGAAAGCCTGACCGTGGCACCCACCGAAGACCCGACACTGTCGCGTCTGACGCTGACCACGGTCGGTCATGACGAGGTCATCGAGCAGATCACCAAGAACCTGAACAAGCTGGTCGAGGTGGTCAAGCTGGTGGACCTGTCGGAAAGTGCTCACATCGAGCGCGAGCTGATGCTGGTCAAGATCAAGGCTACTGGCGCCCAGCGCGCCGAGGTAAAACGTACCACCGATATTTATCGTGGGCAGATCGTGGACGTCAGCGCTAGCGTTTATACCGTGCAATTGACCGGTACCAGCGACAAGCTCGACAGCTTCATTCAATCGGTCGGCACCGCATCGATTCTGGAAACCGTACGCAGTGGCGTCACCGGGATTGCCCGTGGCGACAAAGTACTGAGCATCTAATTCAAATTAGCGAATGGCCTGAAGGGCCTGATATAGGGGAAGTTGATGAAAGTTTTCTACGATAAAGATTGCGACCTGTCGATCATTCAGGGCAAGAAAGTTGCCATCATCGGCTACGGTTCCCAGGGTCACGCTCAAGCTTGCAACCTGAAAGATTCCGGCGTCGACGTAACTGTTGGCCTGCGTAAAGGTTCGGCCACCGTTGCCAAGGCCGAAGCCCATGGCCTGAAAGTCAGCGACGTGGCTTCCGCAGTTGCCGCTGCCGACCTAGTCATGATCCTGACCCCGGATGAGTTCCAGGGCGCTCTGTACAAGAACGAAATCGAGCCGAACATCAAGAAAGGCGCCACCCTGGCCTTCTCCCACGGCTTCTCGATCCACTACAACCAGGTTGTTCCGCGTGCCGACCTCGACGTGATCATGATCGCGCCGAAGGCTCCGGGCCACACCGTTCGCTCCGAGTTCGTCAAGGGTGGCGGCATCCCTGACCTGATCGCCATCTACCAGGATGCTTCGGGCAATGCCAAGAATGTTGCCCTGTCCTACGCCGCTGGCGTGGGTGGCGGTCGTACCGGCATCATCGAAACCACCTTCAAGGACGAGACTGAAACCGACCTGTTTGGTGAACAAGCCGTTTTGTGCGGCGGCACTGTCGAGCTGGTCAAAGCCGGTTTCGAAACCCTGGTCGAAGCTGGCTATGCGCCAGAAATGGCCTACTTCGAATGCCTGCATGAACTGAAGCTGATCGTTGATCTCATGTACGAAGGCGGTATCGCCAACATGAACTACTCGATCTCCAACAACGCCGAGTACGGTGAATACGTGACCGGTCCAGAGGTCATCAACGCCGAATCCCGTCAAGCCATGCGCAATGCCCTGAAGCGTATCCAGGACGGCGAATACGCGAAGATGTTCATCAGCGAAGGTGCCACCGGCTACCCATCGATGACCGCCAAGCGTCGTAACAACGCAGCTCATGGCATCGAGATCATCGGCGAGCAACTGCGTTCGATGATGCCGTGGATCTCTGCGAACAAGATCGTCGACAAAGCCAAGAACTGAGTTCGAGTCTTGTCAGGGAAAACGCGGCCTAGGCCGCGTTTTTTCGTTTGGAAGGATAGGTTCTGGTATAAAGCAGGCTCCTTTGTGACCGAACCGTGGTCCCGGGTATCTGTCGAAACTTTTCCACCGTTGCAAGGTAATGTCCATGAGCGAACGTCCCGAAGAGCCAAACCAGGCCTCTGACGCCGAAAGCCTGCTACCGATCGATGAGCATGTCGAAGAAGGACATGACGCTGAGGGCCGTAAAGTCCGGCATCGTGGTATCTATCTTCTGCCGAATCTGTTCACCACTGCGAACCTGTTCGCAGGGTTTTATTCCATCATCAGTTCCATGAGTGCCCAGAGCGCCTTGAGCGCCGGGGATGCTGCTGGAGCAAGCAAATATTTTGCCTTTTCGGCTATCGCCATCTTTGTTGCGATGGTGCTCGATGGCCTGGATGGGCGTGTTGCCCGGATGACCAATACCCAGAGTGCTTTCGGCGCCGAGTACGACTCCTTGTCGGACATGGTGGCGTTCGGGGTTGCCCCGGCGTTGCTGGCCTTTGGTTGGGCGTTGGGGGACATGGGCAAGGTCGGCTGGATGGTTGCCTTCATCTATGTGGCGGGCGCCGCCTTGCGCCTCGCGCGTTTCAATACCCAGGTGGGCACTGCCGACAAGCGTTACTTCATTGGCCTGGCCAGTCCGGCAGCGGCGGGTGTGGTCGCGGGGATCGTCTGGGCATTCAGTGACTACGGTATCCAGGGCTCGAAGATGTCATTCCTGGTAGCGCTGATCGTCGCAGCCGCCGGCATGCTGATGGTCAGCAATATCAAGTACAACAGCTTCAAGGACCTGGATCTCAAGGGGCGGGTGCCGTTTGTGGCTATCCTGGCTGTGGTGCTGGTCTTTGCCGTGGTCTTCAGTGATCCACCACGTGTGCTGCTGCTGGTGTTCCTGGCCTATGCGGCATCCGGACCGATCCAGTACCTGCTGCACCTTCGTCGTCGCAATAACGTAGAGTGATGTAATTTCCCCCATACTCCGCAGTCTATTGGTGCATCTATCCTCCAATACTGCGGAGTTGCCATGTTGTTCAAATTCCCCAAGTCCTCCGACTGCAAGGCGGTGGATATCACCCCCGAGTCCTTCTATCTTTCCCGGCGTGCCCTGTTGGGCGGCGCTGCTGTGGGCATTGCCGCAGCCGCATTGCCGCGCTGGGGGAGAGCAGGCGAGGCGGGGCGCTACGCCGATGTCGAACCAGGACGGATGCCAGCGTGGTTCGCGGAAAAATTGCCTGCGACTCGCTGGCAGGCGGTAGTTGCAAGGGGGGAAGCTGTCACGCCCTTCAAGGATGCGACGCACTACAACAACTTCTATGAGTTCGGCACCGACAAAGGGGATCCTGCGGCCAATGCCGGGGGGCTGAAGACTGAACCCTGGAGCGTGGTGGTGGACGGAGAGGTGGCCCGTCCAGGTCGTTATGCGCTCGAGGATTTCATCAAGCCCTACCAGTTGGAGGAGCGCATTTATCGTCTGCGTTGTGTCGAGGCCTGGTCGATGGTGATTCCCTGGCTCGGATTTCCCGTTTCTGCATTGCTCAAGCAGGTCGAGCCCACTAGCAAGGCCAAGTTCATTCGCTTTGAAACCTTGCAGGATCCAGAACACATGCCGGGACAGCGTTCCGGTTTTGCCTTGATCGACTGGCCTTATGTCGAAGGGTTGCGGCTTGATGAGGCAATGAATCCGTTGGCGATTCTGGCGGTTGGAATGTATGGCCGGGAACTGCCCAACCAGAACGGCGCGCCGCTGCGACTGGTGGTGCCCTGGAAGTATGGTTTCAAGAGTGTGAAATCCATCGTGCGTATCAGTCTGGTCAGCGAGCAGCCCAAGACTACCTGGCAAAGTATCGCAGCTAATGAGTATGGCTTTTATGCGAATGTGAACCCTGCGGTCGATCATCCTCGTTGGACGCAGGCACGAGAGAGGCGCCTGCCTAGCGGGTTGTTCAGCCCCAACATCCGCGAGACCCAGATGTTCAATGGTTACTCGGAGGAGGTCGCTTCTATATATAGCGGCATGGACCTTGGGAAGAACTACTGATGCGTCATTCGTTATGGCGCATCGGCGTCTTCATGACCGTCATGATATGGCCTTTGTATTGGTTGTATGAGGCCTGGGCTTTGCTGCTTGGGCCTGATCCGGGCAAGGTTCTGGTTGACCGGTTGGGGCTGGGTGCTCTGGTGCTTTTGTTGCTCACTCTGAGCATGACACCGTTGCACAAGTTGACGGGGTGGCCGGGTTGGATTGCGGTGCGGCGGCAGTTGGGGTTGTGGTGCTTTGCCTATGTGGTGTTGCACCTGAGTGCCTATGGCGTGTTCATTCTGGGCTTGGACTGGTCGCAGCTTGGCGTGGAGCTGCGCAAGCGGCCTTACATTCTTGTCGGCAGCCTGGGGTTCCTACTTCTATTGTCATTGGCGGTGACATCCAATCGTTACAGTCAGCGACGTTTGGGGGCTCGGTGGAAGAAACTGCATCGCCTGGTCTATTTCGTCTTGGGGCTCGGGTTGTTGCATATGCTGTGGATTGTCCGGGCCGACTTGAGGGAGTGGGCTGTCTATGCCTCTTTGGGGGCTGTATTGATGCTGTTGCGACTGCCGCCTGTGGCGCGGCGTATTCCTCGGCTGATGGCTCGCAAGGCCTCTTCTGCAACAAAAGCGTAATTAAGTGTTGACGGCAGATTCTACAGGTCTATAATTCGCCCCACTTCCGGCGCAGTCGAAACGGAAAACTCCTTGAGATTCAATGAGTTACACGGTTTTCGACAGCGGTAACGCTTCAGTTCATCGAGGCCAAGAAGGAGCTGATAAGGCAGCGTTTTCGCCTTGTTAGCGTTTCGATCCTCTCGATCGAAAGCGGATAAAAAGAGGTGTTGACAGCAGCGTGTAACGCTGTAGAATTCGCCTCCCGCTGACGAGAGATCGGAAGCGCAAGTGGTTGAAGTTGTTGAAGAAATCTTCGAAAGCTTCTGAAAATAATCACTTGACAGTAAATGAGGCTGCTGTAGAATGCGCGCCTCGGTTGAGACGAAAGCTCTTAACCAACCGCTCTTTAACAACTGAATCAAGCAATTCGTGTGGGTGCTTGTGTAGTCAGACTGATAGTCAGAAAGATTATCAGCATCACGAGTGACCATGCGAGAAATCACATAGTCATTTGAGATTGCTGAGCCAAGTTTAGGGTTACTTAAAAACCCAAGCAGTATTGAACTGAAGAGTTTGATCATGGCTCAGATTGAACGCTGGCGGCAGGCCTAACACATGCAAGTCGAGCGGATGAAGTAAGCTTGCTTACGGATTCAGCGGCGGACGGGTGAGTAATGCCTAGGAATCTGCCTGGTAGTGGGGGATAACGTTTCGAAAGGAGCGCTAATACCGCATACGTCCTACGGGAGAAAGCAGGGGACCTTCGGGCCTTGCGCTATCAGATGAGCCTAGGTCGGATTAGCTAGTTGGTGAGGTAATGGCTCACCAAGGCTACGATCCGTAACTGGTCTGAGAGGATGATCAGTCACACTGGAACTGAGACACGGTCCAGACTCCTACGGGAGGCAGCAGTGGGGAATATTGGACAATGGGCGAAAGCCTGATCCAGCCATGCCGCGTGTGTGAAGAAGGTCTTCGGATTGTAAAGCACTTTAAGTTGGGAGGAAGGGCAGTAAGCTAATATCTTGCTGTTTTGACGTTACCGACAGAATAAGCACCGGCTAACTCTGTGCCAGCAGCCGCGGTAATACAGAGGGTGCAAGCGTTAATCGGAATTACTGGGCGTAAAGCGCGCGTAGGTGGTTTGTTAAGTTGGATGTGAAAGCCCCGGGCTCAACCTGGGAACTGCATCCAAA